>NZ_JACHGY010000001.1:3760178-4101647 GCF_014207595.1 Algisphaera agarilytica
CTTGCCGGATCGGCACCTCCGCCCACTGCATCAGGCGAACAATGCCCATGAGCACAAAGAACATCACCACGAGCATCCCCCAAGCCGCCATGTCATGGAACGTGCCGCCCCATTCGGGGAACTGCCCTTCGATAAACACCGTCGGCACAATCCGCAGCACATTGCAAGCCACTGCGATGACGGGGCACAGCACCAAGATGAACACACATACGCTGGGGCGTAGTTTCATGATCAAGACAAAGGCGTAGGTCACCAAAACCTGCCCAAAGATCATCCGCATCCCGTTGCATGCCTCAGCGACCAGCATGTCCCGGCCGTTGTAGGTCAGCACGCTGCCGCTGCGTTCGACCGGCATGCCGAGGAGTTGGAAAACAAACTCACTGGCCGTGGCGGTGTAGGTCTGCATCGGGATCGCGATCTGTTGGCGGATCATCCCGGGCACGGGGATCAGGAAGACCAGCAACAGCAGCACTGGAAGCATCGCGCGCACGAGCCGGGGCCCCGCCACGGTGGCGAAGGCGCCGACGACAACGAGCACCGATCCGCCGTGCCACATGGCTTGTTGGAGGTTGAAAAAGCCGTAGAGCGAGATCGCCCAGCCGACGGCGATCAGCGCCGGGCCCAACAGGGAGTAGGTCGGGGTGATTTTCGAGAGCGCCTTCTTCCGGCCGTGAACCAACCAGGCGAACAAAGGCAGCACCAGCCAGACCTGGCTCGCTTCCTCATCCCGCAGCGCGATGTACAGGATGTCGTTCCACGCCCGCAGCCCGGCCCACACCGCGATCAGCCCAAGCAGCGCGCCCAACACGATGCGGCGCGTGTCCCAACCTGGGACGGCGTGGCTTGCGGCGAGCGGGTTGTTGCCTTGCGGCGCGGAGGCCATGGCGAGATTCCCTGGGTCCGATGACGGGCGTCGGCACGATGCGGATGGCCCGATAACACGCGGCGGTGGAGCCGGTGCCTATCGATGTATCGGCGGTTTGGGTGGGGCAACTTGGGGCGAATCCGCGGGGATTCCGGCCGGGCCGCACTGCCGGATCGACACGATGCGGTAGGCTGTTTGGATGAGCCAGGACGTCCCACCAGCCGCCTCGGGGGAAGCGTGGCCCCAACGCCTCGATATGGCGGTGGCGGCTGTCGCGGGCGTCTCGCGGAGGCGGGCCCAGAGGCTGATCGCCGACGGTGTGGTCACGCTCAACGGCAGGGTGGCGAAATCCGGGGACAAAGGGCGCATGATTGGCCCGCAGGACCGCGTCTTGGTGACGGCCGAGGTCGGGCGAGTCCTTCCGCAGCCTGAGATGCCGCTGGTGGTTCTGGGTGAAGGCGACGGGTGGGTGGCGGTCGACAAGCCCGCCGGGGTGCCGGTACATCCGCTGCGGGAAGGAGAGGCCGGAACGCTGCTCAACGCGGTGGCGGGGCGGTACCCCCAAGTGCAGGGTGTGGGTGCTTCAGGCGATGAAGGTGGCTTGAAGTCGGGCGTCGTGCATCGGCTCGATGTCGAAACGTCGGGCGTACTGCTCTTCGCCCTCGACGAGGAACGATGGCAGCGTTTCCGCCAGGCTTTTTCCAACCACACCGCCGACAAACGCTACACCGCGATCGTGTCGGGCCACCCGCCGGAGCACGGCGAGGTGGACCTACGTCTGGCCGTCACCCAACACAAGCCCGCGCGGGTCCAGGCGGTCCCCGATGACCCGTCCCACCCGCACCACAGCGACTCCCGCCGGTGCACGCTGAGTTGGAACGTTACGCAAAGACTCGCCGCAGCGTCACAGCTCGACATCCAACTCGGCACCGGGTTTCTGCACCAGATCCGTGCGACGTTTGCGCACCTGGGCCACCCCGTCCTCGGCGACCCGGTTTACGGACCGACATCATCGCCCCACGAAACGAAAGCCTCGCGGATGCTGCTGCATGCAACATCGCTCCGCATCGAAGGCATCGAAGTCGAAAGCCCGTTGCCGGAAGCTTTTCTGGATGTTGGGTCGCAGCCGTAGGCCGGGTATGGCCGAAAGAGGATGCGTTATTCGGGGATGCGAGACGCGTTGACGTTAACCGAGTTTTCTTCCTCGCCGCCGGGAACACTCAGGACGCGTTCGGCATCGCCTTGGCCGCGGGCGACACGCTGGGCTTTTTCCTGCATCTGCATGCGGTTGGCCAAGTCGTCCATCAGGTACCAGTCACGCCAAGTCTCGTGGCCCGCAGCGACGGCGTCGGCGGGGTCGAGCGTCCGGCCCGAGGTGCGTTGGCCGGTGAGCGGGTCGCGGGTGACGCCGATGGCGACGGGCTTGCCGGATTCGAAGGCGAGCTTGTAGGCGGTTTCGGTCTTGGTCAGGCGGATGTCTTCGCGGGAGCGGTCGATCTTCTCGCCGTTGGCCTTGCCCACGGCGGCGACGACTTCACGCTGAATCATCCGACGCAGTTGGTTGGCGTCGGTGATCGACTTGCCGCGAAGCTCGGCCATGGTCTGGTCGAGCAGGGCGGCGACGGTTTCTTGCGTCGCGTCGGTGCCTAGCTGAGCCAGGGCTTCGTCGAACATGGCGCGGTTGTCGTAGGGCTGCTGCTTGAGCGAGGCGAGGATGGCGTCGAGCTTCTTGTCGTTTTCAGACAGGGCTTCGACCTGCACGAGCAGTTGGCCCAAGAGCGGATCGTTGGCCGCGGCGAGGGCGGCATCGCCCTGTTCCTTCGAGGCCTTGATCAATTGGGCGAGCTGCTCTTGAATCAGCTCCGAGTCCCGGCGGTCTTCCAGCTGCTCGGCCAGCTCGGCGAGCTGGCTGTTGACCGCGGCGAAGGCTTCGCTGGTATCGGTCGGCATGGCCGACTTCACTTCGGCAATCGCCGCCAGAACCGTCTGGGTTTCACCCGAGGAATCCAGGGCTTCGATGCGGGCTAGCACATCCTCCAGCATCGACTTGACCTGGGTGGTCCCGGCGTACTCGGCGGGGCGGGCTTCGATCAGGCGGCGGAGCTCGGCGAGCTCGCCCGCCATGGCGGTGGTGTCGACGGGCGCAGAGGTCGTGGCGTCGAGCCGAGCCACGATGCTGTTGAGGGCTTTGAGCGTCAGGCTGTCGTTGGTCGAGGCGGCCGCGGCGATCTGTTCGACCGTCGGACGGGCCGCGAACATCTCACGGAACTGAGAAGCCAAGGACTCGGCATCTCCGCCACGCTGCTCCAGCATCGCCAGGGCGGCGTCCACCTTCGTATTCAGGGTGTCGTCCGCGCCTTGCTCTTCGATGGCTTGGGCCAGGGCGGTCAGCGGTTCGACCATATCGGGCTGAGCGTCGAGGGTGGCGAGTATCGCGTCGAGCTTGGGCATCAGCCGCTCGGTCTGCGGGCCGAAGGCGTTGATCATGGCTTCGACGTTGCGCTCGTGCTCGGTGCGGGCATCGAGTGCCATGCGGATTTCATTGCGGAGCTGGCGCTGCGTAGGGTTCTCTTCGCCCAGCGCAACGATCTGCGTTTCGAGCTCGGCGGTTCCGCGGTTGGCGTTGATCAGCGAGACCACATTCAACCCGATCAAAACCGCAGCGGCGGCGGCGGTCGCAAAGGCCAGATGCTTGGGCTTGATGCGATTGAACACCGAGGCGTTGGCCGCGTTGAGCGGCAGTTGGAGCGAGGCTTGCTCAAGGTGCTCGGCCGACATACGGGCCAGGACCATGACGGTCCGACCGACCTGGATGTAGTCGCCGTCCTTGAGCGGCTGGACATCGTCGATCTCTTTGTGGTTGCGGTGGGTGCCGTGCTTGGATTCGAGGTCCTGCAGGTACCAGCGGCCGCCGTCGCACCAGATGCGGGCGTGGCGACGCGAGACTTTGACGTCGTTGAACTGCAGGTCTGCGCCTTCGCGGCCGAGAACCACATCGCGATCATCAAACAGTTCGTAGATACGGCCCTTGTCCGGTCCGCCAGCGACAATCAGGATCAGCACAATCAGGTCCTCACAGGGGGCACGAACATCGAGAAACGACACCGCGAACACGGCTCGCCAAGGCCTCATAATGTAAGTCCGCCGATAATTTTACGCAATAGAAGAGATGCGCCCTACTGACCGAGATTCACCGCTTCGCGACGAGGTAGGCGACCCAGTCTTCGGCCGCCGGAAGACGCTTCGCCGGGCCGATCCGGCCGTTTTTCGCCTCGGACCACACCTCCACTTGCCCGAACCCTGCTTTGGAGAGCAGACCCCGCAGTTCGGGGAGCGTCCACAGCCGCCAGTCGTAGCGAAAGGCCGACCGGATCGTATGGCCGTCGCCCAGCGTGAAGTGGATCCGGCAGTCGATCCGGTGGGTGATCGGATCGAACGCCCGCTGCTCCCACTGGTAGGTGAACCCGTCGGCCGGGCGGGTCTGGGTTCCCAGCCGCTGAGCCCCCGGGCCGCCGAAGACATCCATGACGAAAACACCGCCGGGGCGGAGGCCCTTGCGGGCGTGGCGCAGGTAGCCGAGCAGGGCGGATTCGTCGTGGTAGATGAACGTGCTGAAGTTCAGGGCCGCGGTGAGGTCGACTTTGGGAGACGCGATCTGCATCACGTCCGCCTCGACCAGGTGCAGGTCCTCGATGTGGGCGTGGCGACGCTGGGCCCAGCGGAGGGTCGGGCCGTGGAGCTCAACGGCCATGGCCTGTCGCTCGGGGTGACTTTCGCACCAGGACGCCGCCACCGAGCACGTCCCCGCAAAGTCTTCGCGCAGGAGCCACGCCGATTCCCCGCCGTTCATCGCTTCGTAAATCCGCCCTAGCAACGCCGCCTCGGCCCACGGCTGCTGCACCGCGTGCTCGTAAATTTCCAACCGGTGAGGACGTTTTGCCTTGCTCATACAGTCAACATATCACCCTGCCCGATACACTGTGTAATGACTCACAGGTTTCGGTTTCTCTCCTGGCGCCTAGCGCCCAACCCCTAGCGCCAACCCACATGACCTCTCTCATCCTCACCGTCGTCGGCCCCGACCGCCCGGGCCTGGTCAAAGCCCTCTCCGATGTGGTCGCTCGCCACGACGCCAATTGGCTCGAGGGCGAGATGGCGCAGCTCGCCGGGCAATTTGCAGGCATCGTCCACGTCCAGGCGCCTATCGAGTCGGTCGAAGCGCTCAGCGCGGATTTGGACGGACTGAAAGCCCAGAAGCTGTACGTCCACGTGACGCATAGCCCCGAGGCCGACTCCGCCGACCTCCGCGGCACCCGCCTGTACGAGCTCGAACTCATCGGGTTGGACCGCCCGGGCATCGTGCGTGACCTGGCCAAGGCGTTGGCCACCCGCAGCATCAATGTCGCGAAGCTCAAGACCCTGACCGAAAGCGCCCCGATGTCCGGCGAGCTCATGTTCAAAGCGACCGCCAGCCTCCACGCCCCCGAGGACACGTCGCACGACGATCTGCACGACGCCCTCGACCAACTCGCCGACGATCTGGACCTGGACCTGTCGCTCAACGTGGCCACGCCACAAGCGGGCTGAAGCCCGGGGCGATCTGCCCTCGATGGTTGCCGCGCGTTAGTGCGAAAGTGACGCCGACGCGTCGAGCACCGTGACGTTGTAGGTCTTGCCGGACTCGGCGAAGTGCTTGGGAAAATCTTCGTCGTCGCCGCGTTCGCGTTTCCAGGTGATGTGGACCAGTTTCAGCGTCCCGCCGGGCGAGACGACCGCCAGCGTGCGGCCGTTGTATTTCCAGTCGTCGTCGTCCTCGTCCTCGCTGGAGATTTCTTCGACAACGTAGTTCCCGCCGACTCCGGCCTGGGCGTAGACGGGCGCGGTTTGACGCACATTGAGCCCCACCACCAAACCCATGGTCATCGTCGCCGCCAACATGAAGAGAACGGATATCCGGTTGTTCATCGTGGTCTCCTGAAAGAGGGAAGAATCCAATCACTAGCACGAAAGGCTTGCTCAACCGACAGCGTACTACACCGTCGGCTCCTCTTCGACGGGAACCTCGCTCGGGGCGTGCTTTTCCAGGCTAAAGGGGAACCGCCGCCCGACGATTCCCCCCGCTATCGCCCCGGCGAACGCGAGCACCAGCCACAGCCACATCGTTAAACCAAAACACGCCATGCTCACCCCGAGCGACATGCCGAACAGGGTGCCTAGGAAGATGCCGACGCCGACGCCGATCGAGTGTTCCGCGACGGTAAAGCTCTCCCCCAGGGCCTTGCGCTCGCTGCGAGTTCGACCCGGCCGCCTGGTCACGCCATGTCCTCGATGCACCGGGCCACCAGCGCCGTCCACCCGGTCTGGTGAGAGGCGCCCAGCCCGCGGCCGGTGTCGCCGTGGAAGTACTCGTAGAACAACACCCGGCCCTCTTCGTCCGGCGGGCACAACTTAATCAACCGGCGCTCGATCTCCTGGGCGACCTTGTCGAGCGTGACGTAGTTCCCCGAGCCGGTGGGGCATTCGACGGTGAACGACTCGCCGTAGAAGTAGTGGTAGCGCTGCAGCGATTCGAGGATGAGGTAGTTGATGGGGAACCACACGGGCCCGCGCCAGTTCGAGTTGCCGCCGAACATGCGGGTGTCGGATTCGCCGGGGGTGTACTTGACCGACATCTTCTCGCCGTCGAGGTCGAGTTCGTAGGGATGCTTCTCGTGGTATTTCGATACCGAGCGGATGCCGTAGGGCCCGAAGAACTCGTCTTCGTCGAGCATGTATTTCAACACGCGGCGGAGGCGTTCACGCGAGGGCATCGCCAGGAGCAGCATGTCGGAGCGGGTGGTTTCGTTGTCCTGGTCGTTGGCCATGAACGCGATGCGTTTGGCCAGGTCGCCGCGGTACTTGAGGAACCACTCCATCCGGCGTTTGAACCCGGGCAGGCGGTCGATGCGTTCCTGCTTGAAGGTCTCGACCGCGATCAGTGGCATCAGCCCGACCAGCGAGCGGATACGGATCGGCTCGGACTCGCCCTTGGTGATGAGCTGGTCGTAGTAGATGCCGTCTTTCTCGTCCCACAGGCCGTCCTGGCCGATGTCGTTGATCGCGTCGGCGATCGAGACGAAGTGCTCGAAGAATTTGCTGGCCATGTCGGCGTAGGCCATGGAGTGGGGCGAGTTGTCGTCGTCCGCGAGCTCCATCGCCATCGAGAGCATGATGTTGCAGTAGAACGCCATCCACGCCGTCGCGTCCGATTGGACGAGCTGTCGCCCTCCGGGCAGCTTCTGGCTGCGGTCGAACACCCCGATGTTATCGAGCCCCAGGAAGCCACCCGCGAACAGGTGGTTGCCGTTGGGGTCCTTGCGGTTGACCCACCAGGTGAAGTTCAGCAGCAGCTTCTGGAAGCAGGATGCGAGGAACAACCGGTCGCGCTTGCCCCGCGCCGCGGTCATTTTGTAGACCCGCCACACCGCCCAGGCGTGCACCGGCGGGTTCACATCACCGAACGCGAACTCGTAGGCGGGGATCTGACCGTTGGGGTGCATGTACCACTCGCGCAGGAACTTGTCGAGCTGCCGCTTGGCGAAGTCGGCGTCGATCCGGCAGAACGGCAGCATGTGGAACGCCGTGTCCCACGCCGCGAACCACGGGTACTCCCACTTGTCGGGCATCGACAGGATGTCCCGGGCAAACAGGTGCGGCCAGTCGTGGTTGCGGCCGGTCTGGCGCTGCTCGGGCGGCGTGCGCATGTCCGGGTCGCCGTTGAGCCAGGCGTCGATGATGTAGTGGTAGAACTGCTTGGTCCAAAGCAGGCCCGCATAGGCCTGGCGCGAGACCAACCGCTGCTCGTCGCTGAGCGTTTGGGGGATCACGATGTCGTAGAACTGCTCGGCGTCTCGCACCCGCGCATCGAACACCACGTCGAACGCTTCGGGAGACAGCTCCTCATCCAGCATGGTGTGGCGAGGCGTGTCGCTGGGGTAGAGGCGCAGCGTCAGCGTCTTGCTCTCGCCGGGGGCGAGGTTGAGCTTGTAGTGGGCCGCGGCTTTGGTGCCGTACTGCTGCGGGTTGATCGCGCCTTTTTCGCCGTCGACGATGTGGCGGTGGAACGCGTCTTTGTGGAAGCGGGTGCGGTTGCGCTCGCCGAAGAGGCGTTCGTGGTTGGTGTGGTTTTCGGTGAAGAGCATCTCCGGCAGCTCGCCGGTTTCCGGATTCGGCCCGGCGACCCAGGTGTACTTGCCCAGCGTCTCGTGCTCGGTCTTCACGGCCTGCACCTTGCGCACGCTCATCGCCTTGCCCGGACGCGGCACCATGCGCATGTCCGGCCGCATGTGGCAGCCTTCGTGCTCACAGCCCCACACCCACGTGTTGCGGAACCACAGCGTCGGCAGCACGTGCAGCTTCGCCGCCTCGGGGCCGCGGTTGGTCAACGTGATCCGCATCAGCAGGTCATCGATGTCGGCCTTTGCGTACTCGGCCTGGACCTCGAAGAAACGGTTCTCGTCAAACGCCCCGGTGTCTTCGAGCTCGTACTCGAGGTCTTTTTTGGTCCGCTTGAGGCTTTCCTTGACCAGTTCGTCGTAGGGATACGCCGATTGGGGGTAGCGGTACATCGCCTTGGCGTAGCTGTGGGTGGGGGTGGAGTCGAGGTAGTAGTACGACTCTTTCACATCCTCGCCGTGGTTGCCTTGGTGCCCGGTCAGGCCGAACAGGCGTTCTTTGAGAATGACGTCCTTCTCGTTCCACAGCGCCAGCGCAAAGCACATCCGGCACTCGCGGTCGGTGAAGCCCAGCAGGCCGTCTTCGCCCCAGCGGTAGGCCCGGCTGCGGGCGTGGTCGTGGGGGAAGTAGTCCCAGACGTTGCCGTCGGACGAGTAGTCTTCGCGGACCGTCGCCCATTGGCGTTCGGAGAGGTATGGACCCCAGCGTTTCCAGTTTTTTTCTCTTGCCCGGTCTTCGCGCAGCCGTCGGTGTTCGGGCGTATCCGCGTTCGGGTTGGGTTTAGGTTTAGGCATCGGACTATTATTGTCACCGATGAGCCGTTCGTCTTCCAGCCGTGCCCGCTTCGCCGATTACAAAATCAAACTGCGCGACCGCCGCAGGGAACCCAAGAAGCGCGACAAACGCGGCAACGAGATCAAACGCACCCGCAGTTTCACCCAACTCCTGCGAGCCTTTCTCGGTTTGCTGCGTGGGCACCGGCTCATCCTCGCCGCGGCGCTGACGACGCTCACCTCCGCCACGCTGATCGCTCTCGTCCCGCTTTACGCGCCGAAGATCGTTGTGGATAACGTGCTCGGCGGGCAGCCCGTTCCCGAGGGCTTGGCCCGTTGGCTGCCCGGCTCGAGCGGCGACACCCCGAAAGCACTGCTGGTCACGCTGGTTGTATTCACTCTGATTCTGGCCTTCGTTTCCGTGGTGATTGGTCTCTGGGGGCGGTGGCACGCCACGCGCATCACCAAGCGGTTGCAGTCGGATGTGCGTCGCCGGGCGTTCGAGCACGCCAGTCGACTCCCGCTGCACCGGGTCTACGAGCTCAAGACCGGCGGGGTCGCGGGCATCCTGCGTGATGACGCCGGGGCGGTGGGCAACCTCGTCTTCGGGATGATCTACAACCCCTGGCGGGCGGTGATCCAGTTCCTGGGCACGCTCATCGTGCTGACCACGATCGATTGGAAGCTGTTGCTCGGCGGGTTATGCATCCTGCCGGTCGTCTGGATCACGCACCGCACCTGGATCGGCCGGATCCGCCCGATGTTCCGCGACGTGCGCAGGACCCGGCAACACATCGACGGCCACGCCACCGAGGTCTTCGGCGGGATGCGCATCGTCCGTGCCTTCGGCCAACAACGGGCCGAGTCGGGCCAGTTCGTCGGCGGCAACCACATGATGATCCGCCAGGAACTCAACACCTGGTGGTGGATGCGCGGCATCGACACGGCGTGGGCGGTGATCATCCCCGTCGCCTCGGCGTTGCTGCTGCTCTACGGCGGGCTGCGCATCCTGGACGACAACGCCGCGGTTGAAGCGGGCACGCTCGCCCCGGGCAAGGCGCTGACCATCGGCGATCTGGTGGTGTTCCTCGGCTACCTCGCGGCGCTGCTCGGGCCTATCGCGACTCTCGCCGCCACGGCCGCCTCGCTGCAGAACGACCTGGCGGCGCTCGACCGCACACTCGACTTGCTCGAGGAGCCGCGCGAGATGCCCTCGCCGCTCGACGCCTTGGCGGTCTCGCGGGACACAGTGCACGGCCGGGTTGAGTTTGATGGCGTGAGCTTCACCTACCCCAAGGCGGAGAAGCCGGTCTTTGCCGACATATCCTTCACCGCCGAGCCCGGGCAGACCGTCGCGCTGGTCGGCCCCAGCGGCGCGGGCAAGACCACGCTCTGCAACCTCGTCGCCCGCTTCTACGACCCGACTGTCGGGCGGGTCACCCTCGACGGCACCGACCTCCGCGATATCGACGTCGACAGCTACCGCAATCTGCTGGGCGTCGTCGAGCAAGACGTGTTCCTCTTCGACGGCAGCGTTGCCGACAACATCGCCTACGCCAAGGCCGATGCCACGGCCGATGACATCCAACGCGCCGCCGAGCAAGCCAACGCCCACGAATTCATCAAGGACATGCCCGAAGGCTACGCCACGCTCATCGGCGAGCGCGGCGTCAAGCTCTCGGGCGGGCAACGCCAACGCCTCGCCATTGCCCGGGCCATCCTCGCCGACCCGCGCATCCTCATCCTCGACGAAGCCACGAGCAACCTCGACACGGAATCCGAACGCCTCATCCAGGCGTCGCTGTCCGATCTCATGCAGGACCGCACGAGTTTTGTCATCGCTCACCGCCTCTCCACCATCACCCACGCCGACCGCATCCTCGTCATCGCCCACGGCCAGATCCTTGAGCAGGGCACCCACGACCAGCTGATGCAAGCGGGGGGCACCTACCGCGGGATGATCGAGATGCAGCTGGAATCCACGCCCACCCCAACGCTTTAAGCCCACTCTCGATATGCCTCCGGGTTTTTCCTAGGCCACCTCCGGAATAGTTATTTCGGAAGGCTTGTTATGAGAACGCTGCAAGTCGTTTGCGGCGTTTCTGAATCTCGACTCACCCACGAATCTTGGAGGCTTACCCATGAGCGAATCACTACTCGATAAGACGAAGACCATTCTCGAACAATTGAAGAACGGACAATTTGTGGAAGGCATGGAAGAGTTTTATGCCGACAACGTGGTCAACGAAGAGCCCACCGGCGCGACGATTGAGGGCAAAGCCGCGCTCATCGCACACGAACACGAGGTGCTGGCGAACGTCGCGGCCTATCACGGCTGCGAGGTGCGCTCCGTCGGCGTAGGCGAAGACGACGGCCAGGGTAACGGCGTAACTTTCGCCGAGTACAAGCTGTCGGTCGACATGAAAGACGGCAGCAAGTTCAACCCGGATCAAGTCCAGGTGATCCGCTGGGAGAACGGCAAAGCGATCCACAACAAGTTCTACTACAACCCGGATTTCTGATCGTCGAACGACCGAATCGCCGCTGGGCTTAACGGCCCAGCGGTGTTTTATGGAATCTCCGATTCAACAACTTCTCCCACCGGTGGTGATCATCTCGGCGTGTGGTCTGCTGTGCATGGCGCAATTCGCGCGCTACACGGCGATCGTCGGTCGGGTTCGGCAGTTCCACCGCGAGTACCTCAACGCATACGCCAAGCTCCAGCACTGCGCGCCCGACGAACGCCCGCTGCTGCAAGGCATATGCGCGGAGCTCGAGCAGCAGGCCCACGGCGTGCTCCGCCTCGCCTGCATGATCCGCAGCGCCCTGATGTTTCTCGTCGTCGCGGTCATCTGCATGATTGTCACGTCGCTGCTGATCGGGCTCGAATTGGTCTGGCCACGCGTCGGCGCGGGCTTGGGATTGGCGGTATTCGTGTCGGGCCTGGTGATGATGCTGGTGGGGATGGGGTATGTCTTCGCCGAGGTACGGATCAGCCTCCGTCTGGTTCAGCACGAGCACGCCGAGCTTGAACGGCGGGCCGCGGTTGGGGTGTCGTACTCCGGCATGAGCGATTCGAACTCCGAGGCGGAGGCGTGATCATGAGCTTGATCCTCGCCGCATCTGAAGTTCGTGCATTCGATCTCCGGCACCTCTGCGAAATGTTGGCGGCGGTGATCGCCTGGATCGGCGTGGCTGTCCTGGTTTACGGCGTGGGGAGAGCGGTCTGGTCTTTCATCCGGATCGAAAGCCACGGCAGCCCGCACGCAATCGGCTCCGCATGGACTTGGGGTTTTACCTGCTTCTTTCTTTGGAAATCCTGCTGGCCGCAGACATCATCGAGACCTTAAATGCCCCGGACCTCGAACACATCGTGGTCCTCGGAGCGATCGTGCTGATCCGGACGGTGATCAGCGTTTCATTGAACTGGGAACTGACCCAGGAGCGTAAGCAGCACACTTCTCCCTCCTCCCCGCCCCTGGCGGAATCCGTAAGCGAGACACGATGAGCCATCCTTCAGAGATCCCGGTTGAACTCACTTGGCACAAAGCCCTCGACCCCGAAGAGCTACCTGAGGGCCGGGTCAAGACGGTTACCCTCGGCACCAACACGCTCTGCCTCACCCACTACGACGGCAAATACGGTGCGCTCGACAACCGCTGCCCCCACCAAGGCGGTCCGCTGGGTGAAGGCACGATCGAGAACGGGATGCTCCGTTGCCCGTGGCACGGGTGGGACTACTGCCCGCTGACCGGCACACCCCCGGGAGACTACGACGACGGCGTCGAAACCTTCCCTACCGAAACCCGCGAAGATGGGGTCTACGTCGGCCTGCCCCCCGAGCCCGAACACGTCCGCGATGTGTCGGACGTGATGATCGAGACGATGGTCAACTGGGGCGTGAAGTGGTGCTTCGGCATGGTCGGCCACTCGAACCTGTCCGTCGCCGATGCGCTGCGGCGTCAGGAAGAAGCGGGCAACCTGAAATACATCGGCATCCGCCACGAAGGGGCCGCGTCGTTTGCGTGCAGCGCCTACGGCAAACTCACCGGCCGCCCCGCGTCCTGCCTCGCGATCGCCGGGCCCGGCGCGACCAACCTGCTCACCGGGCTGTGGGACGCCCACGTCGACCGTGCCCCCGTAATCGCGCTCACCGGCCAGGTCGCCTCTCAGGTACTGGGTCGGCACAACTTTCAGGAGCTCCCGCTCGAAAAGCCTTTGGGGGTGTGGCGAATTACACCCAAACCGTCTTGCCCAACTCGGCCCACGCCGAGTTGATGAACCTCGCCTGCAAGTCGGCCCTGCTCGATCGGGGCGTGACGCACCTGATCTTCCCCGACGAGGTTGCCGGGCTCGAAGCTGCGGAGAAACCCGTCGGAACCCCCGAGGGTCGCATCACCTCCACGAAGATCGCGCCGCCGGAAGATTCGCTCGGCGAAGCGGTCGAGATGCTCAAGACCGCCGAGCGGCCCGTGATCATCGTCGGCCACGGCGCACGGTACGACATGCCCGCGATCATCGAACTGGCCGAGTCCTTGAACGCCCCGGTCCTCACCACGTTCAAAGGCAAGGGGCTGATCCCCGACGACCACCCGCTGGGCTGCGGCGTGCTCGGCCGATCGGGCACGCCCGTGGCGTCGTGGTTCATGAACGAGAGCTCTCACCTGCTGGTGCTCGGCGCGTCGTTCAGCAACCACACCGGCATCACGCCCAAGAAACCGACGATCCAAGTCGACCTCGACCCGCACGTGCTGGGCAAGTTCCACGCGGTGGACGTGCCGGTGTGGGGTGAGCTGTCGGTGACGGTGAAGCTGCTGCAAGAACGACTGGCGGGCGTACGCGGCCAAGACGTCACGGGCGAGATCGCCGAGCGTTGGCGGATCTGGCGTGACGAGAAAACCAGCCGCCGCAGAGACGATCGCGGGCAGGGCGTCAACAGCGCGTCGATCTTCGAGTCGCTTTGGCAAACGATCCCGGACGACGCGATCTTGTCGGTCGACGTCGGCAACAACACCTACAGCTTCGGCCGGTACTTCGAGTGTCGGCGGCACGCGGTGCTCATGTCGGGCTACCTCGGCTCGATCGGCCACTCGTTCGTTGGCGCACTCGGCGCCTGGGTGGCGACGCAGGAAGACGACGAGCGTTTCCGCGGGCGGAAGGTCGTGAGTGTCTCGGGCGATGGCGGCTTCGGTCAGTACATGGGCGACTTCAACACCGCGGTGAAGTACGGCATGGACATCACCCACGTCCTGCTGAACAACACCAACCTCGGCAAGATCACCAAGGAGCAGCGGGCGGGCCACTGGCCGGTCTGGCAGACCTCTTTGACCAACCCGAGTTTCGCGGAATACGCCAAGATCTGTGGCGGCTTCGGCATCCAGGTCACCCAGGCGGATCAACTCGACGAGGCGATCGCCCAGGCCTTGGCCCACCCCGGACCGGCGATTGTTGAGGTGATGGCCGACCAGGAACTGGTTTAAGCCGCGCGTCACATCGCGATGTCTTTCTCGGGGATGCGGCCGAAGGCGATTTTGTCGTCCATTGCGTAGTCGACGACGTGCGTCATCGAGCCCGGGTGCAGGGCGTGGGCTTTGAACCGGCGGTTCACGCGGTCGATCACCTCGGACAGCTTGTCCTGCTTCTGGGTCTGCGCGAACAGGTGCCCCGGGGTCGAGCCTTCGGGGGTGAGTCCGCTCAGATCGACCGACACCTTCAGCGGCACGGGCATGGGTTCGGTCGAGCCCGGCAGCGCGTCCATCCCGCCGCGCCACGGCCGACGCCGCCACAGCCGTTCGTAATGCTCAAGAACAGTCGGCGTGTCGTGCACCGACGGCAGGGCGATCTCCTCGGCCCATGCGCCGCCGCCGACCAGCGACACGTGGACCCGCAAGCGGTGGGCGAAATACCCGTCGCGGCGGCAGCGCATCACGGCTTTGCACAGCAGGCGGGTCATGATGCCGTGGGCGCCTTCGTCGTTGCGGTACTGCGGCGGGAGGATGTGGGCGTGGCCCATGCTCGATCGGCGGGTCTTGGGTTCCTCGGCTTCGTGGCCGTGGTAGCCCATCCAGAAATACTCGCCCTGCACCGAGCCCCAGATGCGTCGGCAGTCGGCCTTGGTCAGCTCCCACAACGCCTCGGGCGTGGTGATGTCGTGCTGTCGGAGACGGGTGTCCATGCCGCTGCCGATGCCGGGGATGTCGCGCAGCTTCATCGGCGAGAGGATCCCGGGCATGCGGTCCATCGTGAGCACGGTCAGTCCATCGGGCTTCTGCAGTTCACAAGCGGTCTTGGCCAGCAAGCGCGACGGCGCGATCCCGACCGAGCAGGGCAGCGCATGATTGTGGTCCTCGGCGATCTGCTGCTTGATGCGTTTGGCCAGCTCCACCGCACGCTCGGGCCGACGCTCTTCGCCCATCAGGCGGATGGCCCATTCGTCGATCGAGTAGGTCTTGGTGGTGGGCAGGTGCTTCTCGATGCTGGCGTGGATCGAGTGGTGGAGTTCGACGTAGCGGGCGGGGCGGGCCTGCAGCAGCGTGATGTCGGGGCAGAGCTTGCGGGCCTCGGCCCCGCGCACGCCCATGCCGACACCGCGGGCCTTGGCCTCGTAGCTCGCTGCGATGACCGCACCGCCCGACGCCAACACCGGGCAGACGCCCACGGGCTTCCCACGCAACTCCGGCCGATCGTACTGCTCACAGGACGCAAAGAAGCTGTTGAGGTCGAGAAAAAACCACGACACCCGCGCCTCGCTCAGGGCTTGGCTGGAGGCGTGATGGGCCGGTTCACGAGCCGGGACGGATGGCGAGGGCTTCTGCCACATATACCAAACATAATCCTATCACTTGAATTTGTCCACCGTAAAAACACGCTGGCCACATCGGGGCAGGGCAAGCGTTGTTTACCGCGATCGGGGTGCGAACGGTTAAGACGAAACCGCGTGCGCCGCGGCCGATTCGCAGAGCTGCGCCAACGCGTCACAGGCGTATTTCACGTCTTGTGCAGTGACGAACGGGCCGAAGGACAGGCGGGTGGTGCCGCCCAGGGCGTGGGTGCCGACGGTCTGGTGGGCAAGCGGGGCACAGTGGATGCCCGCGCGGGTGAGGATGCCGTAGTCCTGTTCGAGGGCTTGGGCCAAGGCGTTGGGGTCGGCGAACCGGCCATCTTCGCTGTCGATGCGGACCGAGAAGACGCCGCATCGGTACTTGATCCCTTGCGGGCCGACACAGGAGAAGCCGGGCATGCTGGCGGTGTCGTGCAGGCCGTCGATCATGGTCTCGGTGAGCTTGCGGTCGTGGGCCCAGAGTTTCTCGACGGTCTGGTCGAGGATCCAGCCGAGCGCGGCGTTGAGGCCGACGATGCCCGGGGCGTTGTGGCTGCCGGGCTCGAAGCGGTCGGGCATGAAGGTGGGCTGGACGTCGAGCTCGGAAACGCTGCCGGTGCCGCCTTCGCGGACGGTGCGCATCATGTTCTCGATGCCGGGGCGGATGTAGAGGAAGCCGGTGCCCAGCGGCCCGAGCAGCGACTTGTGCCCGGGCGCAGCGAGCAGGTCAATGTTGTCCCGCTGCACATCCAGCGGCACGTGGCCCGCGGTCTGGGCCGCGTCGACGAGAAACGGCACGGCCGACTCACGGCAGATCTGGCCGATCTCGTAGATGGGTTGCAGCGTGCCGGTGACATTGCTGCCGTGGACAATGGCGACGAGGCCGGTGTCGGGGCGGATGGCGGCTTTGATGTCGGCCGGATCGACACGGCCGGTCCGCGGATCACACTCAACGCGGGTCTGCGTCGCCACGCCCTGGCTGACCAGCTCGTTGAACGGGCGGAGCACCGAGTTGTGATCGAGGTGGCAGGTAACGACGTGGCGGCGCTTGGCCTGGGGGTGTATCAGGCCGTGGATCGCCAGGTTCAGTGCATCGGTGGTATTGAGCGTGAAGACGACGTGGTCGGGCGACTCGCCGTTGAGCAGGGTGTTGATGCGTGAGCGGCACTCGACGAACAGCGCGGTGGCCTCGCGGGCCTCGGCGTAGGCTCCTCGGCCAGGCGATGCACCGAGCTGAGTGGCGTAGTGGTTCATGGCCTCGAGGACGCAGGGCGGCTTGGGGAAGCTGGTCGCGGCGTTGTCGAGATAGATACGACGAGGCGGGTTGGAGGCAGCGGAGTTCAGGTCGTTCACTAGGGCTTTCGGGATCGATGGCTAGGCCGGTGGGGCTGTCCAGAGGGACGAAAAGATCGGGGGTGGTACAGCGTCACCCGGCGTGGGCCGAGGTTTCGGGAAGCAGGCTTGTCGTGAATCGGGAGAGAGAGTTTAGCCTTCTCCGCTCCGCGTGGCGACAAAGGCAATCACCGCGGCGGCCACCAGCACGTTCAAGGCCACCAGCAGGACGACCAGCCAGTTGATCTCCCGGCGGGGCGGCAGGGCGGCGGGATGGGGCTCGTCGGGGGTTGAGGCGGTCAGCGGGGCCGGGGTTTCGGCCCGCTGGGGCGGGGCGTCGGGCAGGGGAGCCGGGTCGGGCGGCGGGGCGGGAGCCGAGGGCGGCGTCGGCACGGTGTCACCCAGCAAGTCGCTGATGAGGTCACGCTGCTGGTCGTCGGCGGCGGCGATAGCGGGGGTGCCCGCATCCTGCTCGAAGATCGATTCGGGAGCCTGATCGCCCGCTGCAGCGGCGGCGGCGACGACCTGATCCTGGTCCTCGCTCATGGATTCGGCGTCTTCGGCGGTGGTTTCGGGGACCTCGCCGTCGGCCTCGGCGGGGGCGATCCCCAGCAGGCGATTCAGCGAACGCTGCGCGGCCTCGGCCGCTCGGCGGTTGGGGAACTGCAAGCCCAGCTCGTTGCGCTGTTTCACGGAACGGAACACCGCGTCGCAGCTCGGGCAATTCTTCAGGTCCGCATCTTTGTCCACGTGTGCCCCGCAAGCGTGGCAGTAGCCCAGCATGTGAGCGATCCCCGGGACGTTGCGGGCGACCGACCAGAACTGACGCGTCGTCGGCCCACGCAGTACCGTCATTGGGCCGACGCCACCGGCCTCGATCATCTTGACCAACACCTCGTAGCTACAGCCCGGGCGGAACGGGCTGTTCTTGTTGCGGATGTACCACGGCCCCATCGCGATCTGCGTCGCCCGACGGCTGAGCGGCTCGAACAACCCGCCGCAGTCCGAACACCGGTCCGATTGCTGCTGGGCGTGACCGCAATACGGGCAGAGCACGACCTTGGGCTTCTTGGGCTTGGGCTCGTCACCGTTCTTGTTGACCGCCACCGGGGTCTCGACCGGGGCTTGGCTCGCCGGGGTGGGCTCGGCGGTGTCGGTGGCGGGCGACTCCTCGGGGGAATCGTGATGAGAATCCGAATCGGTCATGCGGCCTCCTTTGACAGTCTGGCGAGCCGGCCGTAGCGTGCGGGGACGATGCTGCGTGGTGTATTACTCCTGATGATTGTCGCCTTTATCGGCCCCGGCTGCCAGTCCCCAAACGCGGATTCCGGATCGGCGTCACCCGCCGTCCCAGCCCGTTCGGGGCAAACGTCTTCGGGCAAGATCATGGCTTACGTTGGCGGTGAACCGCTGCGCAGCGGCGACCTGCTCCCGCCGATGCTCGAAGCCACCGGCGGCGAAATCCTCAGCGAATTGGTCCTCGACGAAATGCTCCAACGCCGACTGGACACGGCTGGAATCACCCTCACCGAGGCAGACCTCGACACCGAGCGCCAAGTCCTGCTGCAAACACTGTCGGACGACGAAGACCAGTCGGTCCGGTTGCTGACGGAAATGCGCCAACGACGCGGCTGGGGCGAGGTGCGTTTCGCGGGGCTCTTGCGGCGAAACGCGGGGCTTCGGGCGTTGGTGAAGGACCAAGTCACGGTGCCCGACGCGGCGGTCGAGCAGGCCTACCGCTTGCGTTATGGCCCGTCGTCGCGCGTCCGGCTGATCGTCGCCGGTTCATTGAAGGACGCCCGCGATCTTCGCGACCGCATCACCACCGGGGGCGAGCCGTTCGGCGAGGTCGCCGCCCTGGAGTCCACCGACGTCAGCAAAGCCCAGGGCGGGCTGCTCTCGCCCATCCGCCCGGAGGACACGTCCTACCCGGCGGCGATGCGGCAGGCGATCGAACGATTGGAGGTTGGCCAGGTTAGCCAGCCGATCGCGATCGACGGCGGATTCGCGCTTCTGAAGCTGGAAGAAAAAATCGCGCCCGCTGAGGTAGAATTCGACGATGTGAGAGAAAGCCTGGAGCAAGCCGTCCGCGGCCGCACCGAGCGGGTGCTGATGCAGCAGCTGGCCCGGGAGCTCCTGAGCGGTGCCGAGCTGGTGGTGCTTGACCCCACCCTCAAGGCCCTCTGGCAAGCCCAGCGTGAGTCGCTGCTGACCCCCCAATAACCCGAAACCCCAGTCCGTCCCCCGGACACCCACCCAAGAGAACCCCGTGGAAATCAATTACTCCAACCGCATCGAACGCCTGCCCCCTTACGTCCTGGGCCGCCTCAAGCAGATGATCTACGACCGCCGCAAAGCCGGGGCGGACGTGATCGACATGAACATGGGCAACCCGTCGGATGCCCCGCCGGACGCGGTGGTGGAGAAGATCCGCGAGGCCGTGCTCGATCCGCGCAACAGCCGCTACTCGGTCAGCAAGGGTGTGTACAACCTGCGCCGCGACATGGCGCTGAAGTACGAGCGTAAGTGGGGCGTCGAGCTCGACCCCGACAAGGAAGTCATCGCCACCATCGGCAGCAAGGAAGGCTTCAGCCACCTCATGCTGGCCCTGCTGGGCCCGGGCGACACCGCCGTCGTCGCCGACCCCGCGTTCCAGATCCACACGACCGCCGTGGTCCTCGCGGGCGCGTCGACGATCAGCGTGCCGCTGGGCAACGACGACTCGTTCCTCGACTCGATCGACCACGTGCTCGACTCGATGCAGCCCCAGCCCAAGCTGGTCATCCTCTGCTACCCGCACAACCCCACGGCCATGACGGTCGACGACGACTTCTTCCCCAAGGTCGTCGAGCTGTGCCGCCGCCACAAGGTGATGGTCATCAACGATTTCGCCTATGGCGAGACCTGCTTCGACGGCTACAAAGCCCCGTCGCTCCTCCAGGCCGAGGGGGCGAAAGAGTTCGGCGTCGAGTTCACCACGCTCAGCAAGCCCTACAACATGGCGGGCTGGCGCATCGGCTTCTGCTGCGGCAACTCGAAGATGATCGACGGCCTCGCCACCGTGAAGGGCTACTACGACTACGGCATCTTCCAGGCGGTGCAGATCTCCGCGATCATCGCGATGCGTGAGGGCGACAAGCACATCGAGCAACAAAACCTCAAGTACGCCGCCCGCCGCGACATCCTCGTGAAAGAGCTCGGCAAGCTCGGTTGGGAAGTCGAATCGCCCAAGGCCTCGATGTTCCTCTGGGCGAAGGTTAACCCCGACCACCTCGTTCCGTACCAGGGCTCGACCGATGAGTTCTGCGTGTCGATGGTCGAGCAAGCCGAGGTCGCGATGACGCCTGGTGCCGCTTTCGGCCCCCGCGGCGAAGGCTATGTTCGACTCGCACTGGTCGAGAACGAACAGCGTATCCGCCAGGCCATGCGCAACCTCAACCGCGTGCTGAACAAGCCCGCGGCCGCGATTGGTTGATCTTTCGATATAAGCCGTAGGGTGGGCACGGCCCACCGGATCACCTCACGCGCAACGCAAAACGGTGGGCGATGCCCACCCTACGAAACCGTATCGATTGGATTACTGCTACTCACCCCGCGGCCCGGAGCTGCGACTCGGCCCGCTGGAGGAACGGCAGAATCATCTGGCCGGACTCTTCCTGCCGGGCCTCGGCGGCTTTGAGGCTCTGCTTGGCCAGGGCGATGCGTTGCTCGAGGCGGTCGTTTTCCCGTTCGAGGGCCTTCAGATCAGCGAGGATTTGGTCGGCAGTGCGTGGCATACCATGGTTATCGGCACAGGGGCTTGAGAACTTGAAGGCTCCGGCCCGTCACTCGGCGGGGCGTTATGCTTTGTGGCATGGCGATAAAACTACGCAAAGTGTTAATGGGGTTGAAGCAGATCGCGCCCGAACGGCTGGCGGAGTCCTGGGACAAGGTTGGGCTGCACGTCGGCGATCCCGAGCAGAAGGTCTCGCGGGCCCTGCTTTGTATCGATATGACCGAAGCGGTCGTTGCCGAGGCGGTCAAAAAACGGTGCCAACTGATCGTGGCATACCACCCGCCGATCTTCGATCCGCTCAAGCGGATGACGGCGGATGGCCCTTGGACCCAGCGGCGAATTTGGCAGGCGACAAGGGCGGGGCTCGCGGTCTATTCGCCGCATACGGCGCTCGACGCGGTGCGGGGCGGGACCAACGACTGGCTGTGTGACGGACTCGGCAAGGCGAGCTTCCGGGGATCTATTGGGAGCGAATTCGAGCGTCGTTACGGCCAGAAGGTTGTGGTTTATGTACCGCGAGACGATGCCGAAAAAGTACGTAGTGCGATGGCCGAAGCAGGCGCGGGTGGGATCGGAAACTACTCGGACTGTTCGTTTAATGTCGATGGGATCGGCACGTTCTATCCGGAGCTGGGATCTAACCCCACGATTGGCGAACACCACAAACTGGAACGCGTTGAAGAAACCCGGATCGAGATGATCTGTGACCACGGCGCGGGACTGACCGGCAGAGTACTGCGGGCGATCCGCGAGGCGCACCCGTATGAAGAGCCCGCCATCGATGTATTCGACCTGGCCGACAATTACCTCGCCGAAGACGAGGAACAGGGCGCGGGTCGCGTTGTCTTTCTCAAACAGCCGATCACCCCAGCGACGTTAGCCTCACGGGTGAAGAAACGGCTGGGCGTGAAGCATGTCAAACTGGCGGCTGCGGAACCCTTTGTCGGCACCGACCCTGACCTCTACCCGGGCAAGCTGTCTTCGGTCGCAGTCTGTGTGGGCTCGGGGGGCAGTCTTTTTGAGAAGTATCCCGGCGCGGACGCTTACGTGACCGGCGAGATGCAGCACCACCAGGTGCTAGACCTCGTGCAGCAGGGCCGGGTGGTCCTGCTAGCGGGCCACACGAATACCGAACGGCCGTACCTGCCGACCTACCGAGAAAGGCTGATAGAGACCATCGAAGGCAAACTCGATTGGGAAGTCAGCGAGGCAGATCGGGTCCCCTGGGTTTGGAAATAGCAGGTCGTCAGGCTGGCTCAGAGGGCGGTTTTGACGCCCGGGCGGGGGTTGATACACTGTGTAGCTCGAAATCGGCTGCGGAATGGTCCGCGTGCCCGATCTTTCCCGTCGGCCCGTCCCCGAGACCGGCCTACCTCAACCCAAGACGGAGTCTCCCATGAGCCAGTTCCAAGCCTTCGGCACCACCCCGCCCGCCAAAGTCGTCTTCAAGTCCAGCAACGGCACCACCTTCGTGGACTACAAGAACAGCGAAGACCTGCGTCGCTACATGACCCCCAACGGCAAGATCCAGGGCCGCAAAAAGTCCGGCCTGACCGCCCGCGAGCAACGCATCGTCGCCCAAGCGATCAAGCGTGCCCGCTACATGGGCCTGCTGCCGTTCACCTCGGCGACCCTGTAATCGCAGAAACAACACCAAATCCAGAAACGCAGGAAATTCATTTTCCTGCGTTTTTTCTTGTCCTGCTTTTCTGATTTTTCTTACCTACAATCGCCGCACATGGCACTCACCGAAATCTCCATCCGCGGCGCGCGGGAACACAACCTCAAGGGCATCGACCTCGACATCCCCCGCGATCAGCTCGTGGTCATCACGGGTTTGTCGGGTAGCGGCAAGTCGACCCTCGCGTTCGACACGATCTACGCCGAGGGGCAACGCAAGTACATGGAATCGATGTCGGCCTACGCTCGGCAGTTCCTCGACCAGCTCCAGAAGCCCGATGTCGAGTCGGTGGAAGGCCTGCCGCCGACGATCGCGATCGAGCAGCGCGGCAGCTCGCACAACCCACGCTCGACGGTCGCGACGACGACGGAGATCTACGACTACCTGCGTCTGCTGTTTGCCCGCGTCGGTCAGCCGCGGTGCTGGCATGTGGATGAGAAAGGCAAGGAGTGCGGCACACCGATCGAGTCGCAGTCCGCCACCCAGATCGTTGACCACGTCATGGGCCTGCCCGAGGGCAGCAAACTGATGGTGCTCTCCCCCGTGATCCGCGGCAAGAAAGGCCACCACAAAGAAGTCTTCGAGGGCATGGTCCGCCAAGGCTTTGTCCGGGCCCGGGTGAACGGCGAGGTGATGGACCTGCGGGAGATCGCCAAGACCAAAGCGGGCACCCCGTTCACGACCAAGACCCAGCGTTACCAGAAACACACCGTCGAGGCGGTGGTCGACCGCATCGTCGTCCAGCACGGCGAAACCGACGAGGACGGCAACAACCCCGTGCGGACCCGCGTGGCGGACTCGATCGAGCTTTCGCTGAAGCTGGCCGAGGGCTTGGCGGTCGTGACGGTGGCCAATGAAGAGGGCGGCTGGGACGACACGCTGTTCAGCGAGAAGTACGCCTGCCCGATCCACCCCGAGTGTTCGCTGGAGGACCTCGAGCCGCGGTTGTTCTCGTTCAACTCGCCGTACGGGGCCTGCCCGAGCTGTTCGGGGCTGGGCACGGTGTTCGAGTTCGATGCGGAGTTGGTCGTGGCGGACCCGGAGCTGTCGCTGAGCGAGGGCGCGATCGAGCCGTGGCGGAAGAACGGCAAGCGGATGAACATCTTCTACAACCGCATCATCCGTAAGTTCTGCAAAGAATTTGAGGTGAGCCCGCAGACGCCGTGGAAGAAGCTGCCCAAGCCGATCCGCCGGATCATGATGGAGGGCACAACCACCCGCGACGAGACGAAGTACGGCAGCCACTTCGAGGGCGTGCTGCCCAACCTGCAACGCCGGTTCGAGACGACCGACAGCGAGTTCGTGAAGCAGCGGCTGTCGAGCTACCTGTCGGAATCGGCTTGCGAGACTTGCGGCGGAGCGCGGCTACGGACTGAGGCGCTGCATGTGTTCATCGCGTCGGGGAAGAAGGAATACAACATCAACGACGTGGTCAACATGACCATCGAAGAAGCATCAGACTTCTTCGGCCGCTTGCGGCTTAGCGCCGAAGGCGAGCAGATCGCCGAGCCGATCGTCAAAGAAATCCGGGCACGCCTGGGCTTCATGCTCAGCGTCGGACTGGGTTATCTGAATCTTTCGCGGAACACCGGCACGCTCTCGGGCGGCGAGTCGCAGCGCATCCGCCTCGCGACCCAGGTCGGCAGCGGGCTCGTCGGCTGCTGCTACGTGCTCGACGAGCCCACCATCGGCCTGCACCAACGCGACAACGATCGCCTCATCAAAACCCTCCGCCACCTCACCGATATCGGCAACACCGTGCTGGTCGTCGAGCACGATGAGGACACCATCCGCGCCGCGGACTACCTGATCGACGTCGGTCCCGGCCCGGGACGCCACGGCGGCACCATCACCGCCCACGGCCCACGTAAAAAATTCCTCCGCGACAAGAAATCGCTCACCGCCAAGTACCTGCGTGGTGATGAAGAAATCCCCACGCCCACGGAACGCCGCTCGCTCGACCACAAGCAATGCCTCACCGTGAAAGGCGCCCGCCAGAACAACCTGCAGGACGTCACGGCGGCGTTCCCCCTCGGCGGGATCGTTACCGTCACCGGCGTGTCGGGCAGCGGCAAATCGACGCTGGTCAACCAGATCC
Source organism: Algisphaera agarilytica (assembly GCF_014207595.1). Lineage (NCBI taxonomy): Bacteria > Pseudomonadati > Planctomycetota > Phycisphaerae > Phycisphaerales > Phycisphaeraceae > Algisphaera > Algisphaera agarilytica. Next base: position 3,784,738 of record NZ_JACHGY010000001.1, read on the forward strand.
TGCTCAAGGCCGCCAAGCGTTCTCTCCTCGGCTCACGCGTGAAACCCGGCGACCACGACAAGCTCACCGGCGTGACCAACATCGACCGGACCATCGAGGTCGACCAGTCGCCCATCGGCCGGACGCCGCGGTCCAACCCCGCGACGTACACCGGCGTGTTCGACATGATCCGCGACCTGTTCACCAAGACCAAGGAAGCCAAGATCCGCGGCTACAAGCCCGGCCGATTCAGCTTCAACGTCAAGGGCGGACGCTGCGAGGCGTGCCAAGGCCAGGGCACCAAGAAGATCGAGATGCACTTCCTGCCGGACGTGTTCGTGCAGTGCGATGTATGCAAAGGCAAGCGGTACAACCGCGAGACGCTGGAGATCACCTATCGCGGCAAGAACATCAGCGACGTCCTGAACATGACCGTGGAGGAGGCGCTCGAATTCTTCGACAGCTTCTCGGATGTGAAGCGGCTGCTCACGGCGTTGAACGACGTGGGCCTGTCGTATGTCCAGCTCGGCCAAGCCAGCACCACGCTATCCGGCGGCGAGGCACAGCGGGTCAAGCTCGCCACCGAGCTCGGCAAGCGCTCGACCGGGCACACGCTCTACGTCCTCGACGAGCCGACGACCGGCCTGCACTTCGCCGACGTGAAAAAGCTCATCAGCGTGCTCGACCGCCTGGCCGACGGAGGCAACACGGTGATCCTGATCGAGCACAACCTCGACGTGATCAAATGCAGCGACTGGTTGATCGACCTGGGCCCGGAGGGCGGCGACCGCGGCGGCACGATCGTGGTCACCGGCACCCCCGAAGACGTGGCCGAGCACGAGGCGTCGTACACCGGCCGGTTCCTCAAAACCCACCTGCCCGAGCCGATAACGGCCTGACCGGTTCACGCGTTTGACAGCACACGCCCCGGGTTTAGGATAGCCAGCCCTAACCGACCCTCCCGTTGGATCTTTTCAGGAACCACCCCCATGCCCGGCACCTTTTCCTGCAGCGTTGTGACCCCCGAACAGGAAGTCTTTGAAGGCGAAGTCTCCTACATCGTCCTCCCCGCGTGGGACGGCGAAATGGGCTTCGCGGTCAACCGGGCCCCCATCCTTGTGCAGATCGGCGAGGGCTCGCTCCGCCTGACCGGCGAATCGGGCAGCAAGACCACCATGAAGATCGCCGGTGGCTTCGCCCAGATGAAGGGCAACAAGCTTACGGTCCTGACCGACAAGGCCGAGGCCGCCGACGCCGCCTGATCCCCCGGTTCCCTCAAATTTTTACGTAATCCGAGCCGCGAGCGTCAGCGACCGGCTTATTGCTATGCGCCTGTGCTAACTGCACTCGCTAACGCTTCGTGCTCGGTTTGAATCCCAATCGCGTACGGGGGGCGGTCTGCGGTAGAATGCCACATCGAGACAAGGATGTCGCGTGTGCGGCGGAGCGTCTCGTCTGAGCCATGCGAAGCGTTCTGCGTCAGATCATCCCGAGCATGTTCCATCGCCGCCTGCTGCTGCTGGGCGGGGTGTCGATCGTCCTGATGGGCCTGCTGGCGGGACAGACCGCCAAGCTGACCACCGGCGAAGAACACGACAAACGCCAGGCCGCGCTCAAGGCCCACCTCGAAAACGCCACCTACACGCCCACGTCCCGCGGAAAGATCTACGACCGCAAGGGCCGCCCGCTCGCCGAGGACCGGCCCGGGTGGGACGTGCAGGTCAGCTTCGCCCTGCTCAGCGGCAACTGGGCCTACGACCAGGCCGAGATGGCGGCCCGTCGGACGATGTCCCGCCAGGCCTGGCGGAGCCTCACCCTCGAGCAGCGGGCTGAACAAACCTGGCGGTTCATCGAGCCGTATCTGGTCAAGATCGAAACCCTCAAAGTCACCCTGGCCGAGCTCGGCGGGGTGCAGATCGAACAGATCGAAGACCGGCAGCGAGAGGTCGTGCGGTGGGTCCAGACCATGGGCGCCAACGCCACCGCCGCCAACCGCCGCAACAAGTACAAGATCCTCACTGAGGACCAGGCCAAGAACCTGAGCTGGGCCGAGGTCGATGTGCCGGTGCGCGAAGAGTACCAGCCGCACTCGGTGCTGTACGACGTGACCCCGGAAACCGTCACGTGGATCGAACAGTTCATCGCCAAGGCGAAGCAGGAAGACGAGGCCTTCCAAGCCCAGGTCAAGCAAGCCCGAGTCAACGGCCAACCCGCTCCCGAAGACACCCGCGAATACGACGTCTGGCTCGAAGTCTCGCCGGTGCGTGTCCGTAAACGGGTGTACTACTGGGAGAGCCGGACGTTTGAGTTCGACCGCTCGACGCTGCCCACCCCGCTCGCCAAATCCGAGCCGTTGCTCGTCACCGTCGACGGCATCGGTCGGCACATCATCGGCACGCTCCGCCCCATCCACAAAGGCGACCCGCATTGGGACCGCTACCCGTTCACCCGAGATGCGGACGACCCCGAAGCGCCCGATGTCGTCGACCTCGCGGGCTACCGTCCCAACGACCTCATCGGCCGGTTCGGGATCGAACGCTCCATGGAGAGCGTCCTGCGGGGTAGCCGGGGGCAGCGCGTGCTCCACCTCGACACGGGTGAAGAAACCATCCAGCGGCCTATCGCGGGGGAGAATGTCCATCTCACGATCGATATCCAACTCCAGATGCGTATCCAGGCGATCATGTCACAGGACCCCGCGATCGGGTTGATGCGTTCGCAGCCCTGGCACAAGTCCGGCTACCCCTCGGAAAAGAAGCCGCAAACCCCAAAACCAGGCGATGCGCTCAACGGGGCGGCGATCGTGTTGGATATCGACAACAGCGAAATCGTCGCCGCCGTGAGTGTGCCGGGCCTATCGATCAACGATTTGGAGAACCGCAGCGTCGAAGTCTTCGGCGACTTCGAGAACCTGCCCACGATGTTCCGGCCGGTGGGCTACCGCTACGAGCCGGGCTCGACCAACAAGCCGCTGGTGCTGGCCGCGGGCATCACCGACGGCATCATCGGCCCGGACGAAATAATCGACTGCTCCCAAGGCCACCTCTGGGAAGACAGCCCGACCACCTTCCGCGACTGGATCTTCCGCCCGCCGCACTACACCAAGTTCGGCGAGCTCACCGGCGTCGAAGCGATCAAGGTCAGCTCCAACGTCTACTTCGGCCGGGTCGCGCAGAAGTTTGGGCAATCGCTGGGCTATCAGCGCATGGCCGAGTGGTTCAGCCTGTTCGGCTTCGGTCGGCTTTCGGGTTCGGGGTTAAACGAAGAAGTCCGTGGCGCGTTGCCGCCGGTCGGCAGCAAGGTCTCCGAACGGCAGGCGGCGTACATGGCGATCGGCGAGGGCGCGATGTCGGCCACGCCGATGCAGGTCGCCAACGCCCACGCCACCCTCGCCCGCGGCGGGCTCTACATCCCGCCCACCTTCATCCAGGACCGCAGCCGAATCGGCGCGCAACGCCAAACCTCGCAACTCCACCTGTCACCCGCCGCCCGCGACCGGGCCTTACGCGGCATGGAAGCCTCGGCCAACACCCGAGGCACCAGCGGCCTGGACCGCGGCACAACGTACTGGATCGGCTTCGAAGACGGCAGCCACGACCGGGTGTTTAACGTCGAGGGCGTGAAGGTCATGGCCAAGTCGGGCACCGCCGACGCGCCGCCTTTCCGCAGGGTCTTCGACGGCGGCGAAGAAAAGCCCGATGGCACCATCGCGAAAGCGGGGGAGTACAACCGCAACGGCGCGATCATCCGCGAGGGCTACCACGGCTGGGTCGTCGCACTCGTCCAGCCCGAAGGTGAGCCCCGGCCAACCCACGCGATCGCGGTGGTGGTCGAATATGCCGGTTCGGGCGGGCGGGTCGCCGGGCCGATCGTGAACCAGATCATCCGGGCGATGGCGGTGGAGGGGTACTTGGGTGAGGAGGCGCTCCGTGCGATGTTGCCGCAGACCGATTCCCCCGAGGGCACCGACGGAGCGGCCGGATGATCGAAGCCGCTGCCGCACGCTTGCGTGACCTGCTCCGGCCGAACTTTGGCTGGATCACCCTTGTGGCGGCGATCGCGTTGGCGGCCATGGGCATCATGGCTCAAGAGACGGTCGAAACCCTCGAGCCGGGCATCTCCAATTCACAGAAGCGCAATCTCGTGGTCGCCTTGGCGGCGATGGTCGTGATGCTGATCCCCCACCCCCGCGTGATCGGCTGGCTCGCCTACCCGATGTTCGGGCTCGCGATTGCACTTTTGATCTTCCTCTTGATTCCGTTTGTTCCCGAGAGCATCGTCCGGCCGCGCAACGGCACGCGCGGCTGGATCGACCTGAAGGTGATGGACTTCCAGCCGTCGGAGATGGCGAAGGTGACGTTCGTCATCGCGTTGGGCTGGTACCTGCGCTACCGCGAGAGCCACCGGTCGTTCTGGGGGTTGGTCCCGCCGTTTCTGTTCATGCTGGTTCCGGTGATGCTGATCATTGTGCAGCCGGACCTGGGGCAGTCGCTGGCGTTTGGCCCGGCGCTCTTGGTGGTGCTCATCGCGGCGGGGGCGAAGCTGCGCCACTTGTTTTCGGTGGTTGGCATGGGTGTGATGGTCATCGCGATCAACGTGACGCTGGTGCTGATGACCTCGGGCGTGCCGGGCGAGCCGGACTATGCGCCTTGGCTCAAGTCGTACCAGAAGTCACGGATCACCTCGATGATCAAACTGGCGTCGGGCGACTACAGCGAGGTTCAGGACGAGTCGTACCAGCAGCACAAGGCCATGACGCTGGCCGGGGCGGGCGGCACGCAGGGCTACGGCGGCGAGCGGTCCGAAACCTTCATCGAGTTTTACAAACTCCCCGAGGCACACAACGACATGATCTACGCGGTGGTGGTCAACCGCTGGGGCATGCTCGGCGGCTTCGCCATGATGGGGCTGTACCTGCTGTTGATCGGCTCGATGCTCGCGGTCGCGGCGGCGACCAAGGAACCGCTGGGGCGGTTGGCGTGCGTCGGCTTCGCGGGGATCTTCCTCGCCCAGGCCGTGATCAACATCGGCATGACCGTCGGCGTCCTGCCCATCACCGGCATCACCCTCCCGCTGGTCAGCTACGGCGGGTCGTCGCTGCTGTTCAGCTTCATCATGGTGGGTCTGGTGATGAACTTCGCATCCCGGCGGGCGACGTACATGTCGCGGCCGTCGTTCGAGTTCGACGGCCGCGCGGGGCGGCGCTCGGGTTGAGTCAACCCTAATAGGTTTAGCGGACGGCACGAAGTGCCCCGCGCTGCTTACAGATTGCCGACGCGGGACGCTGCGCGTCACCCGCTAAACCTGAACGCTAAATTCAGACCGATCACTCCGCGGCGTCGGACGACTCGGACTTCTTCCCACGAACCAGCGGACTGGTCAGCAGGGCCGCGACCGCAACCGCGGCGATCAGGCCCGGTCCCACCCAGCCGATTTTCGGGCTGATCCCGTCGATCGTCTTGGTCAGCCAATCACCGATCTTGCCGTATGCCGCCCAGGCCGACAGCAGGGTGTAGACGACCGTGACAAAGATGCCCACGACCAGCATGACCGGGCCGAATTTCGCGTCGCCCAGCTTCTTCTGCTGCCCCAGCAGCAGGAATCCCCACAAAGCGACCGGAAGCAGCATCAGCCCGATCATGCTGGTCGGGATGACCAAGTATGCGCTGAGCTCGCCCCAGAAGAACGGCCCAATGACCGCGACCAGCGGGAGGAGGCTGCCGATCTGCCGCGGGATCCCGAAGCCGACCTCGAGGGCGTAGCCGTTGATGAGCATGTGGACCAGGACGGTGGAGAGGGCGATGAAGAACACGCCGACCCCGAAGATGAACACCCCGGTCTTCCCGTTGAACAAGGATTCGAGGGTGGCGCCCAGCGCCGCGGTGCCGTGCTTGATGGTGGCGGCGGCGATGAGGCGTTCGGACTCGGGGATGGTGTCGAGCAGAACGTTGTCTTGCGCGACCTGTTCGGGCGTCTTGTCTTTGGCTTTTGTTTCTTTGTCCCAGCCCTCGATGTTGTCCTTGGCAAACGCCACCAGATTGTCGCGATACGGGCCCAGGCCGCTGGGGTTGGCTTCTCCGGGGTCGGAGAACTTCCACTCGATGAGCGCCTGATTCACGTTGGCCTTTCCGTGCAGGGTCGCGGCGGCGGCGGAGACGACGAACCCGCTCACCAGAATGAACGGGATCAGCAGCCCGACGAAAAGGTCGGTCCGGGCCAGGCCACGCTGCGACTTGCCCCAGCCCCGGGCGAGCAGCGTATAGGGCATGAGGAAGGTCATGTTGATCCCGACCGCGGCGCTAATCGCCGCGAGGGCGGTGTTGCGCTGGCTCGTGGTGATGCGATCCGACCAGAACTCCACGTTCACACTCTGGCCAAGCATCTCGGTGTAGCCCGAGGCGGGCTCAAAGAACAACGAGGGCGAAGGGATAAAGCCCTGCGCAATACTCCCGATCGACAGGCTGCCGGTGGACAGCAGCTTGATCACCACCGCGCCGAAGCAGATCACGATGCCCGCGACGACCAGCTGAATCAACCGGTCGAAGAGTCGCCCGCCTTTGCCCTTGCGGAGCTGCGTGAGCATGATGCCCACGGCGCACCCGGCCATGACCGCCGTGGCGATCACCCGGCCCATCGTCCCGCCTTCGCCACCCAGGGCCCCGTCCTTCCCGAGCACGCCCGGCACCACCATCTGCGTCAGCGCATCCGTGCCGAGGTTGTACTGCGGCAGGCCCCAGACCATGTTGGCCGCGACCGTGGCGATCAGCCAGCCCCAGCCCAGCACCGGGCTCACGTGCTGATTGATCTGGCCGAACGGGCTCTTCTCGGTGCTCAGTGTGACGTGCGTGATCATCAGGAGCACGCCGACGCCCAACAGCATCGCGAACGGCTGGATCCACAGGGCCGACAACCCCGCGAACGACCCGAGGAACAGGCAGGCCCCCAGCGTGCCGCCGCCGATGGTGCAGGCGCTCTGCAGGAAGCCCGGCCCGAGCTGTTTGAGGGTCTGGATCAAAGACTTGGGGGAGTCGTTGGTTGAAGACATCGTGTGGAGATTCCGGAGGGCGAAGAGACGGGGCGTGTGAGCGAAAATGCAAAAACGATTCGTGCGTATCGTAATGATAAAATCCGCAGATGGCTATCCCCGAATTTGTGCATACCGATCTGCAGGCGCTCGGCTTCGAGATGCCCACCGAAGTCCTCGATAAGCTCGAGGCCTACCTCGACTTGATCCTCAAGGCGAACGAAACCACCAACCTCACCGCGATCCGCCACCGCGAGCAGGCGTGGAGTCGGTTGATCGTCGACAGCCTCACACCGCTGCCCGGGATCCCCGAAGACGGTGACAACCTCCGCTTGATCGATATCGGCACCGGCGCGGGGCTACCCGGCATCCCGCTGGCGATCGCCCGGCCCGATGTGCAGGTCACGCTCCTCGAAGCCACCGGGAAGAAGATCGCGTTCCTCCAGTCGGTGATCGATGCGTTGGACCTGACCAACACCCAAACCCTGCAGGAGCGGGCCGAGACCGCCGCGCAGGACCCGCGGTACCGAGGCAAGTTTGATGTCGTGACCAACCGGGCGGTGGGCCCGATGCCGGTGGTGCTGGAGTACTCGCTGCCGATGCTCAAGGTCGGCGGGCGTCTGCTGGCGATGAAGGGCCCCAAGGCCGAGGCCGAGCTCGACGCCAGCGGCGACGCCCTGATCAAGCTCGGCGGCGGCGAGGTCGCGGTCGTGGACGCCTACCCCGAGTCGTTCGACAACGAACTGGTCATCGTCTCGGTGATCAAGGAAGCCCAGACCCCCAAGGATTACCCCCGGCTGCCGGGGCTGCCGAAGAAGCAACCGCTTTGATATTTGGCGATTTAGTGATTGTGCGATCTGGCGATCGAAGAACATGAACTGGCTATCTCAATCGCTAAATCACCCAATCGCCAAATCACGAAATAACCCCGCCTACGATTCCCCATGAAGTTTTCCTACTCCGAGTTCGACGGCCAGGGGTTTCTCAGCCCCGACCAACTCTTCGCGCAGCCGAACGTGATGAACTTCATCCTGCAGTACGGCGAGCAGGCGCTCGACGCGATGCAGCACCTCGAAGACCCCGACGAGCAGGAATACATCCAGGCGATGATCGACGCGGGGCTGCTCGAAGAGTACGAGGACGAAGACGGCAACACCCGGCTACGCCTCACGCCGCGCATGCTCAAGGGGTTCCAGCACCAGTCGCTCATGGAGATTTTCAGCGAGCTCAAGAAGGGGTCGCGTGAAGGTCACCAGACCCGGCACCAGGGCCGCACCACCGAGCGGGCCGACGGCACGAAGGCCTACGAGTTCGGCGACCCGATCAGCGAACTCGAGCTCGGTCAGACCCTGCGCAACGCCATCGCCCGGCAGACCGCCGAGCGGGCCAAGGCGGGGCAGTCGTCCGGCGGGGCATCGGTGCCGATCCAGATCAACCACGGCGACTTCGAGCTGCACATGACCGAGGGCTCGGCCGACTGCGCGACCGTGATGCTGATCGACCTGTCGGGCTCGATGATGCGCTACGGCCGGTTCATCCAGGCCAAGCGCATCGCACTCGGGATGCAGGAACTCATCCGCGCCCGCTTCCCGCAGGACACGCTGGAGTACGTCGGGTTTTATTCGCTCGCCGACCGGCTGCAGGAGCGCGACATCCCGCTGGTCATGCCCAAGCCGGTGTCGATCCGCGATTACGAAGTGCGTATCCGGGTGCCGTTGGATCAGGCCCGGGCGAACACCGAGAAGATCCCGCAGCACTTCACGAACCTGCAGCTCGGCTTGCGCACCGCCCGCCACATGCTGGCCCGCAGCGGTGCGGCGAACAAGCAGATCTTCGTCATCACCGACGGCCAACCCACGGCCCACGTGGCCACCCCCGGGGAGAACAGCCCGGAAGGCGGTGTCGACGGAGAAATGTTGTACCTGCTCTACCCGCCGACCGAGCAGACCAGTAATATCACGCTGCAGGAAGCGCTCAAGTGCCAGCAGATGGGCATCCGCATCGCCACCTTCGCGCTGATCGAAGACTACTGGGGCATGGACTGGGTTGGCTTCGTCGATCAGCTCACCCGCCTGACCCGCGGCCTGGCGTATTACTGCACCAGCGAAAACCTCAGCTCGACCGTGATCGAGAGCTACCTCACCGGCAAGAAAACCAAGTCGTTCATCCATTGAGCCGTCGGCTTCCCGGTAAGATGCTTCGATGCAAGAACCCGGCGCGATCAACATCGAAATCTTCCCCCTCGGCGACTTCCAGACCAACTGCTTTGTCGTGTCGCGCCCCAGCGGCGTGGCGTGGCTGGTCGATGTCGGGCAACATCCCGCAGAGATGCTCGACCACGTCGAAGAGGCGGGCCTGAAGGTTGAGAAGATCATCCTGACCCACGCCCATGCCGACCACATCGCCGGGGTCGCCGAGGCCCTGCAGCGGTTCCCCGACACGCCGTTGCTGATCCACGAGTCCGAGCGCGACTTCCCCGGCGACGCGTCGCTGAACCTCTCGCTCTACATCAGCCAACCCGTCGTCGCCCCCGACCCGACGGGCGTGCTCACCCACGGCCAAACCCTCGAACTCGACGGCGTCAGTTTCGAAGTCCGCCACACCCCCGGCCACAGCCCCGGCGGCATCACGCTCTACCAACCAGACACCGCCACCGCCATCGTCGGCGACACGCTTTTCGCCCAGTCCATCGGCCGGTTCGACTTCCCCACCTCGGATGGCCCGCTGCTGATCAAATCCATTCACGAACAGCTGCTCACCCTACCCGACGACACCCGCGTCCTGCCGGGCCACGGCCCCGAAACCACCATCGGACGGGAACGGGCGAGTAACCCGTATCTGCGCGAAACCGATCTGGTCTGACTCCGGTTTTAACGAGCCTGAGAATCTGCGAGGCCATCCACCCACGCCCGGAGGCGCGGCTCAATGTCCGTAAAATCATCGCGCAAGAACGATGTGTGTCGCCCCTTGGGATAGACCACCAACTCGACTCGGTCGGGGTTGGCGTCGCGTAGTTTTTCCGCGCCTTCGAGCGGGGTCGCCTCATCTTCCGCGCCTTGCAGGATCAGCACGGGTACCTCGACACGGGTGATCTGGTACAGCGCGTTGTTGGTGGCCATGTCGGTGCCGGTGCGTTCTTCGATCTTGGCCTGGGCCTCGTTGATCGCCTGCTGGTTGACGGCCCAATTGAGATAGAAGAACCAGGAGATCGGCCTGAACTGCCGAGCGAAGGCCCGGACCCCCGGCAGCATGCTGGGCCGGATGTCGGCCAGCGGGGCGAGACCGACCACGCCCTGGACCCGCGAGTCATGGGCCGCCCACTGGATCGCGACACCGCCGCCGTAGGAGTGCCCGATGACGCCAACGGGAAGCGGGGACGGTCCGTGCTGAGCTTCGACATGGTCGAGAAGCGCCGAGAGGTCTTCGACTTCCCGGAAGCCGGAGGTGACGTATTCGCCGGTGCTGTCGCCGTGACCGCGCAGATCGGGCAGGATCACCCGGCAACCCGCATCGGCGAGCGTGGCGCTGAGGTGCCAAAGCGTATCGGTGGTGCGGACCTGACTGGCCCAGCCGTGCAAGACCACCACGGTTGCGCGGGCCTCAGCGCCCGGAGCAGTGGGTCCGCGTTCGGTGCGGACCAGCCCTTTACCGGGGCGCTCCTTTGAATCGACGTAACGCCAGCCCGGAGCAGCGGCGGGGGCGGCTGTTTGCTCGGAGTCACGGATAAAACTGACTTTGGCGGGACCGGGTTCCATCACCCAGTAGGCGAGGCTGACTTGGGGCGGGCCGGGCACTTCCAACTCATCAGAGCGGTCGTAGATCGCGGCCACCGGGCGTTCCGGGTCTACGGCCTCCCGGCCACCGTTCGGGGCGTTGGTGAAGGCGATCGCAATGGCATTGGATATACAGCCGCTGGCCCCCACCAGACAAGCCGAAAGGAGTAAACCGCTGAGCACACGCGAAGACAGCATCGTCATGCGTAAGCGTAGGCTTTTGAACTCACCGTTGCCGGTCTGCATGCACAGATAACTGAAGCAACCTGCGTTTTAGTCCAGCCGAAACTCGGCCGAGAGCGGGCGGTGGTCCGAGCCCGAGGTCAACGACTCGGAACGGATCACGGTGGCCGATCCCTTGACGTAACGCTCCGCCATCGCGGGGGTGACCAGGATGTAGTCGAAGGTCGCCGGGGGGTATCGGCCGCTGCCGGGGATGGTCACGCGTTCTTTGTCGGAGAGGTCGGCGTGGACATCGATCAGCAGCGGATCATCGCCGGGCTCGGTTGCGAGCAGGTGCTCCATCGCGGGCCAGGGCCGGGGCTGTTCGGGGCGGGTTTCGTAGTTGGAGTTGAAGTCGCCGCCGAGCACCGCGAGGAAGCCGGGGTCTTTGTCGACCTCTTCCTGAATGATCTTCTTGAGCGCGATGGCCTCGGCGGTGCGGTAGAGGCGAGAGTTGGGGTCGTCCGGGCCGTCGCGGTTGCTCTTGAGGTGGATCGAGAAGACTTCGATCGGGCGGTCCAGCCCGGCATCGATTGTGACCCGCATGACGTCCCGGGCAAACTTCCACTCCCGGCCGGGGGCCTTGGGGTTGGTCAGCGTGGTGAAGCGGTAGCTCCGCAGTTCCTTGATGGGGAAGCGGCTGATCACGCCGAGGTTGATCCCACGGCCCGAGTTCGTGCGCTGCGCCGCGATGTATTCGTATCCCTCGTTGGGCAGGAACTCGTCGACCATCGCCTGCAGCAGATGCTCGTTCTCGAGTTCCTGGAAGACCACCACATCGGCGTCGAGCTTCTTGAGCGCCTTGGCCATCGTCGCGATGTCACGCCGCGACTTGACCCGCACGCCCTCGTCGCCGGTGTAGGGGTCATCGAAGACATCGAAGAAGTTTTCGACGTTGTACGCACCGATCGTAATCGTGTCGGCCGAAGCGGACGGAGTCATCCCCCAACCCGCCACGAGAATCATCAACCCCAGAACCACGCCATGAAGCGGTCGAAGCATCGAAAAAGCCTTCCAAAAAATCAAAACAAATACGTCAATACACCAACGGTTCGGCGGCTCGGGCCGACCCCTTAGCATAGCAGTGAAATGTGAGTAACGCTTTAGTCGATCCCGACGCGGGGCACGGGCGGCGGGGCGGTCTCGAACCAGTCGCACCACAGCGAAAGCTGCAAGAGGCTGAACAACCGGTGGGTGTGATCGGCCTGGCCGCTGCGGTGCTCTTCAAACATCCGCCGACTCACCGCGGCCTCGACGCCCAGCACATCAAGCTTGCCGTCAAAAAGATGATCGTGCAGGTCGTCACTCAGACGCTCCCGCAACCAGTCGCCCATGGGCACCGCGAAGCCCCGCTTCGGGCGTCGACAGATCGATTCGGGCAGATACTTCCCGGCGAGTTGCCGCAGCAGGGCCTTGGGTTTTCCGCCGGGCATCAACACCTTGGTGGGCAGGTGGCCCGCCAGGTCGCAGACCTGCGTGTCCAGCATCGGGCAGCGCACCTCCAACGCCACCGCCATCGCCGCCCGATCCACTTTCCGCAGCAGCTCAAAGGGCAGGTAGTACTGAAAGTCCCAGCGCATCGCGGCGTGGGCCAAGTCGTCCCAAGGCTGCCAGTTGGGCAAGTTCGCACCCGCGGAGCTCGGCTCAACCTCCTGGATCAAGCCCGGGACAAGCGACTCGATGTCCTGGTCGGTGAACAAGTGGATCATCGACTGATACTGCTCGCTCGGCTGAGACCCGGCACGGGCGGCATCCACCAGGCGCCCCAACCGTGCGCGCGAGGACTTGGCGTCGCCACCGAGCAGGCCGCGCGGGATCGACTTGATCCAGCCGCGGTGAGTCGCCAGCAGACGCATCGCGCGGTAGCGGTCGTAACCGCCGAACAGTTCATCGCCCCCATCACCCGAGAGCGCCGCCTTGCAGTGGGGGCGAGCAGTCTTGCAGAGCCAGTGGGTCGGCAGGAGCGAGCTGTCGGCGGTGGGTTCACCTGTGACTGCCATGAGGCGCTTGAGGTCCGCCATCGCGTCGCCGATCTCGCACTGCAGCACGGTGTGCTCGGCCCCGATGTGATTGGCCACCTCGATGGCGTGAGGCGTCTCGTCGTACTGCACATCGGGCATCGCGACGCTGAATGTCCGCAGCCTGCCCGCTTTGAGTTTGCCCAGACGCCGCTGCCCAATCGCCGCGATCACCGAGGAATCGATCCCGCCCGAAAGGAAGCAGCCCAGCGGCACATCGGCCTCGAGCCGTTTCTCGACCGCCTCGGTCAAAACCTCGTCGAGCGCGTCCACCGCGCCTAGGGCCGTGGAGTGTTTGCTGATCGGCGGGGGACGCCAATAACGGCGGATCTGGACTTCGCCATCCGCCTCGATCCGCATGAAGTGGGCCGCGGGCAATTCGTTCACCCCATCGACCATGGATTGGCCAAACGTGTAGCCCAGCCGGAGGTAATTCAATAGCGCCTGACGCTTGATCTGCGCCTTGTCGTCGGCGGGCAGGCCCGCGGTGATGGTGCCCACCAGGCTGGCGAAGACAAGTTCTCGCTGGTCCTGTGAGTAGCGGATGAACAAGGGTTTTTTGCCCGCACGGTCTCTTGCCATGAAGAGTCGGCGGTCCGCCTCATCCCAGATCGCAAAGGCGAACATGCCGTGGAGGTGCTTGGGCAGGTTCTCTCCCCACTGGCGGTAGCCGTAGAGGAGCACCTCGGTGTCGGAGTGAGTCGAGGCAAAGACGTGTCCGCGTTTCTCGAGCTTGCGGCGGAGTTCTTTGTGGTTGTAGATCTCGCCGTTGAACACCAGGTGCAGCGGGCCGGACGAGCCGCGGCGGGGGACAGCGTGGCGGTCGCCGTCCATCGACTCACTCGCCGACAGGTGCATGGGCTGTTGGCCCGACAGCAGGTCGATGATCGACAGCCGGGTGTGAACCAGCGCGCATCGCCCGTGCTCGCTGATGCCGTCGCCATCCGGCCCACGGTGCTTGAGGTGCGCGAGCATCGCCCCGAGCCGATCGGTGTCGATCGGCAGGTCGTCGAAGCGCACAATGCCTGCGATTCCGCACATGAAATGGCCATCCGTTAGCCCCCGGCTTTGCCGGGGGAGGCGGGGTGGAGACGACCCCTGGCACAGCCAGGGGCTAACGGGAACGTTGCTTACGCCGTGGGGGCTTTGACGGGAAGCTGGATACGTAGATTCAATTCTTTCAGCTGCTCTTCGTCAACCGGCGAGGGCGCTTCGGTCATCAGGTCGGCACCGTTCTGCGTCTTGGGGAAGGCGATGACGTCGCGGATGTTGGACGTGCCGACCAATTGCATGACGGTACGGTCGAGGCCGAAGGCCAGGCCGCCGTGGGGCGGTGCGCCGTAGTTGAGCGCGTCGAGCAGGAAGCCGAACTTGGCCTTGGCTTCTTCCTCGTCGATGCCCAGGAGCTTGAACACCTTGGACTGGACGTCGGGCCGGTGGATACGGATCGAGCCGCCGCCCATCTCGCTGCCGTTGAGCACCAGGTCGTAAGCCTTGGACTTGATCGACGCGATGGTGTCGTGGTCGTCCGAGTCGAGCTTGTCGAGGTCTTCGTCGTTCGGGGCGGTGAAGGGGTGGTGCAGGCTGTCCCAGCGCTTCTTGTCTTCGCTCCATTCGACCATCGGGAAGTCGACGACCCACAGCCACTCGGCCTGCTTGGGATCAATCATCTCGAGGTCATGCGCCAACTTCACACGCAGTTCGCCGAGGACGCGGTGGACCGTGGCGGGCTTGGGGTCGACGCCGAAGCAGATCAGGTCGCCGTCCTCAGCACCCATGCGCTCGACCAGCGGCTCGGCGATGGGCATCAGGAACTTGGCGACGCCGGTGGCGATCGTGCCGCCCTCGACCTTGCAGATCGGCAGGCCGCCCGCACCGAACTGCTTGACCCACTCAGCCAAGGCGTCGGTTTCCTTGCGGGTCATCTTCGCGCCGCCGGGCACGCGGATGGCTTTGACGATGCCGCCTTTTTCGACCGCGCCGCTAAACACCTTGAAGTCGGTCTGCGTCGCGAGGTCCGAGACGTCGATCAGCTTCATGTCGAAGCGGAGGTCCGGCCGGTCGCTGCCGTAGTCGTTCATCGCGTCGGCGTACGTCATCCGCTTGATCGGGTTGGGGATCTCGATGTCCAGCACGTCCTTCCAGATGCGACGCATCAGACCCTCGTTGACGCTCATCACGTCTTCCTGCTCGACGAAAGCCATCTCCATGTCCACCTGGGTGAACTCGGCTTGACGGTCAGCGCGGGGGTCTTCGTCGCGGAAGCAGCGGGCGATCTGGATGTATTTCTCGATGCCGCCGACCATGAGGATCTGCTTGAAGAGCTGCGGGCTCTGCGGCAGGGCGTAGAACTCGCCTTCTTGCAGGCGCGACGGCACGAGGAAGTCGCGGGCTCCCTCGGGGGTGCTGCGGCAGAGGAAAGGGGTCTCGACTTCGTAGAAGCCCTGCTCGTCGAAGTAGTCGCGGGTGATCTTGGTCACGCGGTGGCGGGTCTTGAGGATGTGCTGCATCGCCGGGCGGCGCAGGTCGACGTAGCGGTAGCGCAGCCGGGTCTCTTCGCCGACCTTCTCGGCCTCGTCGGGGATGAAGGGCGGGTTCGCGGCGTCGTTGAGCACGATCGCTTCGGTGGCGTCGACTTCGATCTTGCCGGTGGCGAGCTTGGGGTTCTCGCCGCCCTCACGGACGATGCACTTGCCGGTGACGGTGATGACGTCCTCACGACGCAGCTTCTGGGCCACGGCGTGGGCGTCGGCGGCCTCGGGGTGGAAGACGATCTGCGTGATACCCTCGCGGTCGCGGAGGTCGATGAACCGCACGCCGCCGTGGTCACGGTAGTTGTTGACCCAGCCCGAGAGGGTGACGGTCTGGTCCAGGTGGGTCTCGCGGAGCTCGCCGCAGGTGTGGGTTCGGTAGTTCATGGTGGGTCGATCGGGCCTGGGGGTTCAAAACACACCCGGGCGATCACGAGGCGTCGCCCGGGCGGGGATCGAGGATGATACCTAAACTGTCTTCCATGTTCACCGGCATCGTCCAAACCCAAGGCCTTATCCGTACGCTCACCCCCAACGAATTCGGGGCCCGGCTCACCATCGACCGCGGCGGGCTCACCCCCGACACCACCCCCGTGGCCCAGGGCGACTCGATCTGCGTCTCAGGCGTCTGCCTCACGGCCGTGGATATCACCGACCAGACGCTGGGCTTCGACGTGATCGCCGAGACCCTGGCCAAGACCAAACTCGGCGACCTGGCCGAGGGCGACACGGTCAACCTCGAACCCGCCGTCACCCCCAGCCAGCCGCTGGGCGGCCATTTCATGCAGGGCCACGTCGACGGCGTCGGCGAGATCGTCAAGGTGCTCGACTCCCCCGAAGAATGGCGGACTACCGTTCGGCCGCCCGCCGAGCTGATGCGCTACATCGTGCCCAAAGGCTCGGTCGCAATCGACGGCGTCAGCCTGACCATCGCCTCGGTTACCCCAGACACGTTCGATGTGGCACTGATTCCCGAAACGCTCAGCCGTACCACGCTGGGCGTTCAACGCGAAGGCACCCGCGTCAACCTCGAGGCCGACATCCTCAGCAAAACCGTGATCCACGCGATGGAACGGATGGGCGCGGCACCGGCCGCCAAGCCCAGCACCGAGGTCACGATGGACACGCTGCGCGAAGCGGGCTTCGCCAAGTAATCAATCTTTCGTATCCACCCCGCAGTGATCAGATCACCTGGGGCAGACGCGGCTTCTTCATCGCGATCAGTTGATCGATCGAGAGCCCGTTGCTGTGGTCTTTCGATTGAATCCACTCGTGCATGATCTCCCCAGCCTTGGCGAGGGTCGGTTCACTGAACCGGCAGAACACCTCGGCCATCTCGGGGTCGAATTGAGTCCCCGCACACTGGCGGATCTCGTCCATCGCCTCTTCGTGCGTTTTGGTTTCGCGGTACGACCGGTCACTGGTCATCGCGTCGTAGGAGTCGGCGATCGCTAACACCCGGGAAAGCACGGGAATCTGTTGCCCGGCCAGTTTGTCGGGATAGCCCTGGCCGTCCCATCGCTCGTGGTGGTGGCGGACGATCTGGTTCGCACGGTCCAGGTGGGGGATGCGCTTGAGGATTTCGTGGCCGACCACGGGGTGGACCTTGATGATGTCGAACTCTTCGGGGGTGAGCTTCTCGGCCTTGTTCAGGATGTCGTCGGGGATCGCGACCTTGCCGATGTCGTGCAGGAGCCCGCCGAGGCGAACGATCGATTGGTCTTCATCGCTCATCCCCAAGGCCTGAGCGAGCGCCACGGCGTAAGCGGTCACACGTTGGACATGGCCGCCGGTGTAGGAATCACGCGATTCGATCGCCAAGGAAAAACCGCATACCACTTCAACGATCATCTCGTTGAGCGACTCGATGAAGTGGCGGTTCTCCAGCGAGATCGCCACGTAACGCAGGATCGAATGCAGGAGTCGGTCGCGCAGCTCATCGCTGATGGGCGAAGCCCCCGAGGTGGTGAAAACCAGGCTGCCGAAGAACCTCTGGTGCATCAGGATCGGCATCGCGGTGGCGGTCTTGCCGTCGGCCAGCGTCATCCTGAGCCGACTGGGATGGGGCTGCTGATAGAACACGCTCTCACACAATGCCGCGATCTCGAGCGGCAGATCTGACTCGCCCACCACGACTTCACCCAGCATGTGCACCATGCCCAGCGCACCGGCTTCGGTGGCCTCAACGACCCAGACCTCGGCGCTGCCGGTCATCATCGCAACCTGTTCCATCGCGTCGGCGAGGAGTTCATCGTTATCGGTATGCACGGCCAAGCCATCGATGACCTGCTCAAGAACCCGCAGCTGCTTGTACTGCTGCAGCGAGGCCGTCGCCGCGGATTCGCTCTCGCGGTTGATCTGCGCCGCAAGATGCGCGATCTCTTCGATCTGTTGCAATACGGCCTGCGGCTCTCCGGGCGTTCCGGATTCCTGTTGCCGCGCGGGCTCACTCGTGTCTGAAATCATGATCCTCACTCACACAGATCGGCGGCACAAAGAAATGACACTCACGCCGAGGATTAGTCACCCCATAGAGGATCGGGCATTTCCCTAATCCAATTAAGTAAAACATCAGGCCCAAATCAGGGATTATGGCCTCCGGAAGCGGTTTTGAATGATTCGAAATGGGCTTACGCCACCGAGCGGGCATCAACCGCATCCATCGCCGCTCGTTGAGCCACGACATCCGCGTTAGCCGTGACGCTGGTGCAGATCACCGTCAGGTCATCGCGTTGATTCAATGAGCCGGATTGCAGGTCGAGTCGGCTTTGGAGGAAATCCAACGCCTGTTGGCCGCTCCCCTTGCGGAGGCCCTCAAACTCTTTGGTGTAGTGCTCGTTGGCCAGCCGTCCCTTTTCGCCGCGGCCCGGGAAGGCGACCTCGAACCCGTCTGAATACAACAGGAACCGATCACCGTCTTCCAGGTCGATCACAAGCTCCTCGAACACTTCTTCTTCGAAGATCCCCAGCATCGCGCCGTCGGGTTCAAGCCATTGGGTCTGGCCGTCGCCGCGAAGCAGCAGCGGGGCGGGGTGCCCGGCGCGGGCGATGGTCAGACGTTGGGTCCGCGTGTCAATGACGCCGTAGGCCGCAGTGCCGAGGCTGGCGCTGCCCGCGTCAAGTTCGATCATGGCTTTGTTGAGCGTGGAAAGCGCTTCGCCGGGGGGCAAGATGCGGTAACCCGGGCCGATGCCGGGCGTGATCTGACGGGTCTGGATCGACTGCTTGATAAAGATCGAAACCAGCGCCGCGGGAACGCCGTGCCCGACCGCGTCGGCGATGAATACGCCCACGTGGTGCTCATCCAGACGCTCCACGTCGTAGATATCGCCGCTGACGTAAGACGCGGGACGCCACATCACATCGAACCCCACGCCATCGAGGTCCGGGAGCTGCTTGGGGAGGAATTCACGCTGGATCTTCACCGCCATCCGCAGTTCTTCGTCGATCTTGTCGAACTGCCCAGCCATGCCCTTGCTCTGGGCTTGCAGCATGCGGGATTCGATCGATAGCGCGTGGACGGTCGACATCTGGGCGCTCAGGCCGGAGATGACCAGCTTGACCTCTGGCGTAGACGCATCCATGGGACACGCCACCACGCCGTTGTCCAGCGCGGTTCCCAGCGGTTCGCTCATGCCGGACCGAGAGACCAACACCGGGATGTTCTTCTCTTGAAACTCTGAGCAGAGCGCAAACTCGTGCGAGTCGGCGTCTGCGCTTTCGAGCCAGACCCACGCCAGCATCCGCCCGGTAAGCTCGAATTCGCCGGAGATCACGGCCAACGCGTTCACGGTCTGAAGGGTCGGCCGTTCGTTTTCGCCCAGCGCCTCGATCAACGCCTGGGCCGCGGCCAGTCCTCGCACGCCGCCGTCTTCCGTATCCGCCACGACCAGTAAGGTTGATCCGAGCATGCCCAGGCATTTCCTAGAAAAAGGAAAGAGTCTTCCCGGGAAACATCGACTTACTGAGCCCGGCGCTTAAGCTCCAAGATCGGCAGATCGATCTGATCACCCTTCTTAACCCCCAAACGCTCCACCGTTCCGCCCGCCAATTCGATAACCAACGCGGACTTCCCTTCGCTGCGGTAGCCCTTGAGGTCTTGTTCCGGGGTGCCGGGCGGCTCGATCTGCATCGCGTGAGTGTTCAGCACAACGCCCTTCGGGTCGAGGTACATGATGTCGATCGGCACCAAGCATCGGCGCATCACAAACGTCCGGTCCGCTTCGTAGGGAAACACAAACAACATCCCGCCGTCGGGGGCGATGAAATCGCGGTCGCTGAGGCCCTGGACTCGGCTGTCCTGATCCATCGCGAGCTCCAGCTTGAAGACCTCGCCTTTGATCTCGACCCGCTGCACCCCGCCGCTGGCCGTGTCGTTGGCGCAGCCTCCAAGTATCAACGCGAGCAGCACCAGCGCAAGCGCGGCAGGGGCAAACGCCCATCGGGATGAGTTCAGGTGTTTTGCATCAGCCATTGGTGGTCATCCGGGGTAAAGATAATGGGGTCGGGAGAGAGTTTGGCCCAGTCGAACGTGCGGAGGAATTCGTCGGCGGCAAGTTCTTCGCGGGTGTCGGTGAGTCCGCACCACCACGCGAGCAGGCCGACGATCCGCTCGGGGCGGACGCCCTGTTCGCGGTACATCGCGGTACGGGTGTCGCCGTGTCGTTTGGCCAGGCGGTGCCCGTCTTCGCCGAGCACGAGCGGGACATGGTAGTAGCGGGGGCGGGGCGACAAGCCCAGTGCGTCCTGGAGAAAGACCTGACGGGCCGTGGAACGCAGCAGGTCGTCGCCGCGGACGATGTCGGTCACGCCTTGGTGGTCGTCGTCGACCACCACGGCGAGTTGGTAGGACGGCAGGCCCGCTTTGGTCTGGACAATGAAGTCGCCGACCTGTTGCTGAACATCCACAGCCTGAGGGCCGTGCAGCTCGTCGACAAATGTGATCTCGCCCTCGGGGACGATCACACGTATCGCGGTGTCGGCTTCCTCGGGGATCGGCGGGGCGTCGGCGGGGCGGTTCTCCGGCCGGTAGAGCCCGGGGTAGCGCTGCTCGTGGTCGTCGACGTGGGGGGCTGAGGCCGCAGCAAGAATCTCGCTGCGCGTCGCGGGACAGCGGTAGGTCAGCCGCTTACGGCTTAGCGCTCCTAAAGCTTCTTCATAGCGAGACAGGTCGTGGGATTGGAAAATCGCCTCACCGTCCCAATCCATCCCCAACCAGTCGAGGATGTCGATGGCCTGCTGCGAGGCCTCGGGTTTGACCCGTGGGCCGTCGAGGTCTTCGATGCGCATGACGATGGCCCAGCCGTTCTGCCGGGCGGCGGCCCAGTTGATCAGGAACGTGCGCATGTTGCCCAGGTGCAGCGCCCCGGTGGGCGAGGGGGCCAGTCGTGTGACGCGGTCAGTCATCGCGGGGTATGTTACCCCGATGGCAAGCGACGACTCATCTCCGAAACCCCTGCCGATCGCGGTCCTGCTCAGCGGCGGCGGCACGACCATGCTCAACCTCGCCAAGCAGATCGAGGCGGGCACGCTCAACGCGCAGATCAAACTCGTCGTCGCATCGAACGACACCTCGGCGGCCAAGGGGATAGAGCGAGCCGAGGGGTTGGGCCTGCCGTGCCCGGTGATCCGCCGGAAGGGCCACGACGACACCGCGGCGTTTTCACAAGCGATTTTCGACCGGGTGCGTGAAGCGGGGTGTGAACTTGTGTGTCTGGCCGGTTTTCTGAGTCTGCTTTCGATCCCCGAAGACTTCGAGGGCCGGGTGATGAACATCCACCCGTCGCTGCTGCCCGCGTTCGGCGGCAAGGGCATGCACGGCCGACACGTCCACGAAGCCGTGCTCAATGCCGGGGCCAAGGTCTCGGGCTGCACGGTTCATATCGCAGACAACACCTACGACACCGGCCCGATCCTGGTGCAGAAGACCTGCCCGGTGCTGCCCGGGGACGACGCGGACGCGCTGGCAGCGCGGGTGTTCGAGCAGGAGTGTTTGGCGTACCCCGAAGCGGTCGCGGCGTTTGCCGAGGGAAGGGTGAAGTTCCACGACGGGATCGCGGTGGTGGAGTGAGAAACCCGCTCCCCCCTCGGGGGAGCTGTCGCCGAAGGCGGCTGAGGGGGAATGTGAGTCCTCTGCCGCAGAGATATGGGCAGAGCCCCCTCCGACCCGCTTCGCGGGCCACCTCCCCCGGCGGGGGAGGGGTTAGGGCTCGAGTAGGATCTTGATCGTGTCGGAACGGGTGGCGGCCTTGAGGGCGGCGACGCCATCAGCGAGTTTCATGCGTTTACTGATGAGGCTATCGACGTCGATTGTCTGGGCACTCAGCGCCTCGAGCGCATCGGGGAACGGGCCGCAGCGCGAGCCGATGAGGTTGATCTCGTGGATCACCAGCGGGCTGAGGTCGATGTGCGGCTCGTCCTGAGCGGGCGGGGTGGTCGTGGTTTTCATCACGATCGTACCGCGTGGACGCACCATCTGCATGGCCGTCTCGAGGCCGCGGGGCGAACCCGTGCAATCGATCACGATGTCCTGGTCTTGACGCAATCCGACGTCGCCGAGCAGGCGGTGCTTGATACCCCACTTTTCACAGCGGGCGAGCTTGTCTTCGTGTTTACCCACGACGCGGACGGTGGCGTTGAGCTGGTTCACGACCTGGGCGACCAGCAACCCCAGCCGACCGTCACCGAGCACGGTGATGAACGGCCGGCCTTCAACGGTGAGCTGACGCAGAATCTGGAACGCCGCCGCCAACGGCTCGGTGAACACCGCGTGGTCGTCGCTGACATTGTCCGGCACCTCGTAAAGGTTCTCGACCGGCAACGCGAACAAATCAGAAAAACACCCGTCCCGCTCGAAGATGCCCAGCACGCTGCGGTCCCGAGCGTGATCGCGGAGCCCCGCCTTGCAGAGGTCGCAGATCGAACGCACGCAGTTGATGTTGCCCACCACCCGCTTGCCGATCCAGTCGGCGTGCTTCTTCTCGGCGACGACTTCGACCACGCCCACAAACTCGTGGCCCAGTACGCCGGTGAACCCCATGTAGCCGCGGCAGATCTCCAGATCGGTCGAGCAGATGCCCAGCCGAGTTGGGCGGATCAGACACTCGCCCGGCGGCGCAACGGGTTCGTCGCGGCGGGGTTCGAGAATCGGCTGAGTTCCGTCGAAGACGAGGGCTTGCATGGGAAAAGCAGAAAATCAGGAAAGCAGCGAAACAGAAATCATACGCGTGATAGGGTCATCGGGTAGTGGGGCGGAGGGCTTTGGTTTTTTCCGATTTTCCACCTTCCTGCTCTCATGTTTTCCTGCTTTTTTATCCCGTACACTACTGCCATGCCCACGCGTCCCCGCATCTTGATTCTGGCGAACATGAAAAAGGAGCCGGTGCTCCGGGCCATCGAGGAGTTCGGCCCGTGGCTGCGAGAACGCGCCGAGGTCGTGGCGGTGATGGACACCTGGGAGACTCGAGACGGATTCGACGTCGAGCCCCCCGAGTGCGACCTGACGTTTGTGCTGGGCGGCGACGGTACGTTCCTGTCCCAAGCCCGGGTGATGGTCGATCGGGGCGTGCCGCTGCTGGGGGTGAACTTCGGCAAGGTCGGCTTCCTCGCGGATTTCGAGATCGAAGACGTCAAGGCCCACTGGGACGCGATCGCTTCGGGCACCTGCGTCCAGACCCAGCGGGTGATGCTCGACGTGGACGTCATGCCCATGGACACGCCCAAGTGGGACGGCAAGGATGTCGAGCCGGAGTATTCGTACACGGCGATGAACGACGCGGTGATCACCGCGGGCCCGCCGTTCCGGATGATCGAGATGGACCTGGCGATCGAGCCAGACGTCTCGCAGCGCTCGGCGCTGACGTTCGGCGGCGACGGGATCATCGTGGCGACGGCCTCGGGGTCCACGGCGTACAACCTCAGCGTGGGCGGGCCGATCGTCTCGCCCGGCGTCGACGCGATGGTCGTCTCGGCGATCGCGCCGCAGTCGATCGCGTTCCGCCCGATCGTGTTTGGGGCGGACTGTGATGTTTGGATCACCATGAACCGGGCGAACGAAGGGACGACGCTGGTGATCGACGGCCAGCAATCGACCAGCATTCAGGAAGGCCAACAGGTCCGAATCCAGCGGCACCCCAACCGCCTACAGTTGTTCCAGAACCCCAACCGCACCTACTGGAACACGCTGTCGCACAAGATGCACTGGGCGGTCCGCCCCAGCCGAACGTAGCTGAACGACTTCAGGAAAGCCCCGCCATGCCCCGCACCATGCTGTTGTTCGACATCGACGGGACGCTTGTGGACACCGGCGGGTCTGGATTGCGGGTGCTACACGACACTGCGGCGGAACTGTTCGACGGCCAACTCTCGTTCGAAGGCATCGACACCGCGGGACGGCTCGACCCCTCGCTTTTCGCCGAGGCGGCACGGAAGAGCGGATTTGATCCGGGGCCGAGCGATCATGACCGGCTGCGGGACGCGTACATCGAAGCACTCGACAGGGTTCTGGCATCCGTGGATACCCAACTCCGCTCGCTCCCGGGCACCCTCGACCTGATGGCCGAGCTTGCCCAGCTTGTAGCGGACCGTAACGGCGACGCCCCGGTGCTCGGCTGCCTCACGGGCAACTACGGCGGGGCGGCTCGGGTGAAACTCCGGGCGGCCGGGTTCGACCCTGGGTTATTCACGGTTTCGGTCTTTGGCGATGAGGCCCCGACCCGCCCGGGCCTCACGGAGATTGCTCTGCAGCGCTACGAGGCAGAACACTGCCACGCGCCCGACCCGGCTCGGGTGGTGGTCATCGGCGATACGCCTCACGATATTGACTGTGCCCACGCCCACGGCTGCGTCGCGCTCGCGGTGGCGACGGGGCGGTTTGATCGGCAGCAACTCACCGAGGCTGGGGCCGACATCGTGGCCGACGACCTGTCGGATGCTTCGGTGGTGCTGGACCTGATTCGTTAGAGGCTGAACGCTCAGCCGCGGAGTTCGGCGACGGCCTGATCCCAGTTGGCCTGTTCCTGGCCGTAGGGTCGGCCTTTTTCAAGCCAGATCTCGTAGGCCCGCTTCCCGATCTGCTCATCGGTGACGACCGGGGCCTGGGGCTGAACCTCGGCGGGCTCGGCGACCGCTTGGACCTCGACCACCTTCTTGGGAGCCACCGTTTTCGACTTCGCAGCCTTCTTGGGCTTGGATGCCGAGGCCTTAGCGCGGGGCTTCGTGGCGGTTTTCTTGGCGGTCGTCTTGCGTGCTGCGGGTTTGGTGGCGCTCATAATCAGAATCAATCCGGGAATAGGGGTGGGCAGGCTTCAGGGGTTCGATTCAACCGTCCCATACTCATGTTCTGCGGGAGCCAGGCGGGACCAACACAAGGGTTGGCGTAAAGCGGATCGCAGAATCGGACAACGATTAATTCGTTACGCCCAACATATCGATAGCGAAAAAATATATCTAGGCCCTAAGGGGCCTAAATACATATTTATTGCAATTTAACTGTGGACGTTAGGGCAGGATGATTACTTAGTGTGTTCTTCGAGAGCTTCGAGAACCGCCTCGACGTGGCCGGGCACTTTCACCTTGTCCCAGCGGTGAGCGACTTTGCCTTTGGGGTCGATGAGGTAGGTGGTTCGGACCACGCCCATGTACTTCTTGCCGTACATGGATTTTTCCTGCCAGACGCCATATTTGGTACAGATGGCCTGATCGGGATCGGCCAGGAGTGGGAAGTTCAATTCCTGCTTGGCGGCGAACTTCGCGTGGGACTTCACATCGTCCGGGCTGACGCCGAATACGACGGCCCCGGCCTTCTGCAAGTCCGCAGCGGCATCTCTGAACGCACAGGCTTCTTTGGTACAGCCCGGGGTGCTGTCCTTGGGGTAGAAATAGAGAACTACCCATTTTCCCTTAGAGCTCGAAAGCCGGTGGGATTGGTCATCCTGGTCCTTGAGATTGAATGCCGGGGCGGTCTGCCGGATTTCGATGAGTTCTGACATATTTTTTACTCTGAGGGGTGGTATTGCGGCGGTTCTTGAGTCAGACTGTAGGGTCGGTATCGAACACAATCGAACCGACCGAGATACAATCTCGTCTTGCTTGGAGGAACGAAGGGGGCCTCGCACCGAGCGGTTTGACGTAAACTGCCTAAATTATCGCTGCCCTTGCTGCCCGTCGGAGAATTGTTTTGGCTAATGAATCTAAATGCGCCCTGATCACCGGGATTACCGGCCAGGATGGCTCGTATCTTGCCGAATTTTTGCTCGAAAAGGGCTACGACGTCCACGGCATCATCCGTCGGGCTTCGACGTTCAACACCGACCGGATCGACCACATCTACACCGACCCGCACGACGACGGGCCCAGCCTGAAGCTGCACTACGCCGACCTCACCGACGCCAACAGCCTGTACAAGGTCCTGCGGGCCGCCAAGCCCACCGAGGTGTACAACCTGGGTGCCCAGAGCCACGTCCGCGTGAGCTTCGACCAGCCGATCTACACCGCCGAGGCCACCGGGGCCGGCACGATCAACCTGCTCGAGGCCGTCCGCCAGTACCAGGACGAATTCGAGACCCAGGTCCGCTACTACCAGGCGTCGACCTCCGAGATGTTCGGCGGCATGCCCGAGACCGCGCCCCAGTCCGAAGAGACCCCGTTCCACCCGCGTTCGCCCTACGGCGTCGCCAAGCTCTACGGCCACTGGATCACGATCAACTACCGCGAGTCGTACGACATGCACGCCTCCTGCGGCATCCTGTTCAACCACGAGTCGCCCCGCCGCGGCGAAACCTTCGTCACCCGAAAGATCACCCGCGCCGTCGGCCGGATCAAGCACGGCCTGCAAGACAAGCTGTTCATGGGCAACCTCGACGCCAAGCGCGACTGGGGCTTTGCTGGCGACTACGTCGAGCAGATGTGGCTCATGCTGCAGCAGGACACCCCGGATGACTACGTCGTCGCCACCGGCGAAACGCACACCGTCCGCCAGTTCTGCGAGCGTGCGTTCGGACGTGTCGGCCTGGACTACAACGACTACGTCGAGATCGACCCCCGCTACTACCGGCCCGCCGAGGTCGATCTGCTCTGGGGCGACCCGAGCAAGGCCAAGCGTCAGCTCGGCTGGGAGCCGCGTGTCACCTTCGAAGGCCTGGTCGACATGATGGTCGACGCCGACATGGAGCTGGCCGCTCGCGAGAAGACCCTGATCGACGCGGGCCATGAAGTTGCGGGCGTTGAAGGCGTGAGGCACTAAAAATGATTCAGTTGAAGGACCACCGGATCGTCGTGACCGGCGGGGCGGGCTTCCTCGGACGATTTGTCGTCGAGGCGTTGAAGTCGCGCGGCGTCACAGATGAGCAGATCTTTATCCCACGCCGCAAGGACTACGATCTAACCCAAGAGGCGGACGTCGTGCGGCTGTACGACGACGCCAACCCCGACGTTGTGATCCACCTCGCGGCCGAGGTCGGCGGCATCGGTGCGAACCAGATGCACCCCGGGCGGTTCTTCTTTGCCAACGCCGCGATGGGCATGCACCTGATTGAGCACGGCCGTCGCCGGGGTATCAAGAAGTTCCTGCAGACCGGCACCGTGTGTGCTTACCCCAAGTTCGCCCCGGTCCCGTTCAACGAGCAGGACATCTGGAACGGCTTCCCCGAAGAGACCAACGCGCCCTACGGCGTCGCCAAAAAAGCGCTGTTCGTCATGCTCGACGGCTACAAGCGGGAGTACGGCCTGGACAGCAGCGTCGTCGTCCCGGTCAACCTCTACGGCCCGCACGACAACTTCGACCTCGAAACCAGCCACGTCATCCCCGCGCTGATCCGCAAATGCGTCGAGGCCCGTGACAACGGCGACGCCAACATCACCTGCTGGGGCACCGGTAGCGCTTCGCGTGAGTTCCTGTTTGCTGAGGACGCGGCCGAGGGCATCGTCGTGGCGACCGAGTCGATGGACGACCCCACGCCGATCAACCTCGGCACGGGCAACGAGATCAAGATCAAGGACCTCGTTGAGCTCATCGCCCGCCTGAGCAAGTTCGAAGGCGACATCGTCTGGGACAGCACCAAACCGGATGGCCAACCCCGCCGTTGCCTGGACACCTCCAAGGCCGAGAACCTGATGGGCTGGAAGGCCCAGGTCGGCTTCGAAGAAGGCCTGGCCCGCACCATCGAGTGGTTCGAGCAGCACCGCCACGAGGTCCGCGAAGTCGTTTACGGCTAAGCACCGCTTAATAACTTCACCATCATTTTGTCTGCAACCCGCCACCTCCCGCCCCTGGGAACGGGCTACACTGCGCTGAGACAACCCAAGCAAGGCCCGCTTACCACCCCCTTTCAGGTTTACGCATGGCAATCAAAAAAGACGGCGACTTCGTCACTTTCACCCAGTTCATCCAGGACGAGCAGAAGAAATACCCCGGCGTGTCCGGGCGGTTCTCGTGGATGATGTCCGGCGTGGCGCTGGCGACCCGCATGATCGGCAGCTACATCCGCCGGGCGGGCCTGATCGACGTCTGGGGCGAGCACGGCACCACCAACGTCCAGGGCGAGGTCGTCAAGAAACTCGACATCATGGCCAACGACGCGCTCAAGCGTACCCTGGGCTACCGCGGCAACGTCGGCATCATCGCCTCCGAAGAAGACAACGAGCCCCGGGTCCTCCAGGAGGTCGACGAAGAAGACAGCTACATCGTCATGTTCGACCCGCTCGACGGCTCGTCCAACATCGACGTCAACGTGTCGGTCGGCACGATCTTCACCGTGTTCAAGAACCCGCCCGCCGTGGTCGGGGCCGAGCAATCGGTCCTGCAGCCCGGTGCGAAACAGGTCGCCGCGGGCTACGTGCTCTACGGCAGCTCGACCGTGCTGGTCTACACCGCGGGCAGCGGCACGCACATGTTCACCCTAGACCCGCAGTTCGGCACGTACCTGCTGACCCGCGAAAATATCCAGATGCCCAAGCACGCCCCGCAGTACTCGGTGAACGAGGCCTACAGCCACACGTTCCCCGAGGGCTACCGCCGGTACCTCGACTGGGTCAAGCTGCAGGATTCGCCGATCTACTCGTCGCGCTACGTCGGCTCGCTCGTCGCGGACTTCCACCGCATCCTGATCAAGGGCGGCGTCTACATGTACCCGCCCACGAGCAACGACCCGCAGGGCAAGCTGCGTCTGATGTACGAATGCAACCCCCTGGCGTTCATCGCCGAGCAGGCGGGCGGCCTCGCCACCGCGGGGGACCAGCGCATCATGGACATCAAGCCCACCGACGTCCACGAACGCGTGCCCTTCATTATCGGCTCGCAGACAAACGTCGAAGAAGTCCTCCGCTACGCCGCCCCGAAGCAAACCGCGGGGGTTTGAGCTAGCTGGCCCCGGATTCGCCGCAGGATATCACCATGTCCGACCGCACCGTTCTGACCCTCGGCAACTTCGACGGCCCGCACGTCGGCCACCTGGCCATCCTGAATAAGGCCCGCAGCCTGGCCGAGCCGCACGGGGCCCGGGTGGTCGCGATCACGTTTGACCCTCCGCCCATCCAGGTGCTACGCCCCGGGCAGGAGCCGCCGATGCTCGTGCCGATCGATCAACGGATCGCTCGGCTGAAGCGGGGCGGGGCAGACCAGGTGCAGGTGCTGCGGCCGACCCCCGAGCTGTTGGCGCAGTCCGCCGAGCAGTTCATGACCGGGCTGGTCGAGGAGCATCACCCCGTGGCGATCGTCGAGGGCCCCGACTTCCGCTTCGGCAAGGGCCGTGAGGGCGACATGCAGAAGCTCGCCGAGCTTGGCAAGCAGCACGACTTCGAGGCGGTCTTGGTCCCCCGCGTGGAAGCCCCGCTTTCAGACCTGCAGCTCGCGCCCGTGAGCAGTTCGCTAGTGCGATGGTTGGTGGGGCGGGGGCGGGTGGCCGATGCCGCGGCGTGCCTGGGCCAACCCTTCAGTCTCACGGCGGAGGTGGTCAAGGGCGAGCAGCGTGGCCGACAGCTCGGTATCCCCACCGCGAACCTCGACCCGCAGCAGATCGCTCCGTTCATCGTGCCCGCCGACGGCGTCTACGCCGGGGTCGCCGAGGTCCCGGGCGTTTCGGACGGTAACGAGATTCAGGCCTATGCCGCGGCGATCTCCATCGGAGTGAAGCCGACGTTCGGCCGCAAGGAGCTCACGGTCGAGGCCCACCTGCTGGACACGCCCACGCCGCTCGAAGCCTTCGATCTGTATGGGAAAAAGCTGACGCTGCACGTTGCCCGCTGGGTCCGCGACCAGTACCCTTTCCCGGGAGTGGAGGCGCTGCGTGAGCAGCTACTCCGAGATATCGAGCAGACCCGGCAGTGGCACGCCGCGGGGACGATGATGCCGATCGCCGCCGAATCTTCTTCGTATCCTTTCAAGGTCAAGGCTTGAACTTAGCAACGTACACCCAGCCCACGCTCGAACTTTCCCAGGTCGCCGACCTCTTCCGGCAGACCGAGGGCCCGATCATGGTGCTCACCCACGCCAAGCCCGACGGCGACGCCTTCGGCTCGGTCGTCTCGCTGGTCGCCACCCTCCAAAAACTGGGCAAGACCGCCCGCGGCGTGTTCGTCCCGCCCGTCCCCGAAGCCCTGGGCAAACTCCACGGGGCCGAACTCGCAGACGTCTGGGACGAGGGGTATAGCCTGCCATTCGAGCCCGAGCTGTTCGTCGTCGTCGACACCGGCGCCTGGTCCCAGGTCGGCCCGCTCCGCGGATTCGTCGAGCCGCATCTGGACCGCACCGTCATCCTCGACCACCACCTCTCGGGCGATATCGAGGCCCAGCACCGCCACGTCGTCGGCGACGCCGCGGCGGCCTGCGAGATCCTCGCCGAGCTGATCGAGCTGCTGATCCCCGCGTGCGTGCCCCCGCAGGGCGGCCCCGCCACCGGAAGGCGTGACACAGACATCGCGGGCTACACCCCGCTGCCCCAGACCATCCGCGAGGCGCTGTTTGTCGGCATCGCCTCCGACACCGGCTGGTTCCGCTTCTCCAACGTCCGGCCCCAGACCCACGAGCTCGCCGCCAAGCTCATCCGCCAGGGTGTCGACCACGCCGACCTCTACTCCCGCCTGGAGCAGGGCGAACGGCCCGAAAAACTGGCCCTGCTCACCCGCGCCCTACAGAACATGACCTTCCACGCCCACGGCACCGCGGCGGTCATGGTCCTACGCCAGCAGGACTTCATCGACACCGGTGCCCGGCCCGAAGAGACCGAACGCCTGATCGACACCCCGCAGATGGTGGGGGCGCTCCAGGTGTTTGTGGTCGTCACCGAGGCCCAGACCGCCGACGGCCAGCCCCAGACCCGGATGAGCTTCCGCTCGAAGCACACCACCGACGACAGCGCGATCAACGTCGCTGACCTCGCCAGCCGGTTCGGCGGCGGCGGGCACGCCCGTGCCGCCGGGGCCAAGGCCGATCGCACGGTGGATGAGGTGTTGGCCGAGCTTTCGGGCATCCTTGCCGATCTCTAACCCGACTGGGACCCCTCAACCGCGTTTCCGGGCCGTGATTGCACCCCCACATCTTGGGGTAATCGCACGCTAATCCGCTGCTCATCCGGGCCTCACACCCCACTCATATCGAGCCTTGGCTGTGGAAAACCTGTCCCGTGGTGTCGCTACCCTGTCATCCCACCCGAAAACGCCTACCATAAACCAAACCACTAGAAAAAAGTGAATCCCGTTAAGCGCTTGAGTTCATGGCGCTTAAGGAAAACGACTATAAATAATCACTAGGTTTAGTGAAGAAATCGGTTGAGATCGCAAGATATAGTGGTTATGATGGTCGCCGCTCAGCCAATCTGCTGAGCTTTGGACGCTAGGGGCGTCCAACGTAAGGCCATCTCAAGGGACGCCAACATACGCCGTATGGACGGTATTTGGTTGGCGTGAGAAGGCCAATGTTTAGGTGGATTTGCGAATCCCGTATTCCGCTTCAACCGGCAGCCGACTGTCGGAAGGAATGTCGCCGCCGAATCTCGAATCGCTCGCACGCCTGCCCGTGCTCACTCAGGGGAATCCCAAGGAAGACCGTAACCCATGCCCGTACTTTGTGACAGCCAAATCCGTGAACTGGTCCCGATCGAGCCCTTCGAAGACGCCGTGAAGCGTCCGGGGAAGATCAGCTACGGCGTCTCGTCCTACGGCTACGACGTCCGCGTCGGCACCCTCTTCAAGATCTTCACCAACGCCCCGACCGACGGCGGCCAGTCCATCGTCGATCCCAAGCAGTTCGACGACCGCAACTTCGTCACCGTCGACACCCAGGACACCAACCGCGACCACGTCATCATCCCGCCTAACAGCTTCGCCCTCTGCGAGACCGTCGAAGAGTTCGACATCCCGCGTGACGTGCTGGTGATCTGCGTGGGCAAGAGCACCTACGCCCGCTGCGGCATCATCGTCAACGTGACCCCGCTCGAGCCCGAATGGCGCGGCAAGGTCACCATCGAGATCAGCAACACCACACCGCTGCCCGCGAAGATCTACGCCAACGAGGGCATCGCCCAGATGATCTTCCTCAAGGCCGAGCGCGTCTGTGCCCAATCCTACGCCGACAAGTCCGGCAAGTACCAGGACCAGACCGGCCTCGTCCTCCCGAAAGTGGATTGACTCCCATTAGCCCCCGGCTCTGCCGGGGGACGATGCGTCTGTCTCATTCCAACCGCCCCCGGGCAGAGCCCGGGGCTAACGGATCAACGAACCATGCCTTTTGAATCACTCGAATCCGAACTCGCCGCCCACCTCACCCAGATTTGTGAGGCCCAGATGTCCGGCCAGTTCGACCCCCGCATGGTGTTCCAACCCGGCCAAGGCTTGTCTGCCAAGTCACGCACCGGCGGCGACGACCACGTGATCTCCGCCGACATCGACCGCAACGACCTCCGCGCCCTGGCCACCCACGACTACATCAGCCTCGCCACCCCCCGAGCCCACTGGTTCGTGACCGCGACGGCCAAAGCACTGACCGAATACGCCGACTAATTTTTACCGTTCCTTCGGAATTATCCCGTGGATATAGCATCAACACTCAACAACAAGCGACCATCCGGCTGGCTGACTCAGTTTGCAGTCGGAATCATGTGCTCGCTCTCGATGATGCCTCCCATTTTTTTAGTTGGCGGAGCGAGTATTTATAACGAAGGATTTCGCATTATTAATTCGGGAACCATAGGCGAACGCCTGATGCTACCCCTTGTGATCCTCATTCTTGGCAACTTTATCTCGCGAATTGCAAGAGCAGTTTTCTACAAATTAGAGTGGCGCAAGCCTCCGCAAACAAAAATTTCGCGATTCCTAGAGAAGAAGTTTTGGTCTAAGCTTTTTTACTCCGCACGGACTGACACTTCTGAGTACATAACATTGGAACTTGCCGCAAGGCGTATCTGGCTAAACAAAACTGCAATCGATCCCTCAGACTTGTCTTGGTCAGAGCGGGCCGCTATCCGACTTAGCCTTGTTGACGATGGGGCGGCGGATGGGTTGAGCCAAAATGAATTCAACGTTGAATATTCAAGATCTCTTGCTGCCGCCTGCTTTCTCTCCTGTTCATTGTGCATTATCGCTGCCAATATTTACGGAACTTGGTTGATATCAATCTTGCTCTTTACGCTTTACGCCGTGTTTTTAAGGATGCACTTGCGTATGAGCTCAAATGCTGCGGAAGAGTGCGCATTTGACGAACAATCTAAGTTGGCCAAGTTCGTATTTGAAAATAGCACGGCACATTCAACTTCACCAGACTCAGCAAAATCACAGGAATTAAGCAGAGAGCATCAGGAAGAAATTTTAACCTGACTGGGCTTTTCGACAGACCATACCCCGCCGCGGGCAGGGACGACCCACGGCTGACCGATTTATTGACTTTTATTTTTACAGAGGATTAGGGGCTACATGCAGATCAAACGGAAATTTACCGAAGCGGGCAAGGACGTCTTCAGCACCGTCGAGTGGACCACACGGTCGACCAAAATCGCCAACATGGACGGCAGCGTCGTGTTCGAAATGAACGACGCCGAGCTGCCCAAGGCCTGGTCACAACTCGCTTCGGACATCATGGTTTCCAAGTACTTCCGCAAGGCTGGGGTGCCTTCGGACGGCGGACCCAACGGCATCGCGTCGCCCGACTTTCAGGAAGGCGACAAGGTCACCAACGGCCCCGAGAAGTCGGCCAAGCAAGTCATCCACCGCCTGGCCGGTTGCTGGCGTCACTGGGGTGAGAGCCACGGCTACTTCGACACCGCCGAGGACGCCCAGGCGTTCTACGACGAACTCTGCCACATGATGCTGCACCAGCAGTGCGCCCCCAACAGCCCCCAGTGGTTCAACACCGGCCTCAATTGGGCCTACGGCATCAACGGCCCCGCCCAGGGCCACCACTACGTCGATCCCAAGACCGGCAAGGCCAAGAAGTCCGAAGACGCCTACACCCACCCCCAACCCCACGCCTGCTTCATCCAGTCGGTTGAAGACGACCTGGTCGGCGAAGCGGGCATCATGGACCTGTGGACCCGTGAAGCCCGCCTGTTCAAGTACGGCAGCGGCACCGGCACCAACTTCTCCAACATCCGCGGCGAAGACGAGCCCCTGTCGGGCGGCGGCAAGTCGTCGGGCCTGATGAGCTTCCTCAAGATCGGTGACCGCGCTGCGGGGGCGATCAAGTCCGGCGGCACCACCCGCCGTGCGGCCAAGATGGTCTGCCTCGACCTCGACCACCCCGACATCGAAAACTTCGTGTCGTGGAAGGTCCGCGAAGAGATCAAGGTCGCGGCCCTGGTTGAAGGCATGAAGCACCTCGGCGACGAGATGCAATACACCGCCAAGGAGCTCGGCCTCGTCCTCGACTACGACTTCAATGGCGAGTCGTACCAAACCGTCGCGGGTCAGAACTCCAACAACTCGGTCCGCATCTCCAACGACTTCTTCCGCGCCGTGCGTGAGAACGGCGACTGGGGCCTGGTGCGTCGTACGGATGGCGAGCTCGCCAAGACCGTCAACGCCAAAGAGCTATGGGACAAGATCGGCTACGCCGCGTGGCGTTGTGCCGACCCGGGCGTGCAGTACGACTCGACCATCAACGAGTGGCACACCTGCCCGGAAGCGGGGCGGATCAACGCGTCCAACCCCTGCTCGGAATACATGTTCCTGGACAACACCGCGTGCAACCTCGCGTCGCTGAACCTCCTGACGTTCTACAACGCCAAGGAACGCACCTTCGACGTCGAGCGGTTCGAGCACGGCGTGGCGCTGTGGACCATCGTGCTGGAGATCAGCGTGCTGATGGCCCAGTTCCCCTCCAAGGAGATCGCCGAGCTGAGCTACAAGTTCCGCACGCTGGGTCTGGGCTACGCCAACCTCGGCGCGATGCTGATGCAAGCGGGTATCCCGTACGACAGCGAACGCGGCCGGGCGATCTGCGGCTGCATCAGCTCGACGCTGACCGGCAAGAGCTACGACACCAGCGCCAAGATGGCCAAGGAGCTCGGGGCGTTCCCGGGCTACAAGAAGAACAAAAAGGCGGGTGACAACATGCTCCGGGTCATCCGCAACCACCGACGCGCCGCCTACGGCGTCACTTCCTCCAACGCCGAGGCGGCCGCGGTTGGTGGGTACGAAGGCCTCGAAATCAACCCCGTGCCCATCGACGCCGACAAGCTCACCGACGAAAGCGAAAGCTTCGGCACCCTCGCCAACAGCGACGACCTGATCGCCTCGGCCCGCAAGTGCTGGGACGACGCGCTCAAGCACGGCGAGAAGCACGGCTACCGCAACGCCCAGGCCACCGTCATCGCGCCCACCGGCACGATCGGCCTGCTCATGGACTGCGACACCACCGGCGTCGAACCCGACTTCGCCCTGGTCAAGTTCAAGAAGCTCGCGGGCGGCGGCTACTTCAAGATCGCCAACCAGTCCCTGCGTCCGGCCCTCGAATCGCTCGGCTACGACAAGGACCAGGTCAAGGACGTGCTCACCCACGTCATGGGCACCCTCTCGCTGGACGTCCCCGTCCCCGGCGGCGACCAGACCTTCGCGGGTTGGCTCATGGACAAGGGCTTCGAGAGCGACGACCTGGCGAAGATCACCGACGCCCTGCCGACGATCTTCGACATCAGCTTTGCGTTCAACGCCTGGACGCTCGGCGAAGACTGCATGGACCGCATCGACCGCGTCGAAGAAGCCAAAGACCCGAGCTTCAACCTGCTCAAGTCGCTGGGCTTGTCGGGCAAGCAGATCACCGAGCTGAACGCCGTGATCTGCGGTACGCAGACCGTCGAAGGCGCCCCGCACCTCAAGGACGAGCACCTGCCCGTCTTCGACTGTGCCAACAAGTGCGGCCCGACCGGCGAGCGGTTCATCCACGCCCACGGCCACATCCGCATGATGGCCGCGGCTCAGCCCTTCATCAGCGGCGCAATCTCCAAGACGATCAACCTGCCCAACGAGGCCACCATCGAAGACATCCAGGACTCCTACGAGCTGTCCTGGGAGCTCGGCCTCAAGGCCAACGCCCTGTACCGCGACGGATGCAAGCTCAGCCAGCCGCTCAACAACAAGGCGAGCGATGAAGAGGAAGACGACGGCGTCGAAGATGTCGAAGGCATCGAAGCCGCCCTCGAAGAGGTCGCCGAGGACATCGTCGAGACGGCCGCGGTCGCCGCCGCCGCGGATGCGTTGCAGAGCACCGAGACTGTCCGCACCGTCGAGAAGGTGGTCGAGAAGATCGTCGAACGCCCGATGCGTCGCCGTCTGCCCGACACCCGCACCAGCCGGACCCACAAGTTCAACGTCGCGGGCCACGAGGGCTACCTCACCGTCGGCCTCTACGACGACGGCCAGCCCGGCGAACTGTTCATCACCATGGCCAAGGAAGGCTCGACCATCGGCGGCCTGATGGACTCGCTCGGCACCGCGATCTCGGTCGCCCTGCAGTACGGCGTGCCCACCTCGTCGCTGGTCACCAAGTTCAGCCACCAACGCTTCGAGCCCGCGGGCATGACGCACAACCGCGACATCCCGTTCGCCAAGTCGCTCGTGGACTACATCTTCCGCTGGATGGGTATGGAGTTCGTCCCCGGCTACCGCGAGGCCAACGCCCCGCAACGCCCCAGCGACAAGAAGACCGAATCCAAGAAGGAAGAGGCCCCCAAGGCCAAGGTCGCGATGCCGGCCGTCGTCGAGGGCAAAGCCCAGGACGACAAGCCCAAGTCCGACCGCGTGAAGATCACCGATGTCGAGGCCAAGGCCGACGAAGCCACCGAAACCGGCGACCGTGCCTGGGGCTTCGCGGAAGGCAAAGCCGCCGACAAGACGACCGCCAAGGCTCCCGCGGTCGAGCAAGCGACCGAAACCGCCACGGCCACCGAGAGCAACACGCTCACCGAAGCCATGAGCTCGATGCAGGCCGACGCCCCGGCGTGCGACGTCTGCGGCACCATCACCGTCCGCAACGGCACCTGCTACAAGTGCCTGAACTGCGGTGCCTCGATGGGCTGCTCGTAAACCACACACCCCGCGTCGCACGCTCACCGGCGTGCGACGCGGTTGGACTCGCAACAGAGTCCGACAATTGAAGACGCCCCTAACCGAGGGGAAGCGAACGCGGCAGGTTCAACCCAAGGACGATTTTTGCAGGATGCCCCACTGAACCACGACTCTCTCTGAGCTCGCACGACGCGACGCCCGGGGCCAAGGCCGGCCCCAAGCCCAACAGCTTCCTTCTCCCTCCCCCCGATCGGACCCACCACCGATCGGGGGCTTTTTTATCCGCCCCAAGATGCACTATCTCAGCGCACGATAAAGCGCCCTCGGTATCTGACTAAAGAGCATGGATATCCGCCAGGAGATTACATCACCGAATGGCCGCAATGGATCAACTCGGAGGCCCGATACAGAGCTACCCCGGCGATGAAGAACGTCAGGAGAAACAGAATGATCGCGGCGAGCAGGACCGCCCAGAGATGGACCAGCGATGGTTCCACCCGAAGCCGAAAGGCGTGACGCACCGCCCAGACCTGGTCAAGCTTCTCCGCAGTCCAACCCGCGTCCAACGCGTGAATCCGGTGGTCCTGCCAATAACGAACATACACACCAGCCCCAATCCATCCCCAGATCACCGCCAGGCTTTGGCGCAGGAAACGGCTGGAGGTATGGGCACACTCAAACATCATGCGCTTCCCAGCGCGGCAACGATCTTCGCTTTTAAATCCGCCGCATCCTCATCGCTCAGCTGACCCGCAGGCCAATTGAATTCCAGCCCCGCGTGTGGGCTCTTGGCGGTATACCGCGGAATGAAATGGAAGTGCACATGCATCACGACCTGCCCCGCGGCGCCACCGTTGTTCTGCAAAACATTGACGCCGTCGCAACCGGTAGCGGCTTTCACCGCCGAGCACAGCCGGGGCATTACACGCCCTAGCGCGGCACCAACTTCTGCCGGCATCTCGCCAAGCTCCACATAGCAGACCTTAGGAATCAACAGGCAATGCCCACGCGACAGGGGGCCAATATCGAGAAACGCCAAGACGTGCTCGTCTTCGTAAATGCGATGGCAAGGTATCTCCCCAGCCACGATTTTTTCAAAGATCGACATGCTCTACAACATCAGGGAAGGGTTTGGAACGTGCCCACTTGGCTGGCGATGCCATTTTCTTTACGAACAAACAACCCGATAACCCGACGCTCATCGGTCACGGAGCTGAAGTCGCTCGCATCGTGCTCGCGTACCCAGATGTAGGCAGCAAAGCAGTCGCTCCGCGTCGTGGCGACCTGAGACAGCCAACGGTACACCAAAATCTCTTCTTCCCGGTCGTCGGCGACTCCGTCATCAATGGGGACACCGGCAGTATCCAAATAGTATTCGTTGCCAAAGTCAACGCGCACGTCAGTGCCGTCAACCTGCTCACTTGTCACCGTATCACCGACGTAATTACCTTGCGTTCCATTAGTGGTGAACACGTCGGCCAGGAGCGGCACCAGCTCGCTTACATAAGCAATTCCTTCGCTTTGCCCTATCGTGGTGCGGGCGCTGACACTGGAGCGCAGAGCACCTCCTGGATTATCACGAAAATCAACAATCACCGCTGCCACAGCATTGGCCAGTGTTGGATTAGAGAACGGAAGCGATCGCTCGATTAATTCCTGGCTCGCAGTATTGAGGTTGATCGTGCCGGGCGTGAATGAGTCTTCATAAATCGTAAACTGCTCAAGCATCAGCACCGCATGGGGAACGTTAAGAGAGTCCACCGCTGCATTGACTTTGGGTGCCCCTGGGGAGAAGTCCAGATACAGATCATCGGGGTTCGGGGTGCCGCCGTGGTCGGCTTCCCACAACAAGTTGATCGGCTGAGTCCCCGAGTAGCCTAGCCCGGTGATTTGAGCCAATTCCCCGATGTGGCGCATTCTGTTGTTGTCGTAGTTGGGGATGATCACCTGGGCCTGCGCGTCATTCATCGCGGTGTAACCGGTTGGCACAGCCTTGGCTTGGCCAAAATCCCAAGAGTTAGGCACAGAGGAGGGGGATACGGGGAATACATCCGGGCGATCCGGCGTGCCGATGGCCAGCATATTGATACCACCCCAAGCCGTAGTGGCACGGGCCTCGAAAAAGCTTTGCTGAGGCGCAATCGGCATCGACACATCGCTGGTATTCGTTAGCAGAGGAGGAACCGTGGAAATACTCACGGAC
Source organism: Algisphaera agarilytica (assembly GCF_014207595.1). Lineage (NCBI taxonomy): Bacteria > Pseudomonadati > Planctomycetota > Phycisphaerae > Phycisphaerales > Phycisphaeraceae > Algisphaera > Algisphaera agarilytica. The sequence goes on from NZ_JACHGY010000001.1 coordinate 3,823,977, forward strand.
TGGTAATTAGCGCCAAGCGGGGTGTTAGCTGCGGTTGAAGCCATCATCCCTAGCTCAAAATCTTCGGGAGCATTCGGCGTGCCTGCGGCTTGATCTGTTGGCCATGCTTGTAGCGCAGCGGCACCGCTCATATCCACAACGATTGTTTCGGTCGCGGTTACCGACGCCGTGATATCGCCTGCCATGGCCGTACCTAAAGGATCAACATAAAATACGATTGATTTACCCGGATACAAGAGTTCTTGCTCATTGATATCGGGCGTCGCCGCATTATTTGTTGTAATTCCATTCGCCGTGTTAAATGCAACCATAGCTGCTGGCGTGACGATGGACAACAAATCATCGGTGGACAACAGCGTCAACGAACCGCCGGGCGGTGTTACCGTTAAGTAAACATCATCGAGCGAAATTGGGAATTGGAACGGATTAGCAATCTCGATCGCGAAGATCGCACCACCAACATTGGACCACTCCGACTCGGTCGCGGTCGAACTCACCAAGTCATAGATACCGCGCCCGTAGGCCTCGGCGATGAAGGGGAGTGCCTCTAAGCCCGCGCGCCCCCCTGCGCCCCCTGTGACCGTAACAAAGTTGTCCTCATCAACATAGTCGGCGATGTTCGACGTGAACTGGTCGCTGATCTCAGGAATAGTGAAGCCCAGGGGGACACCGCCCCCCAAAAATAACTCGATACGATCGCTTACCGAGTTTTTAGTGTCCGCGTAATCGGCATCTGTGGCATCGAAGAGAGGCGTCAGATTAAGCCGGTTATTGGAAAACGGCACAACTCCGCTGGGGGCAAGGTGGCTAGTCCCACTCAGCACCGTCGAGTGGACGCGGGCATTGATCTCGAAAAATTCTTGAAGATCGACGGCATCGGAGGCCTTGTCACCGAGGTAGCGTTGATAGTCGGCTGACGTCTCATTGCCACTAAAGAAATCGCGGAGGCCGGTGCCGTTGGTTTCAAAAGCTTCGTTGGTCGTGGTGTCTTCGTTGACTCCTCCTTGATTGAGGAGTTCATACATGTCGTCTAACGTGTATGCGTTGGTGTAATCCGCCACGTAGTTATTCGTAGCAAAGCTACTGGCAGAACCATCCCAGAAAGCTGTGCGATCGTCGCGAAGTGTGGGGACGCCAGACGTTCCGGTATGCCGTGCGATGATATCGGTGCCGAGTAGGTTGAGATCTGCAGCGTTTGCCGTTCCGGGTACGGCCGCGTTTTCCGCATTACGCGTTTCGTTGACGAACCGCCCAAGATCGATCTCCGCGGGGGTGTCCCATCTCGGAGCGTGCTCACTGGCAACGGTGGTTGTGGAAGTTTCGTAGTCATACCTGGCGGTGTTGTCTAGAGGGCTGGTGGCGGTATTGAGATTAATCCGGCCCGACAAATCAATGATGCGCACTGCCATCGTATAGGCCTTGCCTTCGATAACGGGGATGGTCGCCCACGCCCAACGGCTATCAGGAACACCATCGCCATCCGCATCCACCAAAAGGGATAGGGTGGGATCCGCGAAATCGGCCGGGGCGGGTAGGGTATGACGCACATTCGTGTTAATAGAAACGTTGCTCATTCCCGGCGTTGCAACACCCGCATGATTAATCGGGCTCTCTGTTGGAGCCGATCCAGCCGCGAGGCTGGTCAGGTCGCTGTGTCCCGCGGCAGAAAGAAAGACGCCGTTCAGGTCTGTGATATTCTCCCAATACGGCGTACCGCCCAAGTCGCTGGGGCTCGAAGATGCGAGCCACTTGTTATCAAGGTGCCCGCCAACCGCGGCGACGGAACTCGCTGTGGTTAAAGAAGTGACCTGATAATTGTTGGCACCACCCGTCGCGACATTCGTCCACGGGTAATCGAACGGCTCGTCGCCCTGGGTTTGATTGACGATCCCGGTGGACAGCAGGTTGGCGTTATCGTCACGGGCATCATCTGAAATGGTGTCTTCAATTTTAACGAGGACCGCAGCGACGACGGTATCGATATCACCCGTGGATTGTCCGGCTTGCCCCCGCTGTACCCGAGCAACTTGTAGATAGGACGTGCCCAAGGTGGCCATGAGAACCAGCGCTACCATGACCAACAGCACCACGTTCCCCCGCCGCCGGGCAGGGTTTCGATAAGAAGCGATCAAACGCAAGTAGATCGTGGAGATAGATGTCGTTTGTTTAAACATCGTGTCAGTCCTTTCATGCAGGGCAATCCGCCTGCAGTGTTTAGCCCCGAGGGTTTTGCGGGGCGGACAAATATGGGTCGTTTTTATTGCGGTGTGCGTTCAACGGGGATCATGATTTCAAACCATCGCCCCACGGTAGGTTCGACTTCGCCGTTAGGCTGTGCGTCGTAGGTCACTGCGGGACTAGTCCGTTGCAGGTCTTCGTTGACATTCGTGTCTTGAGTCGTGGCCAATCGACCACGTCCGTCGTGTAGGCGATAACGGATGCGGATGATGTAAGGCCAGGAAGCGGGTTTATCGTGCCGCCAGACAAAGGCTGCGTCCGCGGCTACCGCATTCGCCGCAAGGCCCAACTCGCCTTCGGGGTCCGTGTCGATAAACGTTGCGTAAGCTTCCGCGGGGTTTGTGAACGCCCCGGCAGCTTGGATGGGGGGGAGGTTGTCCATGCTGTACCAAACGATGTCACCCGAACCCGTTGCGGTGCTGTCGTCAGCAATACCGTCTGAGTCATAGTCCAGGTCGGGCGTCCCGTCAGGAAAGCCCGTAATCGTGCCGTCGTTGTGATAATCCCCAGCAAATTCGATGATGAAATCGCTCACCCCTTGCATGAAGAAGGGGTGCATCTGTGCAATCCGCCAAGAATCATAGGGAACGATGGGCGCGTCGTTGATCTGCACCCGCTTGTTACGCTCTAAGAACATGCGCTGGAAGGCTGCGGTACGGTAATTCTGATCATTGGTGGTGCCGGAGTCACCCGGCCCAGAGGTACCAGCCGCGTCAAAGAAGCCCTCCTCGGCACCATCCGCAACAAGCGCGAATTGACTGACGTCAGCCAAAGAAGAATAGTTTTCTTCAGTCACGCCACTTGTCCCGCTATAACCGGAAACCGCACTATCCGCAGCCACGCCATCGACGTGGATCACGCCCGCAACAGACCCGCCCGCACTGGGGCGATCCGTTAGGTAAAGCTCCTTGCGTGCGAGCACCCACTGCCAAGGATTACGGTTTAGCCCGGTGAGACTAAAGTCATCTAAAAGTCCCGCAGGAGAGCCATTTTCGTTGGTACGGTTTCCGTGGCCGTACCAAATCAACGAGTGGCTTGCAACGTAGTTTCCAACACCCGCATAGCTGGTACGTATTGAAGGGGCCAGCGTATCGACAACCCCACCATTCCCATTTGTCTTAAGAAACATCAACTGGTCGCTTCTCAGCTGTCCGATCAAGGTCTCCTCGCCGATCCGTTCGGCATTGGTCATCGCGACTTGCGGATTCGCGATCGTCCCACCGCGTGTGACACGGTAATTGACAATGGCCAGCATGCCGGGCGTATCGCTTGGATCAAGAGCATTCCCCCCCGGATCATCGAGCGGGCCCAGCATATCTTCGCTGTCCACACGCAGCTGCTCGGTCATCGTGCGCTGATTCGCAATTACATCGCCGAGCTGAACACCGCGTGTCACCGCCTTGGTGGTGCTGTTAAAGATGGTGTTTACTAGGCCGATGATGACCAGGGTCAGGGCAACCGACACCAAAAGCTCCATCAGGGTGAAGCCTGCCCTAGCAGATTGAGGGGAAGTCACACGATTCATGGTTGATAATCGATCGATGATTGGGGGAAAATCAAGATACGGCGGGCCGGATTGCGATTGGCAGGGTCACCGTTGACCCGCCCACCGGGATCGGCGATCCACAGGGCATCGGGGGGATTCGGGTTCGCGCTGACAAAGCCAACAATCTGGATGATGTCGTCACCAGCTCCGTTCTGATCGACTGCATCGATGATATAAGTCGTGCCATTGCTATCGAGGATCGGCACTGCGGGAGCCAATTGGAAAGCGTCGATCGTTCCGTTGGGTACTTCGAACTGGTCGACGAGCACCGCAGAATTCGAAAAGCCGTTGATATCCACGCGGAGCACCGAGGGGTACAGCGCATCACTCGGCGACGCTGAATTGATGGTTGTTTCGGCGTGGGAATAGTCCACGTCGTCGCGCCGCTGCATCACGAAGGCATAGAGCTCCCATGTCCGGTTGCCTGATCCGCCGAGGGTGGGGTCTGCGCTGGCGTCGCGGATCAGAGGAACCCAGAGGCTCGCAGCATCCTGAGAGGCGTATACCGAGGGATAAGTACGGTCGCGGATACTGAATTGCCTGAACAAATCATTACCTGCCGCGACCCCGTTGATCAGAGGTTGCACTGAGTTACCAAGAGGCCCGGGCTGATCTGCGGCATCGGTGCTGTACTGCGTGTCGTATACTCCGCCTTCGATGATCCGAAGCTTGCGAGACGACACCATCGCTTCGGCATTGTTCACGGCCTGATCGAGTTCGAGGTCGTTTACGGTTTGTTTCTGAAGGAAGATGGCTGTCGGGAAAATCGAAGCCACCGCAACAGCACCGATGGCAAAGATACCGACAGCAACCAGCACTTCCATCAGCGTGAAGCCGGAAGATCGTCGGGACGAGAGGTTGGCGGGGGATAAGCAGAACATGGTGAGTCTTAGTTTCGGATGATGGCGCCGGTGGTGGGGCTGAAGAAGAAGATCTTCGCCAGGGTGTCGTCGTCTTGGGTCATAAAGGCTTGAATGTCGGCAGCTGAAGCAGAACCCCAGCCCCCGGTATCGACGTCGAAGGTTTGCTTGTCGTAGATCACGATGGCGGTCACCGTCTCGATCTGCTCGTAGGGTAATTCATAACGCAAGCGATTCTTCGGGTCGGAGATATCGCCGACGGTCGCCACCCCGGGGTTGATGCGGGCGTCCCAGTCATCGGGGTTGTAGCCGCCAGGGCGGCCGTCACCTGTGGTGTAATCCCCATCGGCGTCTTTGTCGTAATAAACGGCGCGGTCAGAACTAGCCGAGGCCGTACCTACGATAAGCTTTCCGTTTTCGTCAAAAGCAACCGCGAAAGGCGGAGGAACAAAAACCAAGCCGTTAATGCTTGTGGCGTTTGTGTTGCGGCGCATACCCGCCACGCCCGTCCCCTTGGGGAGGATGATGTAGTCGCGGCCCTCAATGTCCCTATACCCGTTTTTGGGCGGCGTGAGAAGTTCAAGGGGGTTGCCCGCACCGTTTACTGCCAACTGGTCGTTGACTACCAATCTACACTCGCCAGACGGCGTGAAGATGATCGCGGTCCCGTCGTAGTTGCCGGTGAGCCCACCCGGCAGGACACCAATCGCGAAGTTGTTTTCCGTCGCCGCGAGCGAACGGGCGGCGTCGACCGCAACCGAAACGGTATTGGTTGCCGAGGAAACCCGGCTGCTCTGCTGCATGGTTTGTAGCACCGGGAAGCTCAGCCCCACCATCAAACCAATGATGGCAATGGCCACGATCAACTCGATGAGCGTGAACCCACGATCACAAGTGCGCCGGAGGTTGTAATACTTGTAATTTTTCATGATTACGGCAACTCAAAGCTGTAGATATTGTCCGCGGCCGCGTCGTCCGGATCGGCCAGAACGCTGTGGTCACCCCATAGACCGTCGGGGCCTGCCGAAGCAAAGAACGGCTGGGCATAGGGGGGGAACTGAGCATTGGTACCATTGCTTGTGGCTGTAGCTGAACCGTCAGACAGTTCTCGGTACTCGATCTCTAACCCCCAGGCATCGACGACGGTCCCCGGTGTTCCGCCATCGGTTGGAGAGTAAAAGGCACGATTAACCGTCTTTTCAATCATCTCTTGGGTGATCGGTTGAGCTTCAACCTGCTCAACGAACCATTCAATCGAGTTATTGACGCCCGCAGTCGAGGAATTTGATGAATCGTCATCTGGGAATTTACCGTTGGTTTGCGCGCGGTACTCAGTTTCAACACCAGCAAGCTGTTGAAGCAAAACACGAATCTTTTCGACTTGCGCCTGCTCCCGCATCTTGGACATACCAACGGCTCCCAGCGCGAGAAGCAGGGCGATGATCGAAATCACCACGAGGATCTCGATCAGGGAAAAACCGGCGCGGGATGAGGCTAGCGTGTTTCGCATTGGGTTCCGTGGAGGCAGGTATAGGGGGAGACAAAGAGTCGCGACTGGCTACGCCGTGGCCTTACATCACCGACTGCATCAGCTTGACCAGCGGGAGGAACAGGGCGATGACGATCGCGCCGACGATACCGCCGAGCACAACGACCATGACCGGCTCGAGCAGCGAGACCAGACCCGCCACCGCGACGTCGACTTCTTCGTCGTAGTTGTCGGCGATCTTCAGGAGCATCTTGTCCAGGTCACCGGTCTCTTCGCCAACGTCGATCATGTTGACCACCAGCGGGTCGCAGACCTTGGCCTTACGCAGAGGCTCGGCGAACGAGTCACCCTGACGCACGCTGTCGTGGACGTCCATGAGGGCGTTGGAGTAGACATTGTTGGCCGTGGTCTCGGCGGTAATGGTGATCGCGTCGAGGATGGGAACACCGGCGTTGACCAGCGTGCCGAGGGTACGGGTGAACTTGGCGATGGTGGCTTTGCGGACCAGGCCGCCGAGGATCGGGGTCATCAGCGTGAGGCGGTCGAACACGGCCTTGCCGCCGGAAGTCTTCCGGAGCATCTTGACCGCGAAGAAGATGAAGAACGGGGCGAGCAGTACCCAGAGGATGCCAGGGATCATCTGATCCTGGTTGTAGGTACCGTCTTTGGCTCCGAGGAAGCCGAGCATGCTGCCGCCCAACCACTTGGACATGTCGATGAGTATGATCGTGAGCTTGGGCATATCGGTGTCGAAGTCGTCAAAGATCTCGATAAACTTCGGCACGATCAGGATCATGATGCCCAAGACGATGATCATCGCGACGCTGATCACCGCGGCGGGGTAGATCATCGCGGAGATGATGCGCCGCTTGAGGCGGGCCGCTTTTTCGAGGAACTCGGCCAGACGCTGCAGGATGAGGTCAAGCACACCGCCGACCTCACCGGCCGCGATCATCTTGGTGTAGAGGTTGTTGAAGGCTTTGGGGTGTTTGGCGAAAGCATCGGAGAGCGAGGCACCGGAGGAGACGTCTTCGTGGACCAGGCCGAGCGTGTCCTTCATGAGGCCGGGCTTCTGCTGTTGTTCGAGGATCGAGAGCGAACGGAGGATGGGCAGGCCCGCGTCTTGGAGCGTAGAGAGCTGACGGGTGAAGAGCGTCAGGTGCTTCTGGCTGACACCACCGATGTTGATGGTGATCTGGCCGCCTTTTTTCTTGGCCCCACCACCAGCCGCGGCACCACCGGCCGAACCGCCGCCGCCTTTCTTGACCTTCTGTTCCCGGATCGAGGTGGGGAAGAAGCCCTGGCTCTTGATCCGTGCCAACGCCTCGTCGCTGTTGGCGGCGTTGATCGTGCCTTTCTGTGGCTTACCCGAGTCGTTGAGTGCTTCAAACTGGAATGTCGGCATGGTGGGTACTCCTGCGGGGGGCGCGGCCCAAGCGGGCGGCGGAGTGGCGGTGGGGTTCCGCGGTGTTCGTGGCCGGGCCGAGCGGGGCACCGGCGTGAATGGATCAGTCTTCGATCATGGTTTCTTTGACGACTTCGTCGATGGTGGTCAGCCCGTCGTAGAGGGCCATGAGGCCGCCCTGACGGAGCGTGCGCATCCCGCGTTTGCGGGCTTCGGCACGGAGCAGCTGGGTCGAGGCTTGTTTCATGACCAGGTCCCGGATCTCGTCATCAAACATCATGATTTCGAACAAGCCCATCCGGCCCTTGTAACCCGACTGGTTGCAGTAGTCGCAGCCCACCCCGCGGAACAGCTGCCGACCTTCGAGGTCTTCGGGCGTGAGGTTGAGCATGAACAGCTCGTCTTCACTCGGCGTGTAGGCTTCCTTACAACGCGGGCAAATCTTGCGGACCAGACGCTGGGCCAGGATGCCCTCGATGGTCGCGGTGATCAGGAACGATTCAAGACCCAGGTCCAGGAGACGGGCGATCGAGGAGGGGGCATCGTTGGTGTGGAGCGTGGTGAACACCAAGTGGCCCGTGAGCGAGGCCTGCACGCCGATGCGAGCGGTTTCGAGGTCACGCGTTTCGCCGACTAGGATCACATCCGGGTCTTGACGGAGGAAGCTCCGCAGAGCCGCGGCGAACGTTAAACCCACTTCGGTGTTGACCTGGACCTGACACAGCCCGTCGATGTCGTATTCGACCGGGTCCTCAGCGGTGAGGATTTTTTCGGTGGGCTCGTTGAGTTCGGCAAGGGCGGAGTAGAGCGTCGTGGTCTTGCCCGAGCCGGTGGGGCCGGTGACGATCACGATGCCGTTGGGCTTGTGGATGAGCTGGCGGAAGGTCTCCAGGTCGTCGGGCCGCATACCGATCTTCTCGAGGTCGAGGTTCACGTTGCCGCGGTCCAGGACCCGCATCACGACCGATTCGCCGAACATGGTCGGCAGCACCGCGACACGGAGGTCGACAGGCTTGCCGCCCACGACCAATTCGATCCGGCCGTCCTGAGGGAGACGGCGCTCGGCGATGTCCAGGTTCGACATGACCTTCACACGCGAGACGATCGGGCCGGCCAGGTGGCGCGGCGGCGGGATCATCTCGTAGAGCACGCCGTCGATGCGGTACCGCATCTTGAACTCGTCCTCGAACGGCTCGAAGTGGATGTCCGACGCCTTGTCTTTGATCGCCTGGAGCAGGACGAGGTTCAGGAGGCGGACGACGCGGTTGTCGTTGGCCATCGCCATCTCGTCTTCGAGGTCGATCGACGCGTCGCCCTCCTGGAAGTCCGCCATCGACTCGTCTTCGGCGAGGTCGGCCACCAGCGAGGCAAGCGACTCGTCGTCTTCGCCGTAGAACCGGTCGATCGCGTGGTCGATCTGCCCCGCGGGGGCAACGACCGCATCCACGGTGAACCCCATGAGCAGGCGGAGGTCGTCGAGAGCCCGGAAGTTGTCGGCCGACTTCAGGGCGACCGTCAGCTTGTTGGTCGAGGCGTCGTGAGCGATCGGGATGATGTGGTAGGCGTTGGCCATCTCCGCGGGGACCATGCGGACCACTTCCTCTTTCAGATCGAGGTCCTCGAGGTCGATCGTCCGCATCCCCGCTTGGGCGGCCAGCGCGATGTTGATGTCGTCGTGGGTGCAGTAGCCGAGCTCCACCAGAAGCTGGCCCACAGGCACCCGCTTGGACTTCTGCAGCTCGAGAGCTTCCTGAGCCTGATCACGGGTGATCTTGCCCATTTTGGTGAGCACACGCCCAAGTCGGCGTCCACTGAGTTCAGAATTTGCGGCAGCTTTTTTGGCCATCGTGTTTTTCCCAAGATCGGGGTTAAGGATACAAACCAGCGGCCGATCGAAGCGTTTTTATCCAGGTGTCCATCGCAAGGCTATTCTTTGAAATTGCTTGATGTCAGAGACAATCGCGGGAATTTCGCGGAAAGGCATAGGGTCAAGGGTGCGAGGGAACGATTGGGAAGGATTCTGGCGGGTTTCTGCTTCGAAAGAGGCTTGGTTTAGGTAGATCCTCAATACTTATCGTATCGAAGGGACCAGAACAAACAAGGAATTTTGACGCTCCATAGTGATTGGACACATGGATTTCGATTTGGATCGGAGTTGATTTATGTGAATTGTGAGGGCGAAATCGGCCCGTTTGATGGCGGCCCACCCAGCCCCTTGAGCAAGGGGCCCAGCGATCTCTCGATCACGCGGCATCGTCATCCAGCTCGGGCCGACCGATCGTGCCACCGGCACGGTGGACTTTTTCGATCAGCTGATCGGAGTTGGAGCCCCGGTCGATCATGTCGCCCGCCGCGATCTTGCCCGCGGCGTAGAGCTCCCAGAGGAAGTCGTCGAGCAGCTTCATGCCGAACTTCTTGCCGGTCTGGATGGCCGACGGGATCTTGAAGGACTGGGCCTCCCGGATGAGGTTGGCGATGGCGGGGGTGACGACCATGAACTCGTAGGCGGCGCACATGCCCTTGGTGTCGACCCGCTTGAGCAGCTGTTGGGAGAGCACCGCGATCAGGGCGACCGAGAGCTGGGCCCGGACCTGCTGCTGCTGGTTGGTGGGGAAGGCGTCGATCAGGCGGTTGATCGTGCCCGCGGCGGAGTTGGTGTGGAGGGTGCCGAACACCAAGTGGCCGGTCTCGGCCGCAGTGATGGCGGCCTCGATGGTTTCGAGGTCCCGCATCTCGCCGACGAGGATCACGTCAGGGTCTTGACGCAGGGCCCGACGCAGGGCCTCGGAGAAGCTGGGCACGTCGGTGCCGACTTCCCGCTGGTTGACGATGGACTTCTTGTGGGGCTGGTAGTACTCGATGGGGTCTTCGACCGTGATGATGTGGCGGTCGAGGTTGATGTTGATGTAGTCGATCATCGACGCCAGGGTGGTCGTCTTACCCGAGCCGGTCGGGCCGGTGACCAGGAACAGGCCCCGCGGGCGGCGGATGAGGTCTTTGACGATGGGTGGCAGGCCGATCTTGTCGATGTCCAGCAGCTTGTTGGGGATCCGCCGCAGCACCATGGCGACGCTGCCTTTTTGCCGGAAGATCGACACACGGAAACGGGCGGACTTCTCGGGGTCGTCCTGCGGGCCGTAGGCGAAGCCGAAGTCGGAGCCGCCTTCTTCCTGCAGCTCGTTCTGCGCCCGCTCGGGGCTGATCGACTTCATCAGCGAGGTGGTGTCTTCCGAATCGAGCGACTTGGTCTTGAGCTCGACCAGGCGGCCCGACATCCGGACGGTGGGGGGCTTGCCCACGGTCAGGTGTAAGTCGCTGGCTTCCTGCTTGATCACGGTGTCAAGCAGACGGTCGATTTGCATGGCGGACATAGCGTTACCTTTATTTGGCGATTTAGTAATTTTGTGATTGGGTGATTGAATAAACCAGGAAGCGAAACAGCGGTTCGAAGCGTGTTGGCTGTGAAATCACCCAATCGCCCGATCGCGAAATCGCCCAATGCGCCTACGCGGCCAAGTCGTCGTCTTCGAGCTCAACGGTGCCTTCGACCTGAGCGATACGTGCGATTTCTTCGAGGGTCGTCTGGCCGTCGAGGACTTTCAGCTTGCCGTCGCCCAGCAGCGTCCGCATCCCGGAGGCGACCGCCGCCGCACGGAGCTTGCTGACCTGAGCCCGGTTAAACGCCAACTCGCGGAGCTCGGCGTTCATGAACATCAACTCGTACACCCCACGACGACCGCGGTAGCCGGTGTTGCCGCAGCGGGCACAGCCCTGGGGCTTGTAGATGGTCTGGCCTTCGAGGTCGCTGTCGGTCATGCCGCACAACGCCATCATCTTGCGGTCGGGTTCGGAGTCAGGCACCTTGCAGTGATCGCAGAGGATCCGCACCAGACGCTGGCCGAGCACCGCCTGGATGGAACTGGCCACGAGGAAGGGCTTGAGGCCCATGTCGATCAGACGGGTGATCGCCGAGGGGGCGTCGTTGGTGTGCAGGGTGCTGAAGACCATGTGGCCGGTCAGCGCCGCCTGGACCGCGACCTCGCCGACCTCCATGTCCCGGATCTCACCGACGAGGATGATGTTGGGAGCCTGACGCAACATCGCCCGCAGGATCAGCTTGAAGTCCAGCGGCGGGTCCATATTCATGTTGACCTGGCACTGGTTGATCCCCTTGAAGTTGTATTCGATGGGGTCTTCCGCCGTGATGATCTTGCGGTCGGGGCGGTTGAGCTCGTTCAGCGCCGAGTACAGCGTGGTCGTCTTACCCGAACCGGTCGGCCCGGTCACGAGGAAGATGCCGTTGGGCCGGTGGATGACTTTCTGGAAGCCTTCGAGGGTGTCGGCCCGCATGCCGAGCTTTTCGAGGCCGAGCATCGCCGCGTCGGGACGCAGAATACGCATGACGATCGATTCGCCGTGGTACGTCGGGCAGGACGAGAAACGGAAGTCGACGATCTTGCCGTCGACCCGCATCTTGATCCGGCCGTCCTGCGGAATCCGTTTCTCTTCGACGCGGACGCCAGCCATAATCTTCAGACGAGCCACCACCGAACCCTGCGTGCGCTTGGGGATCACGTCCCGCTCGTGGCAGACACCGTCGATGCGGTAGCGGAGCCGAACGCGGTCGGCGAAGGGTTCGATATGGATATCCGACGCCCGGCCGTTCACCGCCTCGGCGATGATCTGGTTCACCAGCTTGATGATCGGCCCCTGGTTGGGGTCGTCGCTGTTGTCCTCGATGTCGATGGATTGGTCCATCGAGCTGTCGAGCGACATGTCCATCGAGGTGTCGACGGACATGTCCATGGTCAGCTTGTCGATCGAGTCTTTCACGTCCGACATGACGCTGTCGATGTACTCGCTGATCTTGCCCTTGGCCGACAAGGCCAGCTCGACCTTCCCGCCGAGGCGGAACTGCAGGTCGTCGATCAGGTTGATGTCCATCGGGTCGTGGACCAGCACCTTGAGCGTGTTGCCGTCTTTGCCCAGGGGCAGGACCAGGTACTTCTTGACCATGTCCTGGGGGATCAGCTCAAGGTTGTCCCGGTCGATGACGTTGGGTTGGTCCAGGTCGACAAACTCCAGGCCGAACTGGGAGGCCAGGGCCTTGGCGACGTCGTTCTCGGTGATGTAACCCAGGGCCACCAGCGATTCGCCGATCCGCTTGCGAGAACCCTTGGAGATTTTCAGGGCTTCTTCGAGCTGCTGGTCATCGACCAACCGCCACTGTTTTAGTATCTGCCCGAGCTGTAACCTTTTGCGCGCCATCGGCACCTCTTGATGGGATAAACAGAATACCGATCCGAACAGACCGTCTCCCGCGGGGCGGGACTTAAAATTATGTGCCCCCGGCAGACGAACCGCAAGTAACACCTTCGCGGCGAACCCAAAAATCACGCGATGCGTATGCATCGATGACCGTGGCACGACACGCCACAACACCGACTCAATCCACCCCGGCATGAAAGGAACCGACATGAAATCTCGTTTTGCTGTACCCACACTGATCATTTCCGCCGGCCTCGCCGGACTCCACACGGCCGCGTTGGCCGAAGACGTTCCAGCCATCGAGCCCGAGGCTCAACCCCAAGCCGACCCGGCCGCGGCCGATAACGCTCCGGGATTCCTCGGCGTGGCGGTCGCCGAAACATTGGCCCCGCCCAACGCGGCCCCCGAAACGCCCGAGACGGTGCTCGTCGTCAGCCACGTCCTGCCCGGTTCACCCGCCGACGCTGCGGGCCTCCGCAGCGGAGATTTGCTGCTGAAATTCGACGGCCAGGTCATGTTGCACCCCACCCAACTCACCCGGCTCGTCCCCACCTACCCGGCCGGGCAGGAAGTCGAGCTCACGCTTCTGCGCGACGGTGAACAACTTAGTCAGCCCGCCACCCTCGCCGAACGCCCCGCCGAGCTCGGCGATCGACCGGCGGTTGCGCCCCGAATCGAGCAACCCCCGTTTGCCGAGTGGGAAGCGCTCCCGTTCGAACTCCAGCCCAACAACCTGCAACACGACCTGCAGGAGATGCAGCAACGCATGGACCGGCAGTTTGAGCAGATTTGGCAGATATTCCGCGAAGGACTCGGCGAAGGCTGGCCCGGCGACGACCTCTGGGATAACGGCGATCCCATCAAGCTCGACTTCGATCTCGACCTGAACAACCTGCCGGGCAACTTCGGCCAGAGCGTGACCGTCCTCCAGGACATGGCCCACAAACTCACCATCACCCAAAACCAGGACGGCCGACACCTCAAAGCCACCGACCTCGAGGGCAACACCCTCTTTGAGGGGCCGATCGACACCACCGAGCAACTCAACGCGGTGCCCGAAGATATCCGCACCAAAATCCCCGAGCCCGGCGACAACGCGATGCCCGAGCTCCGCCGGATCGTCCCCGAGAACTGGCCCCCGTTCCGCCAAGAGCGTCCGGATAACGTCGAGCAGCCGGCACCTCAAGGCCGTGCGGTCTGAATCGGGTCCGGCGAATGCCTGAGATTTTGAGTTTTTTCGGCAGACCTCCGCGTGTCATCACGGAGGTCTGCCGATATTCAATAGATATCCACCACCCGGGGCCGTTATGCAGCCACCACGCCAAAACACTCCACTCACGCCACCGATCACGGACGCCGAGATCGACGCGGTCCTGCGTGAACTCGACAAGGTCCAGGTCAGCCCCGACTTGATCGCGCAACGCGAACACCCCCGGATGCCTTACCGCGAGCCGGTCGCGGTGGTGTGCGAAGCGGGCGATTGGCCCGGCGACGTGGTTCGTTTCACCGCGGTCTGCCACGACCTGTCGGACGGCGGCCTGGGCATCCTTTCGCCGGTCTTCATCAGCCCCGGAACCCTGGCGGTTATCACCCTGGTCACCGCCAACGGCCATGAGTTGCCCGTCACCGCCACCCTCGCCTACTGCACCAAGGTGCGTGAACACGTGTACAAGTGCGGCGCGAAGTTCGACATCCCGATCGACAGCGTCGCGTTCAGCTCGATGCGACGCGCAGGCTGAAAATAATCCTAATCGAGTTGCCGGTGATATTCCTCGACTAGTCGAGCGGCAATTTTGTGATTGCGTTCAGGACGCTCATCTAATCCCATAGCCTTTGACTCGATCATGGCGAGGTATTGAGTGAGCTTGTACTGATCCGCTGCACTTTCTAGTAATTGGATCAACTGAGGGATGTAGTTGTCGTATTCATCGCTCGCAACCGAATATTGGTTGACGCCTATGGGATCCCATTCATTCCAAAGAATGTCATGGATTGCGTGCCACAACGAGTCTCGACTACCCATCGCATCAGGTCTGTAGTAGGAATAAGCGGGGCGCTAATTCAGTGCGGCATCGGATAACGTTTGCACAGCTCGACCACGTCCGCGCGGACGGCGTCGAGGGTGGCTTCGTCGCCCTTGCTGGTGAGCACGCGGTCGATCAGGTCGGCGACCTCGGGCATCACGTCCTCCTTCAGGCCACGCGTCGTGAGGGCGGGGGTGCCCAGGCGAATGCCGCTGGTCTTGAACGGAGAACGCGTCTCGTTGGGCACGGTGTTCATGTTCGAGATGATGCCGGCCGTTTCGAGCCAGACTGCCGCTTCCTTGCCGGTGAGTTCGGGGTCGGTGGGGCGGAGGTCGATGAGGACCAGGTGGTTGTCGGTGCCGCCCGAAGCCAGGGCATAGCCCTTGTCCATGAGCGACTTGGCGAGGACCGCGGCGTTGTCGACGACCTGCTTGGCGTAGACCTTGAACTCGGGCTGCAGGTCTTCGCCGAAGGCGACGGCCTTGGCGGCGATGACGTGCATGAGCGGTCCGCCCTGCGTGCCGGGGAAGATGCCGGAGTTGAACTTCTTGGCCAGGTCCTCGTCGTTGGTGAGGATCAGGCCGCCGCGCGGGCCGCGGAGGGTCTTGTGGGTGGTCGTGGTGACGACGTGGCAGTGCGGGAACGGGCTGGGGTGGGCGCCGCCGGCGACGAGGCCGGCGATGTGGGCGATGTCGGCCCAGAGGATGCAGCCGTGGCGATCCGCGATCTCGCGGAACTTGGCGAAGTCGATCGTGCGGGGATAGGCGGAGTAGCCGCACATCAGCACCTTGGGCTTGTGCTCGGCACAGACCGCCTCGACGGTGTCGAAGTCGATGTAGCCGTACTCGTCGGAATTCTCGTCCAGGATCAGGTCGTAGGTCACGGGGTTGAGCCACTTGCCGGAGATGTTGACCGGGCTGCCGTGGGTCAGGTGGCCGCCCTTGGACAGGTCGATCGCGGCGAAGGTGTCGCCGGGCTCCAGGAGGGCGAGTTGGACGGCGAGGTTGGCGTTGGCGCCCGAGTGGGGCTGAACGTTGGCGAAGTCGCAGCCGAACAGCTCCTTGGCCCGCTCGATGGCGAGGGTTTCGACGTCGTCGTAGAACTTGCAGCCCGAGTAGTAGCGCTTGCCGGGGTAGCCCTCGGCGTATTTGTTGGTCAGGCAGGACCCCTGGGCCTCCATCACCGCGGACGAGGCGTGGTTCTCGCTGGCGATCATCTCCAGGGTGTATTCCTGGCGCTCTTTCTCAGCGGCAATGATTTTGGCCACGGCCGGGTCGGCAGAGGCGAGGGCGGAGGGGGCGTCGTTCAGCAGGGCGGCGTCGGTGGTCATCGGTCGTCCGGGGGTAAGGGGGGCGGTCAATCAAGCGAATCGTATCGGGCTCGATGGGGCGGAGCAAAAACCCCGCTCCGCCGTCGCCCGGAATCGGCGTGCTAGGGCGTGGGAGCGGGTTGGGTGGGCTCGTCGGTTTCGGCGGGCTTCGTGCCGGGGATCAACGCGATCTCGCCGCGCCCCGCCACCAGCAGGTGGTCCCGGAGCAGCTCAACGGTGGTCAGCGCCCCGGCGTTGCCCAGGTTGGTCAGCATGGTCTGGGCGATCAGCCTTCCATTGGACCGGTCGAACGCCGAGAGCCGCATGCCCGGCGGGCCTTCGGGGCCACGATATTGCTCGAACGCGAAGACGTGCCGCTCGCCAACCCGGTGCGAGACCAGTTGCTTGGGCAAACTGGCCAGGCTGTCCTGCCAGCGGACGTTCAGGTCGGCATCCAAAGCAAACAACGCCTCGGGCGACAGGCTGTAGAGCATCTGGTCCCGGCCGAGCGTCACGCCACCGGTGGTGGTGCGATTCAACAGGTTAGGCGTCTGACGCTGGACCACCCCGAGTTCCAGATCAATCGACAGGAGCCTGATCCGGTCGTTGATGAAGACGCGGTCTCCGGCGGGCATGAGCGTGGGGGTGCCGTTGAACGGCGGCATGTCCAACCGCCAACGCAGCCCGCCGTCCCGCCGGTCGTAGCGCATCATCTGGTTGCGTGAGAACAGCACCGCGTCGCCGTCCTCCGAAAACATCAGGTCAGACGAGGGCTCCTGGTTTTCGATCGGCGGGAACCGCATCCGTCCCGTCGCCAGATCGATCAACAGGAAACGCCCCGACTGCGCCTCGGTGCCCGGGGAAACCGTGCCCAGCACCGCCAGCACATCGTCCCGGACCCGGGCGAGCGAAACCACATCGATCGGCAACGCCGACTGCCACAGCACCAGCCCGCTCGACCGGTCCAAACCAAACGCCCGGCCCCGCGCATCGATCACGGTCACCACCGCTTCCCCGGCCAACACATGCGGCGGTGTCTGGCCCAGGTTTCCGGGGTTACCCAAGCGTTCACGCGGATTCTGATTCGCGTTGATCGGCCCAAAGTCGGCCTGAATCACCGACAGCAAACCGCCCGCGTTGGCCTGCCGCGACTTGGCCAGCCCGCCCTCGCCGAGGTCTTCCAGCAGCGGCATGACTTGGATCGGGTTCCACAAGTTTTCGCCGTTGGACGCACTCAACGCCACGAGCTGCTGGGCCTGGGGTTGCCAGAGCACCAGGTTGTCCACGCCTTGATCAATCAGCCGCCACGACTTGGTGTACTGCGGGGTCTCCCAACGGTGTTGATGGGTCTCGGTGTCGTAAAACGTCAGCTGTGACGCGGGGCCGAACAGCGAGCGATCGTTGCCGCTGATGTAGAGCACGCCCTGCGAGCGGTCGGGCGGGTTCTCGGGATCGGCCGGGGGAAACAGCTCACCCTTGAACCGCAGGGTCTCGCCGAACGGCGGGGTCAACGAGGCACGCGGCGAACGGATCTGGGGCAGGTCACGCACCTGGGCCAGCCAGCCCTGCGCGTCAACAGGAAGGCCCGCCTGCATCGGCATCAGCGCCGGGTGGTCACGCTGAACCTGCTCCAGCCACAGCACCGCCGACTCGGGCTTGCCCGTGGCCAGGTAGTACTCGGTGAGGGCACCCGCGGCACGGCTACGCAGGTCGTCGTTGTCGGCCAGCTGAAACGCACGGCGGTACTGCGTGATCGCCCCAAGGTGACGATCGGTTTGCGCTTGGCGTTGGGCCGCCGCGAAGACGGCTTCTGCGGAAACGCGGGCCAACGGGTAACGCCGGGCCAGGTCCAGCAGGGCCTGCACGTCCGCGTTGGGACTCGCGAGCAGGTTGCTCAACTCGCGTTCGGCCTGTTGATCGAATCGTGCGTAGAAGTCCGTGTTCCCGCTTTCCCCCAACCGAAGCAAGCGCAGCCGCGCCGCGATGTCGCCCCGGCGGGTCGTCTGCCCACGGACCAAAGACTCGGCCGCCTGCTGCGGGTCGAGCAGGATCGCCTGATAGAAATCCACGGCCTCGTCGAGCCGTTCGAGTTTCACCAGGTAATCGCCCCGAGCCAGGTTGTACGCCAATAGTTCCGAAGGGGTCTCGGTGGTAATCGCCAGACGATCGAATAGACGCTCGGCGACCGTGGCGTCGATGGCCGGCTCACGCTCGGTCAGGTTCAACAACTCGCTGAAGACCTTTTGGCGGTCGGCCTGCCAGGCCTGCGGGTCTTTCTCCCGTCGGTCGATGTCGAACGACAACGCCTGGAGCGTACGATCGACGCCCTCGTTGATCGCTTCGGTCTGATCCGCGTTGATCGCCAGCATGGCCATGTTCAACCCGGGCTCGGGCGAGGTGGGTTGGTCTTCGGAACGCTGACGCAGGGTGTCGTAAGCGACCGACCACTCCAGGAAACCCGCCAGACGCCGGCCGGAGGTGACCACCCAGACATCGTCCGTCGCGAGTACGCCCCCGGTCCAAGGCAGCTCGATACGCTCGGTCTGTTGACCGGTTTCCAGGTCGATGAACTGCAGCCCCGTGGTCTCACGCGCCACCATGGCCACGCCCTGCCACAGCGAAACACGCGGGGTGATGCCCTCGACGTTGCGCGGCGTGATCGGCGTGGTCCACCGCGGCTCCAGCGTTTGGCCGTCCAGCCGAGCCAGCTGCGGGCCGATGACCAGCACGTCGCCGTCACTCAGCGGCGCGAACTCGTAAGCATTGGCCAACGGCGACTGGGAGTTGAATTCTTCGAGGATCTCGCCGGTGTCGGGGGCCAGGAGCATCCCCCGGGCCGAGTTGATCCGCATCGGCATGATCAGCCCCGCCTCACTACGGACCGGACGCGACGCCTCGGAGAAGGGGATCGAGATGATTTGCTGCCCGCGGGCGTTGGCCTGCTGCTCCAGCAGCACCCGAACCCAGCGGATACTGCCCGATCGCGCATCGACCGAGGCCGCCGCGCCGAGGTTGTCGCACAGGTAGATGATGTCGTTGTCGATCGACATCGAGGACATCGGCGGGAGCGCGTTGCGGCTGTTGGGCCCGGAGGTGCTGGCCAGGTGTCGGCGCCACCGCAAATCCCCGGTCACCGCATCCACTGCAAACAGATACGAGTCCTGGAAGCTCGACGCCTGGCTCCGCCGGGCCATAACGATGACCTGATCGCCGCACGACACCGGCGTGCCGTGAAACGCGGCACGCTCGAGGGTGGGGTCCAGCTCGCCGGGGGTCACCGACCAGCGGAGCTCGCCGGTGTTGCGATCGAGGCTGACCAGTTCGGTCGGATCGATCACCTGACGCCGGTGCCGCCCCTGCCAGGGCACCGCAAAGCCGAGGATGGCGTAGACATTCTCGCCGTGGACCAACGCCTCGCGTCGATCCTGCACAACACGGCCGGCACCGAACCCGGAGTTGAACGTGTTGTTGGGTCGCGCCTCTTCGTCGCCGTAGAGATGCGACCAGCGGAGACGGCCCGACACCCGGTCGATCGCATAGACCCGCTGGTTGTCGTTGATCAGGATCAGCGTCCCCGCCGCGACCGGCCGAAGCTCCACCGACTCGCCCGCGGCGTTCTGCGCTACGCGCGGTTGCGCCACGACCTTGTTGCCCAGCGATGATTCGATCCCGACCTGCCACAACGGACGCTGCATCGGTACGGAGGGCACCCGCGCGGGCTCATCGGCCGCCGCGTCGCCCTGCGGCAGATTCGACAGCGTGCGCGTCAACGAGGCCACCGCCGTGGCATCGCCAGATTCAGCCAATGCGGCGAGCGCCGCGTCACGGGCGGCCGAGTCCTGCTGCAACGCCGCGGACCAGGCCAGCAGTTCGAAGTACCGAGCATCCGCCGCCGATCGGTCGGGGTGGGTCTCGGCGAGCAGCAGCATCGCCGCGGCCCCGTCGCCATCGCCGCGCTCCAGCTGTAATCCCGTCAGCAGGAAAGCCGCTTCCAGCCCCGCCGGGGTGAGCGGGTAGCTTTCGAGCAACGCCATGACCCGGGCTTCGCGCTGGTCGCTTTCGCCCGCAAGTGCGTCCTGCAAGGCACGCTCCGCCACGGCAGAGAAACGCCGCCGGTAAGCGCTGAGCAACGCCTCGTCCCCGGCCAAACGCTGCCGGACCCAGCGGTGGGCATCGGTGTACCCGGTCTCGTCGATGGGCATCAGCTTGCCGGGGTATTCGTCGACGATGTCCTGGAGTTTCTGGGCCGCTTCCCCCAAACGCCCCTGGGCCTGGAGGTCCGCCGCTTCGTCCGCCAATTGCAGGGCGGCGGGCGAGTCTTCGAGGTAAACCGCCGCTAGAGCCGGCTGGGGCAAGCCCACGAGAATGAGCCCAGCGAGCAGCCCGGCCAACCCCTGCGATCTCAGCCACCAGCACTTCGTTGACGCCATACCCGATTGTAGCCGAGCTCGGGGGAAACAGGAGCCACGTTTGCTATGATGTGCGATTCTCATCAACCGCGGCCGAAGCCGCCCCGATTTTGGAATCGACCATGCCCGCCTCTTCCCCCGCATCGTCCGTCTCGTCGTCTTCCCGTCAGTCCGCGCCCCACGTCGCCATCGTCGGCGCTACCGGGGCCGTCGGCGAAGAGTTCCTCCGCGTCCTCAAGCAGCGCAACTTCCCCATCGGCAAGCTCACCCTGCTCGCCAGCGCCCGTAGCGCGGGCAAGACCCTCAAATTCGGCGACGACGAGATCACCTGCGAAGAGCTCACCGAAGACAGCTTCAAGGGCGTCGACCTGGCCCTCTTCTCGGCGGGCGGCTCGATCAGCAAGAAGCTCGGCCCCGCCGCGGTCGACGCGGGTGCGGTCGTCGTGGACAACTCCTCGGCCTTCCGCATGACCCAGGGCGTGCCCCTGGTCGTGCCCGAAGTGAACCCCGGCGCGATCGCCGAGGCCAACATCGGCCTGGGCAGCGACAACGTCGCGGGCATCATCGCCAACCCCAACTGCTCGACCATCATCATGCTCGTCGCGATCAACCCGCTGCACCAGGCCGTGCCCGTGAAACGCATGATCGTCAGCACCTACCAGGCCGCCAGCGGCGCGGGTGCCGCGGCGATGCGCGAACTCGAACAACAGACCCGCGAAGCCCTCGAAGGCGAAGTCACCACCAAGGACATCTTCCCCTTCCAGTACGCCTTCAACCTCTTCAGCCACAACTCCCCGATGCAGCCCAACGGCTACAACCAGGAAGAGTTGAAGATGGTCCACGAGACCCACAAAATCCTCGGCCAGGTCGAAGACGCCGACAAGATGGCGGTCAGCGCGACCTGCATCCGCGTGCCGGTCATGCGGGCCCACGCCGAGAGCATCAACCTGACCTTCGACGGCACGATGACCGAAGACCAGGCCCGCGACCTCATCGCCGCGGCCCCCGGCGTCTCGCTCATCGACGACCGCGACAACAACCGCTTCCCCACCCCGCTGGATGCTCAGCACCAGGACGACTGCTACGTCGGCCGCATCCGCCGCGACCTCTCGCAACCCGAAGGCGTGGGCCTGGACCTGTTCGTCTGCGGCGACCAGGTCCGCAAGGGCGCCGCCCTCAACGCGGTCCAGATCGCGGAACTGCTGGTGAAATAGCGATCCGACCCGGCAACATCCCCACGGCTGCAACATGGTCAGCCGTATGATGGGGCCATGAAGAAGCGCTACAAATTCGTGCTGATCCCGTTGGCCGTGCTGACGCTGCTGCTTGTGGCCAGCGCGTTGGTTGTTGATTGGCACGGCAAGCGGACGCTGGAGCGGAGCGTCGACGCGGTCGTGGCGGACGGCGGCTTCCGGGACTTCTCGGGATTTGCCCGGCCTGAGCTCGCGGACGACCAAAACGCCGCCACAGCGTGGCTCAAAGCCGCGGCTTTGGCTTGGGGTGAAACGGGTCACAACCGGAACGGTGAACTCACTGCCGAGCAAGAGGCGTTGAGTAAACCGCAATACGCCGATCTCGAATTGCTCGCCGCAGCGATCGACGCCCGGCAACAAGCCGTCGATAAAGCCTGGGAGGCGGCAGATCGTTCAGCGGTGCATTGGCCGATCGACTACAACGACCCCATATCTTGGATCGACAACGAATACATCGGCCAGACCCGCCTGGTTGGCCGTTTTCTGTCTGCCGACGCACGCGTCGCGCTTAGTCGGGGGGATTACGTTAGGGCCGAGCAAAGCCTTCTGGCGATCCTCGCGCTGTCGGACGATGTGTCTGTTCCACCGGCCCTGATCAACAGCATGGTCTCGATTTCGCTCGACGCTTTGGCGATGAATGTGATCGAAGACAACGACGCCAACCTGAGCCGAGACCTCCCTACCCTGCGTGAGGCCCTCAGCACCAGGCCTTATCGATCATTGATCGCGGATGCACTTAGAGGCGAAATACCCTTCGGCCTGGCTTACATGCATTCCAACGACACGGAAATCGCTTATCTAGGCCGCTGGCCCGTTCGGCTGTGGACCCAATACGACATGGCGAACTACGTTGAGGTTTTGCATCAGTTCGGAGCACTAACCGAACAGCCGTATGCAGAAGCCCAGAGTTCTTTGGCGGCGCTAGACGAGCCCCGCGGCTTTCCGTATGTGCTCTCGGGCATCATGCTTCCTGCAGGCAAGGCCGCAGCCCAGACCGCAAATCATGTTGAGCTCCAGCGCGACCTCTTACTGCTATCCGATCAGATCCGGCAGACACCGGTGTCGCAGCGGATCGATCGGTGGGGCGGTGAACGCGAACTCCCTGTCGATCTTTTAACCGGCCATCCGGTGCGTGTGTGGCTAGCCGAGGACAGGGGGATTGTTGTTTGGAGCACTGCGGCGGAAGCGTCTGACTACGGCCCGAGGCGTTTCTCGCTGGTCTGCCAAACCAAAACCGATTCCTTACCACCCGAACTCGAAGCGTACCAGCAAGAATGGAAAGATTATTCTCCACGCGCACAACGAAAAGTAGACTGATCGCACTGCGCCAACCGTGAGTCGAACGCCACAACATCCGTGATCCTGCAGGAGCACACATGAAGACACGATACAAGCTGGCGATCGCGGCTTTTATGGTGACGATTGGGTTTATCGCCGCGTGCGCCTGGCTGATCGATTTCAGCGGCCGCAAGCAGTTCAACGAGGCCTACGCCCAGATCGAGGCCTTGGGCGGGGTCGTGGATTTCTCGACTTACGGCGAGCCGCGGGTTCCGAATGAAGAAAACGCGGCGTTGCTGTGGGTCGAGGCGGCCGAGCTATTGGAAAAGATCGACGAAGCCTCGCCGGTCGCGACGGCGGAGAATTCGGAATCGACGGAGGAAGTCGATCCTTACGGTTTCG
Source organism: Algisphaera agarilytica (assembly GCF_014207595.1). Taxonomy (NCBI): domain Bacteria; kingdom Pseudomonadati; phylum Planctomycetota; class Phycisphaerae; order Phycisphaerales; family Phycisphaeraceae; genus Algisphaera; species Algisphaera agarilytica. Next base: position 3,847,458 of record NZ_JACHGY010000001.1, read on the forward strand.
GGGGATACGGAGACAACTACGGCGACTGGGGAGACACCCAGCCCGAGGTTCTCGCTATCGAAGACCCCTTCACGGCAGACCCGGAAGTGCTCGCCGCCGCGATTGCGGCGAGGCAAAAAGTATTGGACATCGCGTTGCAGGCCTCAACATTGACAAAGTGCCAGTGGGAACTTGACTACGACGCCAAGAATATGATTCTTGTTTTGCTGCCTCACCTGGGGCAATGCCGTGCTGTCGCGAGGCTGCTGATCGCGGATGCATATTTCGCCGCTAAATCAGACGATTGGAAGCGTGCCGACGAAAACCTGACCGTGGCTTTGCGCCTAGCGGAGCATGCCGGCGAGCCGCCTTTTTTGATCAATGTTTTGGTTCGACAGTCAATCGATTTATTGGTTATCCAAGCGATCAAGGCCATCGGCTTGCCGCAAGCGTCGCAACTCGAATCAACGCTATCTATCCTGGAAACCCGCCAATACCGCGAGCAGATCAGCCGAGGCATTCTCGGGGAGTCACCGCTTTACGCCCACAGTGTGTTTACCGGGCCGGAGATGGAAGACTTCTCGAGTGGTATGCCCGAGGAGCGGTGGACGCGGCTGTGGCGGAACCAAGACCGGGCCTTTCTTCTCAGGGGCCTTGTCCAGGCTTCACAGCTGGCCAAACAACCCTATTACGAGGTGGCCGGCAAGTTTGAAAGCCTTGAAGACGTGGAGATACCGATGGTCTTCACGATCGCAAATCATTTCATGTATTCGTTTTCGTCACCGGTGAGAAATGCCGCAACCGTCGAGGAGCAACGCGACCTGCTCTTCTGGGCCCTACGAATCCACAGCAGCGCAGATCACTCAAGTATTGAATCCGAGCCACCGATCGGCGTACTCACCGGAAAACCCATGAAGCGATGGCACCCCGAAGAGGGCGGTTTCGTCGTTTGGAGTGTATCTGCCGAGTCGCCAGAAGAAAGCGTGTCCCGTGAGAATCTGGTCTTACGGGTCAACACCTCCGAGCTCCCGCCGGAGCTGGAGCCGTATGCGGATGATTTGAACTCAGAAGAGTAAGCCCTACGCCGCGGCTTTCTTGCGGGGCGTGAAGACGCGGACGCAGTTGCGGCCGCCTTCCTTCGCGGCGTAGACGCCCATGTCGCTGGCCTTGATCATGACCTCGGCGCTGTTGAAGGTTTCGCCTTCGTGACAGGCGACGCCGATGGAGCAGGTCACGCCCAGCACGGTGCCGTCGTCTTTGGTGATCTTGCAATCCGCTTCGACGGTTGCGCGGATGTGCTCGGCGAACTTGGCGCCTTCCAGGCGCGAGGTGCTCGGGCAGATGATCGAGTATTCCTCGCCGCCGTAGCGGAAGACACGGCCCTGGTCGCCGGTGGCGGCCTCGAGGACCTGGGCGAACTTGACCAGCACCTCGTCGCCGACGGCGTGGCCGTGCGTGTCGTTGAAGACCTTGAACTTGTCGATGTCCATGAACAGGATGGTCAGCGGGGCGTCGCCGGTCGTGGCCTGGAACTGCTCTTCGACGTATTCGTCGAACGCCCGGCGGTTGGCGCTGCCGGTGAGCTGGTCGGTGTAGGCCTTGTCTTCGAGCTTCTGGTTCTGTTCCTGCAGGTTCGCGGCTTGCTCCTGGAGCTGGCTCGATTCCTGGTGGGCCTGCATGGTGAGGTTGAGCAGGGCCTCGTTGGCCGAGGCGAGGATGTCGTCGGCGTTGCCCAGCCCGCCGGTGGGCAGGTCGAACAGGCGTTGCATCTCTTTGGTGAGCTTGTGGATGTCCTTGAGCAGCGTCTCGCATTCCTCGGCGGGGATATTGCACCACTCCTGGGCCTTGGCTCGGTAGTTTTCGAGCGCGGCCCCCGACTCTTCCTCGGGCAGCACGAACACATCCGCCACCAGGTTGCCCAGCGCCACGCACTGCACCACCGGGCGGGTGTCGATTTCCGAAGCGTCGGGGTCGTGGTGGAAACGGATCGCGCTGGAAAGCAGCTTGGGCAGGCTCCACGACTCGGCGAGCTTGGCGCCGACCTCGGGGTGGGGCAGGTCGAGTTGCTCGCGTTCCAGATCTTGCAGTTTGGCGTGCGACGTGCCGGCCTTGGCGATGAGGATGTTGTACTCGTTGCCCAGGGTCTGGTTCATGGTCAGCATGCCCAGGTCCTGGAGCAGGCCGCCGAGGAAGGCTTCTTCTTGCTGAACCACTCCGGCCTTCTGAGCCAGGGCTTTTGAGGCGGTCGCGGTGAAGAGCGAACGCTTCCAGAATTCCATGTGATCGAAGCCGTCGCCGCCCTGGTCGGCCAGGTTGTTCACGAGGCTGAAACCCAGGGCGAGCGTCTTGACGCTGTTGAGCCCGAGCACAACCAACGCGTGGCTGATCGTGGAGATCGAGTACGCCTGGCCGTAGAAGCTGGAGTTAACGGTTTTGAGGATTTTGCTGGACAGCGCCGGGTCCATCTTGATGGTGTCGGCGATCTGCTTGATGTCCACGTTCTTCTGCTGGACCAGGTCGATCACCTCCAGGGCGATCGTGGGCAGGCTGGGAAGACGGGGGGACTGAAGGACGCGTTCGAGAAGCTGCTCGTTCATGCCTGATGCTTACATTCCCCCCGGGGACCGACCCCATGTATACCGCGGCGAAACTCCTCCGCATGCGGCGATAGCGAGTAGCTAAACCCCTTTGAAAGGCCCAGCCGGTGCTATGCTTTATTGATTTCGGGCATCCCCGCCGATGACTTGAACGTTTTCCGAAGTCTCACGCCCTGCTAATGATCTTCAGCACCACGAAAAAACCCGCCATTATCGGCGGGCTTTTTCCAGTTTGTGATTCGTTGACCGATTACGGCCGGGGGAAGCCGCGGCTTAGCTGCTCTCGGCACCGGCCTCGGCAGGCTCTTCGGTGTCGGTGCCTTCCTCGCCGTTGTCGCCCTCAGCGGACTTGTCGTCCTCGGGAGCGGCGGGCTTGTCTTCACCCACGAACTTAAGGTAATCCTTTTCGTCTTCGCGGGTCACCTTGATGATCTGGCCGTCGTGGAAATCTTCCTTGAGGATGCCTTCGGCCAGCGGGTCTTCGACGTACTTGCTGATCGCGCGACGCAGCGGACGGGCACCGAAGTCGGGGTTGTACCCCTTGTCGATGAGGAAGTCCTTGGCGGCGTCGTCGAGCTCAAGCTCCATGCCGCGCTCAACCAGACGCTTGAACACCTTGCCGAGCTCGAAGTCGACCACGGTGTGCAGGTCTTCCTTGTTCAGCGGGCGGAACACCACGATCTCATCCAGACGATTGATGAACTCGGGGCGGAAGTAACGCTCGATCTCAGACTGCAGCGTCTTCTTGATCTTGTCGTAGTCCGCGTCCTCGTCGTGCTTGGCAAAGCCGAAGCCCGCCTTGTTCTTGATGAGGTCGGCGCCGACGTTGCTGGTCAGGATCAGGATCACGTTGCGGAAGTCCACGTGCCGGCCGAACGAGTCGGTCAGCTGGCCTTCTTCCATGACCTGAAGCAGCATGTTGAACACGTCAGGGTGGGCCTTCTCGATCTCGTCGAGCAGGACCACGGAGTACGGCCGACGACGGATCTGCTCGGTGAGCTGACCGCCTTCTTCGTAGCCGACGTAGCCGGGAGGCGCGCCGATCAGGCGGCTGACGTTGTGCTTCTCCATGTACTCGGACATGTCGATGCGGATCAGCGCGTCCTGTTCGCCGAACATGAATTCGGCCAGGGCCTTGGCGAGCAGGGTCTTACCGACGCCCGACGGGCCGACGAACATGAACGAGCCGACGGGCAGGCGTTGATCGCGGAGACCGGCCCGCGAGACGCGGATGGCCTTGGACACGATTTTGACCGCGTCGTCCTGCGACACAACGGTCTTGTGCAGCTCGTCTTCGAGTTGCAGCAGGCGCTGCGACTCTTCTTTTTCGAGGCGGGTCAGCGGCACGCCGGTCATCTTCGAGACGACTTCGGCGATAACTTCTTCGTCCACGACGCCATCGATCTCTTTGGACTTGGCACGCCAGTCACGCTGGATCTGTTCTTTCTCGCGACGCAGCGACTCGGCCTTGTCACGCAGCTCCGCGGCACGCTCGTAGTCGGCGGCCTTGACCGCCTCGTCCTTTTCGATGGACAGACGCTCGATCTGCTCCTCGATATCGGCGAGGTTCGGGGGCTTGCTCATCGACTTCAGGCGGATGCGGGCACCGGCCTCGTCGATCACGTCGATCGACTTGTCGGGCTGGACGCGGGCGCTGATGTAGCGGTCCGACATCTCCACCGCGGCCTCGACGGCTTCGTCGGTGATCTGCACGCGGTGGTGGGCTTCGTACTTGTCGCGGATGCCCTTGATGATCTGGACGGTGTCTTCCTTGTTCGGCGGCTCGACCATGATGGTCTGGAAGCGACGCTCTAACGCACCATCTTTCTCGATGTACTTGCGGTATTCGTCGAGCGTGGTCGCACCGACACACTGGATCTCGCCACGCGAAAGGGCGGGCTTGAGCACGTTCGAAGCGTCGATCGCGCCCTCGGCGCCACCGGCACCAACCAGCGTGTGCAGCTCGTCGATGAACAGCAGCACGTTCTTGGCGCGACGCACTTCGTTCATCACGGCTTTGATGCGTTCTTCGAATTGACCGCGGTACTTCGTGCCGGCCACCATCATGGCCAGGTCGAGCACGACGATGCGGCGATCGATCAGGATCTCGGGCACATCCTGCCCGATGATCTTCTGGGCGAGCCCCTCGACGATCGCGGTCTTACCGACGCCCGCTTCACCGAGCAGGACGGGGTTGTTCTTCGTACGGCGGCAGAGGATCTGAACGAGGCGTTCGATCTCGTGTGCCCGGCCGATGACGGGGTCCAGCGAACCCTCGCGGGCCAGCTCGGTCAGGTCGCGGCCGAAGCTGTCGAGCGCCGGGGTCTTGGACTTGCCGCCCTTGGACTTGCCGCTGCTCGACGACGAGCCGCCGCCGGACGACTCTTCGCCGCCGGTGGTTTCTTCGGGGTCGACGCCTGCGCCGAGCAGGTTCAATACTTCTTCGCGGACGTCATCCAGCTTCAGGCCCAGGTTCATCAGGACTTGAGCGGCGACGCCTTCGTGTTCACGCAGCAGGCCGAGCAAGAGGTGCTCGGTGCCGACGTAGTTGTGGTTGAGGTTGCGGGCCTCTTCGATCGCGTACTCGATGACCTTCTTGGCACGCGGGGTCTGGGGCAGCTTGCCCATGGTGACCATGTCGGGGCCGGACTTGACCAGCTTCTCGACTTCGAGGCGGACCTTGCGGAGATCGACGTCCAGGTTCTTCAGGACGTTGGCTCCGACCCCTGAGCCTTCTTTGACGAGGCCCAGGAGGATGTGCTCGGTTCCGATGTATTCGTGGTTGAACCGCTGGGCTTCCTGATTAGCCAGGGCCATGACTTTGCGAGCACGGTCAGTAAATCGTTCGAACATAGGTTCTCGCTATCTGAGGGGACTACGGGTAGAGCGTCTGCAATAACCATTGTAGCGCCGGTTACCCGTCGGGGGCCGCAGGTCTTCGTTTGGATTCTAACGTTTCGCTGCGATGCAAGACTGAGACAGCAACCACGATGCCAACCGAACGCCTGCGTACGGGCCGATCATCCGGCCTGTAACGGAGCTATCGGCCGAAAATTCGGGTCAGCGTAAAACCAATCGATGCCTATCGGGCATAAACCCGGATTATTCCTGCGGAATCGGCAGTTCGGCGACAGGTGAATCCGGTTCGCCGCCGTTTTCAGGCTCTGCAAACGGGGAGTAACGCTCGAGATACACCACCAGCGCGGCGACGTCTTCGGCGGGCAGGTGGCGGTAGGACGACATCTGCTGCGGATAGCCCACGACGATCTGGTCCTGTGAACGCAGGATCGAGCGGACGACGTAGGCCCGGTCGCGGTCGATCTTGGTGCCGTCGCGGAGGATGGCCTGGGTGGTGTAGAGGTTGGCCAGGCGGGGGGCTCCGGTCGGGATGCCCTCGACGACGTGGCATTGCTGGCAGTTGTTCTTGAGAAACAGACGCCGGCCAAGGTCGCCCATGGCATGCAACTCTTCGTCGCTGCGCGGCTGTTCCAACACCGTCAACACATCCGCCTCGGTCGCGAAGTCCGGCGAGCCGCAGCTCGGCAGCATCGCCACCAAGCCCAGCACCGGCACGAGTGCGATACCTCCGACCAACGGCCGGAGTCGGCGGCGGCGTGGGGGTTGATGTCGTGGTTCGGTGGACATGCCCGCAGTGTAGAACCCCCGGCGCATGGATTCCAAAACACCACCCGACGTTAGCCACGGGGCCTGACCCCGCGTTGCGGCAGACCGCGGCCCACGCCCCCGCCCGCTTTGTCCCCGCTTCTAGGTCCTGCTAAGTTGTACGGTCACGACTCAACCCACCAACCACCCGCTATCGCATCAGGAGATTCGCACATGGGACTCATGGACGGCAAAAAAGGCATCATCTTCGGCATCGCCAACGAGCGGTCCTACGCCTACTTCATCGCCAAGCAGCTCGTCGAGCAGGGTGCCCAGCTCGGCTTCACCTACCTGCCCATCGGCAAGATGGAACACCGCGTCGCCAAGGCCGCCAAGAGCCTGGGCATCGACGACCCCTGGCTGGTCCCCTGCGACGCCAACAGCAACGAATCGCTCGACGCGGTCTTCGCCAAGTGGCAGCAGGACGAAGCGACGCTCGACTTTGTCGTCCACTCCATCGCCTTCGCCGACAAGGACTACCTCAAGCCCGACATGTTCCACAAGACCCCGCGCGAGGTGTACCTCGGCGCGATCGACACCTCGGCCTACTCGCTCATCGCGATGTCCGAGCGGGCCATGCCGCTGATGACCAACGGCGGGGCGATCATCAACATGTCCTACTACGGCGGCGAAAAGGTCACGCCCGGCTACAACGTCATGGGCATCGCCAAGGCCTGCCTCGAACACACCACCCGCTACCTCGCCTACGAGCTCGGCCACCCCGACCGCAACATCCGCGTGAACTGCATCTCGGCCGGCCCGTTCAAGACCCTCGCGGGCTCGGGCGTCGGCGGCATGGACCAGATGATCGCCTACCAGGAACACACCAGCTCTATGAAGCGGGCCAACACCGGTGAAGAAGTCGGCGACACCGCGGTCTACCTGCTCAGCGACCTGTCCACCGGCGTCACCGGTGAAACGATCCACGTCGACTGCGGCTTCAGCATCGTCGGCGTCCCCGAAGGCCACGGGGCGTAAGCCGCTCTTGGGTTACTTGTTTTGCTAACCCATCCGTAACAATAACCTCAACCCGCCTCCTTATCTGGACGATCAAGACAGATAAGGAGCAGCGTTGTTGTGGGTCAAGTACATCGCATCCAGGTGAGACGGTTTGCGCAAATCGCCGGCGTTTCGGCGTTGGTGGCCGCGTGTTTTGTTGGGCTGGCAGGCGTATTAGCCTGGGCTTACGAACGCAGCGGTGCGGGGATTCCGCTGGGCGCTCTGACGCGAGATATCGCATCGGTCGCCCGGGTCCATCCGCTGACCGGGGCGATGTCGCAAGCGGGGCTCGCGTTGTGGGCCGCCGCGGCAGCCGTCTGCGGGTACAGCGCATTGCGTCACTTCCGGGCGGGCAGCCACGGCTGGATCATCCGGTTCCACCTCGTGGCGGGGGCTGTCACCGTGGCGCTGCTGGTGGATGACGCCTTCATGGTGCACGAACACTACGCCCCCAAGCTGTTGGGCATCAACGAGATCTGGGTCCTGGGGTTGCTGAGCGGGGCGGTGTTTACGTTCCTGCTCACCTACCGGCGATTCATCCTGGCCAACCGGGCGCTTCCCCTGCTGGTCATGACCTGCATGTTCTTCGGCATCATGCTCACCACCGACATCTACCAGGGGCGGATGGGCGACGCGAACTTCCGACACCTGCTGGAAGACGGCATGAAGTTCATGGGCATCGCGGGCTGGCTGTCGTGGCTGACTTGCTGCGGCCTGATCCTGGACCGCGAGATGCCGCAGAGCTCGTTGGCTCGTGACATGGTGGACAACCTGGCCATGGCGGTCACCATCAACGAGCAGCTCCAACAGGCCGTCGCCGACATCCCAGAGCCCGAGTTATCGGCTGTCGAGGCCGAATCTCGTAGCCAAGCGGGCGTGTCCTCCGATAGACCATTGTTTGATCACCCGGAGATGCCCCATGTCTACCCCCGGCTCAACCGCAACGCTCTCGAAGAAAGAACGCAAAGCGCTCCGCAAGCAGATGATGGAGCGTAAGCAGGAGCTCATGGCCAAGCACGGCCGCAGCGACTCCCGCACGGGTTCCTCACGGCCGTTCTCCGATATCAAGCCCAAGCTCCCGGCCGACCCGCCAAAGCCGAAACTCCCGACATGGACGCCGCCCGAGCCCAAGCGCTCGCTCACCGCCACGACGCCCAAGCCCGAATCCAAGAAGGGCCCTTCGTCGTATCGCCGCAGCCTTCGGCCGCGCGTCCGCGACACCGTGTACCAACCCAAGCCGCGTCCGATCCCTGCCGTGGTCGACCTCGACGACGCCGGGCCGGGCCCGCTGACGCGTTTTGCGGCGGCCGTGGAAAACACCAGCCGCCGTGCCGTGCGGATGTGGCAGGAACGCCCCTGGAAAGACACCGGCGACCAGACCCGCGGCGAAACCCACCGCACATTGAGCCTCATGATCAAGCCGCTGCGCACGCTCGGCCTCGTCGCCGTGGCGGGTGCGATCGTGCTCGGCCGTGAGTCGCGCAGCATGGGTGCCTCAGAGACCGGCAGCTTCGTCGTGCTGGGCATGGGCCTGGGTTTGGCGATCGGCCTGCTCGCCCTGGCCGAGATCGCCAGCGCGCTGCGCACGATTGTGCGTCGCATCTGACCCCAGCTTCCAATCGCTTCGATCCTCCAGGCCCTCGCATAACCTCCGGGTGGTGCGGGGGCTGTTTTTATCCCCGTGTTTAGCGGGCGACGCGAAGCGTCCCGCGTATTCGTGCGCCGACAAACGGGACGCTTCGCTTCGCCCGCTAAACGGGTTGAATGCGATCCCACACCTGCCGTGCGGTCGTCGCGACGAGCTCGCTTTCATCGTCCAGGCAGCCTTGCACCGCATCGCGCAACCCCGCATCGTCGCGCTGGGCCAACACGTTGCCAATCGCGATCAGCGCGTTGCGCCGGATCATGTCGAGCTTGATGCGTTTGAGGGCCGACCCTTGGAACACACGGGTACGGTCGTCTGCGGCCCACGACAACACCTCAACCAAATCCAGACCGTCGGCAAACCCGCGCGGCCCCGGGTCGTATCGCTCGTGCACCGGCAGGGGGTTGCGCTGCCCGACCGTGTTGTACGGGCAAACCTCCTGGCAGATGTCACACCCCGCGATCCATTCGCCGATTCCTTCGAGGAACTCACCGGGCACCGGCTCGCGGTGCTCGATCGTGAGATAGCTCACGCACCGCGACGCATCGATCGAATAGCCCTCGGCCGCGATCGCATCCGTCGGGCAGGCGTCGATACACCGCGTGCAATTCGCGCAGTGATCCGTCGCGGGCACCGTCACGCCCATGCCCGGCAACTCGGGATGGCCCAGCTCTTCGGAACTCGGCAGTTCGAGCGTGGTCACGACCAGGCCCAGCAGCGTGTACGAGCCATGACGGGGGTGGATGAGCATGGTGTTCTTGCCCTGCCACCCGAGGCCCGCCCGCGCCGCGATCTCGCGTTCCAACGCCGGGGCGGTGTCGACCGCCGTGCGAAACGCCGCTTCGGGGAACCGCTCGGCCAGCGTATCCGCCAGCTTGTGCAGCCGTTTCTTGAGCACCTTGTGATAGTCGTCGCCCCAGGCGTAGCGTGCGATCTTGCCCCGCGGCAAATCACTCCCCTCCCTTGAGGGAGGGGCCGGGGGAGGGTGGGGGTGCTGAGCATCCGCATACTCCCCACCGCCCATGCCGTGGTCCGCGTCAGGTTCACTCACCCTCACCCCAGCCCTCTCCCTGAAGGGAGAGGGGGCCGAACCCTCCGGGGCTTCCGGGGGCTGCGACGCATAAGCATCGCACACCGCCACCACGCTTGCCGCCCCCGGCAACAGCTTCTCCAGATCGACGCGGATGTCCAGGTGGTTCTCGATCCACCCCATCGTGCCGTGCTTGCCCTGGGCGACCCAGTCGCGAACCGCGTCCGCCTGCTCGCTGGGCCCGGCCGGGGCGATGCCCGCCAGCGCAAAGCCCAGGTCCCGGGCCGATTCCAGAATGGCCATCGCCGTGTCCCGCATCGCGTTAAGTTTATCTCTCCAACGCAGTTGGCGGGGCTGGGGGTGTCGCCTTACAATCGGCATACGCCCGCATTCCCCCGCGACGGACGATCAGCCACCATGCCCTACGACCTCAAGCCCATCGACCTCGACGTCGAAACCACGCCCTACCTCGACGACCCGCTCCGCCCCGGCGGACTCGGACGCGACGAAGTACCCGGCGGCGACAACCGCTGGACCCTCAACTTCGGGCCCCAGCACCCCGCGACCCACACCACCCTCCGCATGGTCATGGAGCTCGACGGCGAACGCGTCGCCCGCATCACCCCGCACATCGGCTACCTCCACTCCGGCTTCGAGAAGCTCGGCGAGGCCCTCGACTACAACCAGTACGTCACCATCGTCAGCCGGATGGACTACGTCAGCCCAATCAACAACGACATCAGCTGGCACCACGCGGTCGAAAAACTCTTCGACATCGACATCACGCCCCGCTGCAAAGCGGTCCGCACGATCATGGCTGAGCTCGGCCGGATCCAGAACCACCTGCTGGGCGTCGGCGCCGCGGCCCTCGACCTCGGGGCCTTCACCGGCTTCCTCTACGGCTTCAACGAACGCGAAGCCATCATGGACGTGGTCGACTACATCTCCGGCCAACGCTTCCACCCCGACTACACCCGCGTCGGCGGCGCAATGGCCGACCTGCCCGATGAAGAAGTCTTCAAGACGATGGTCAAGTCGATCATCCGCGAGAAGCTCCCCCCAGCCATCGACGACCTCGCGGGCATGCTCAACAAGAACCGCATCTTCCGCGACCGCACCGAAGGCATCGGCGTCATCACCAAGGAAGAAGCGATCAACTGGTCCTGCTCCGGCCCCGTCGCCCGCGCCTCGGGCGTGATGCGCGACGTGCGGAAAGACAACCCCTACCTCTGCTACGCCGACAACTGGGACGGCCAGGGCGCCCCCGGCGTGAAGTTCAAGGTCCCCGTCGCCACCACCGGCGACGTGCTGGGCCGGTACCTCATCCGCCTCGAAGAGATCCGCCAGTCGATGCACATCATCGAGCAGCTCATCGACCACATCCCCGGCGGCCCGATGAACACCTGGGCCGATGGCAAGATGATCAAACCGCCAAAGGCCGAGGTCTACGGCAGCATCGAAGGCCTCATCGAACACTTCCAGCTCGTGATGACCAACCGCAAGTGGAAGGCCCCGATCAACGAGGTCTACGCCGCCACCGAAACCGCCAACGGCGAGCACGGCTTCTACATCGTCAGCGACGGCGGCCCGCACCCCTGGCGCGTCAAACACCGCGCCTGCAGCTTCATCCACTTCTCGCTCATGGCGAAGATGCTGGAAGGGCACCTGTTGTCGGATGCGGTTGCGGTGCTCGGTAGCCTGAATATCATTGCGGCGGAGTTGGACCGATGAGTGATACAGTTTTCAAAACTCGGTGGAACTATGTCGTGTTTCCAGCCCTTTTGGCTGTCATGTGGGCGGTAGCGCCATTTCGAGGATTGAGTAAGGAGTATCCGTTCATTGATCTGGCGATAATGGTGGTGGTCACGTTCTCATTGGCCTGCATCTATATGCTCGAACCTAAATCAAATAAGAAGGCTACCGAAACAGTCACGGAAGAGTAAGTTTATGGCTTGGATCACCAAACCCTCCGGCACGATGCAGATCGATCGCCGCGACACCCCGTATCTCACCGACGAGATCAAGGACGCGTTCGAGAAGCGGTACGCCCACCGCTACCCCAACCGTCAGGCGATGGCGCTTCCGATCCTCCACGAGATCCAGCACCACTACAACTGGCTCCCGTACCAGGCCCTCGAAGAGGCCGCCGAGTTCCTCGGCCTCGAAGCGTCCAAGCTCCTCGACACCGCCACCTTCTACGAAGAGTTTTTCCTCCAACCCCGCGGCAAGCACACCATCTGGGTCTGCCAATCGGTCAGCTGCGAGGTCATGAACGAGGCTAAAATTACCGAAACCGTCAGCGAAAAGCTCGGCATCCAGCCCGGCGAAACCACCGATGACGACAAGTTCACCTTCATGAAAGTCGAATGCATCGGCGCCTGCGGCGGCGCCCCCTGCATGCTCGTGGACGAAACCCTCCACGAAAACCTCACCCCCAACAACGTCGGCGACGTCCTCGACAAGCTCTAACCCCGAAAGCCCGCGGCTGCGAAGCTGCCGCGCGGCTCAACCCACAACGGCAGCCCATGTCCTGGTTCCAAAAAGCCTGTCGCAACCTCGGCCTCACCGTCCACAACGTGGTCAAGCCTGTGCAAGACCACCAGAAAACCACCGTCCGCAAAACCGTCGAAGAGAAACAACTCGACACGACCACCACGCTCCGTCGAACCACGATCGAAGAGATCGAGATCACCCCGCGTAAAGACGACTCGACAAATTGATCCACCACCCGCGGCGACTGGCCGGTCCGCCGCTTACACGGGAGCCCGTGTCATGATGTTCCGCCCCAACCCCGCCGTCCGCTGGTGCCTGCTGTCGCTCGCGCTGTGCCTGCTGTTCGCCGCCCCCACAGAGCGCCGCGGCTCCGCCGCGCACGCCGCCGAACCACCCGCCACCTCCACAACCCCTGCCGCCACGGAATCCCCCGCCAAGCCGCCCGCCGTCACCGGCCTGCCCAAAGACCTCAACGACCTCACCCGCGAAGAGCTCATCGCGCTGGTCAAAGACCTCACCCTCCAGAACCAGGTCATGGCCGTGTCCCTCGCCGAGCAGCGCCAGGCCCTCGAAGACGCCGCCCCCGACCTCCAGGCCCGCATCGACTGGCAGGCCCGCACCATCGAACGCCTCCGCGGTAAGCTCGCCAAAGCCGAGGCCCAACTCGAGCAGGCCAAGACCGACGCCGCCACCCAGACGCCCACGCCCGGCCAAACCCCCGCCGACCCTAAAAACCCCGACGCCGCGCCCGAAAGCTCCGCCGCTTGGGAGTACCGCTTCGCCTACGAGTTCGGCCTCATCCGCACCTCCGGCAGCGGCAAGACCATCCTCCGCGACGAAAACGGCAAACGCCAACGCCACGAGTTCGACTACTCCGAGTACCGCCGCGACGCCATCTGGGCCAACGTCTTCCTCCGCAACGACTCCGAAACCCCCATGCGCTTCTCCGGCATCATCGAACTCCAGGGCGACAAACCCTTCGGCAACAAGCAGCCCCGCGAACGCCTAGGCAACAAAGCCTTCCGCACCCCGCTGCTCCAGCCCGGCGAGGTCTTCCAGCTCAGCGAAGACGAAATCTTCACCGAACGCCCCTGGAAGGTCGACATCATCGAAATCACCGAGGTCAACGCCTACGAAGAACCCGCCGAGCCTGCCCCCGACGCCGGATAAAGCTAGAATCAGTCCAACCTTGAAACTCGTTTAGCCGGCGATCGCAGATCGCCGCTCCAACCCCAGCGAACCCCGCCCATGCCCCTCGACCAACCGCTCCTGTTCAAACGCATCCCCACCCCGCCCTGGGGCGACTTCGCCGACCGCAAGTACATCGGCTACGACGACTACGTCAAGCAAGACGGCTACGCCGCGCTCGACCAAGCCCTCGAACAAGAGCCCAAAGACATCATCGAAACCGTCAAAGCCGCCGAGCTCCGCGGCCGCGGCGGGGCGGGCTTCCCCGCCGGCATGAAGTGGTCTTTCCTGCCCCCGCTCGACGACGGCCCCCGCTACCTCTGCATCAACGCCGACGAGTCCGAGCCTGCGACCTTCAAAGACCAGATCCTCATCCAGTACGACCCGCACAGCGTCATCGAAGGCATCGCCCTCTGCATGCTCGCCTGCCAGCTCGACACCGCCTACTTCTACATCCGCGGCGAGTACCACCACCACCGCGACGCCTTCGAAAAAGCCATCCAGGAAGCCTACGACAACAACGTCTTCGGCCCCAACTCCCGCATGGGCAAGATCAACGGCCGCGAGCCCCGCCTCTTCCTCCACCGCGGCGCGGGCGCCTACATCTGCGGCGAAGAGACCGGCCTGATCGAGTCTCTCGAAGGCAAACGCGGCTGGCCCCGCATCAAGCCGCCGTTCCCCGCCGTCGCCGGCGCTTTCGCCCGGCCGACGATCATCAACAACGTCGAGACCCTTGCCAACGTCCCCTACATCGTCCTCAACGGGGCCGACTGGTGGAAGTCCCACGGCAAGGGCCGTCCTGAAGGCGCCCCGCCTCAGGTCCCCGCCTCCTTCGGCACCAAGCTCATCGGCATCTCCGGCAGCGTCAACCGCCCCGGCGTCTACGAAGACCACCTCGGCGTCAAACTCACCGACGTCATCGAACAATACGGCCAGGGCGCTATCAGTGGCCGACCCACCAAAGCCTACTTCCACGGCGGCATCTCCATGGGCGTCGTCTCCCAGGAAGAAGCCGAGCAGGGCGTCGAGCTCGACTTCGACATCGGCAAGAAATGGGCCAACCTCGGCCTGGGCACCGCCTGCATCACCGTCATCCCCGAAGACGTCTCCATGGTCGCCATGGCCCGCAACTGCGCCCACTTCTACAGCCACGAATCCTGCGGTCAGTGCACCCACTGCCGCGAGGGCAGCAAGTGGCTCTACAAACTCCTGTCCCGCATCGAAGCCGGCGACGGCGAGATGAAAGACCTCGACCTCCTCCTCGAACTCGCCGCCAGCATGGGCTCCATGCCCGGCAACAATATTTGTGGCCTCAGCGACGGCGCCAACTGGGCCATCCGCACCATCGTCAACAAGTTCTGGAGTGAGTTCGAAGCGAAGGTCAGCAAGTCACGGCAGGTGAGTTTGGCTGTGGTCGGAACTTGATCGATGAACTACCAGCCACTAATTGTGGCATCACTTTGCGCCAAAAGTATCAAACTAACCGCGGGGACCACATTGGAAACACATCAGCCTCGTCTGCTGTCATCTAAATTTTATCTGATACTTCTGTTCCTGTTCATTTGCGGAACAGGCACACCGACTTGCTTTGCCCAACTATCTGACAAAGAAGACCCGGAGTACAAGCGATTAATTAAAGCGATAGAGCCACTTAAATACCAAGGAAACTTCCAGGCCTATCACTTCGAGATCACAGAAATCCTCCAGCAACACCCTCACGTTCCGAGCCTATGGAGTGAAGCTGCTTTCAATTTGATCTACAACATTCCTAGCACCAAGCAAAGCTATGCGGAACGCTGGAAAAACGTAAAAGACGGCTTACAGTTGATTGGGCAAGATGCCGTCACAAAAAACCCTGAGTCTGCAGAACTAAGAACAGAAATGGCTTGGTTCTATCTGCATCTATTTAGACATAGATTCGATGAGATCCACAATTACTATACAGTGAGACATCTCGAAGAATGGAGCGCAACTCTCGCGAAAAATGAGCTCGAGATTGCGCTAGTATCAAATAACATTTCAATTGAGCTAGTCGGAAACCTAGAAAACCACCTCGGCACTTTAGATTGGCGACACCCATCAACTCACGGCATTTACTGGGCAACCGAAGCATTCTTGCTTTCAAACGGCCTAGAGGTCATTGATGGCAACGAAACTGAATGGCTGATCGACAGGATGGTGTTTTTCCATCTTCGCAATCTTCTCTATGAAGGTACCATGTCGATATCCGAGATCGAGAAGCAAGAAACAATCTCCGTCAATCCAAACCCTCAATACTTAGAGATCGCAGAAAAAGCACACCTGGCAATCTTCGATGCTGGCTTGATGTCGTCACCAACTGTGGAACTCGAAGATTTTTACATTTCAGGGATTTACATTAACGCGCGTTTCGGGAACATAAATGACGCCGAGACATTTCGGAAGCACGCTCTACAGACAATGTTAGAAAAAGGAGTTTCCCCTGAGGTCACCTTACTGGACGGCAGCACCAATCAAATAGTTGAGTATGTTGATTCCTCGGTATCGGCAAGTAACCCTGAGTGACAGAGTAAGTGAAGAGGGCAGATAAGGGGAGGTGTGGACTTGATTTGGCTGTATTCTCCTCTCAGATATGCGCACGCGTTTTGAGGAATTCGAAATACTTAGGGTCCTGACCCTCAATTACTGCCTCAGCATCGCCCATGTAAGCTCGCATCAGTTCGTCTGCAGCAAGATCCAAATCATTCATTTCAAATCGACATTGCCCTAATCGCATATGGATGTAGGGGTTACCGAATCCTGTGGCTGAAAACAAAGCTTTATGAAATGCCACGTGAGCCTCTTCATGCCGATTCATAAAAAGAAGAGCATCGCCTATGGCGGTGTACAGCCAAACGGATGCGGCATAGTCATGCTTTGGTTCAGGTACCAACGATAAAGCTTCTTGGTAAGCAATTAATGCGCCGAGAAGATCTTGGCTGTCGAGAAGTCTGTCTCCTGCCTGACATAGATCAGTGATCTTTGGGTCTAGCATCGACTTCCTGGGTCCGGACAAGAGCTTGGCTTTATTATCGGCTGAGACGCTTGGCAAAGTCTAACGTTATTGAAGGGCAAAGGTGGGGACAGGGACAGAAAAAGGGAGGCGTACATTATTCCCAGGGGCGGCAAGTATCCTTTCAGACAGCAAGAGAGTTCTTTACGGCTCTGAGAGACTTCTTTCCGCACCTTGAAGAGTTCATTCCGACGCGCAAAGCATACTTTCCAGACCGAAAAGTATGCTTTGCGCTCCTGAAAGCATGCGCCAAGGCCCGCAAAGGATCCTTTTAGGTGCGCAATGAGTTCTTCAAGCCTTAAAAAGGATCCTTTTCAGAGCGTAAAGAAGTCTTTGAGCCGCAACAGGTGTGCTTCAAGCACCGAAAAGACTTCTTTATGGAGCATTTTCCCTGCACTATCCCATTTATTCAGACGCCAGCAGATTCCGGGGCATCACGTTGTTCTGGCCCGGCCACCCATGCCTAGCGACGTGTTCCGCACCTCAATTCACTGGCGCGCATGTGGAGTCCTCGGTATCAGCCGGGGGCTCTGAGGAGCGTAAGCGGTGAGAAGCCGACTTCGAGTGAAGATAGACGGCGCGGCCACCTATCGGCAACAGCAAACAGTTGAAAAGGAATGCCCAGAGGACCGAACCCAATACCCATATGCCGTCGTAATCAGGCCAGACTCCCGATGCCAGGGCAATAAACCCGATCGCCCAAAAACCAGGAATGGCAAGAAGTTGTGCTCCGAGGAGGCCAAGCAAGCCGTATTTACGGGCCAATCTCCACGTTGCTAGCGTCAGCAGTAAAAGGATGAGGCACTGAAAGATGTTACCCACGTGTTCCACTAAGCACCTAACGTCAAAAGCTCAATTGCTGGCCGCCCGCGGGATGGGACGTTCCCCGGTAAACACATTTTACACGCACCCGTCAGCGGCGGGTTGGTGCGCACGAGGAATCACACGCGGGTGATGTATTCCAGAATATTTTTGGCGATCTATCCCACGATTCGGCTTCGCCTTGCGCGTTTCGGGGTTGAAAAAGCGCGCACAAACGCGGCGTGGTACCCCCTAATGACAGGCAGATATCGGCACCCGGTGGCGGGGCGGTGGTGACAGGCAAGGACCATCGTCTCGGGCACGCCGGGAGGGCCGGGCTCGCGCTCTTAAAGCGTGGGGGTTTCGGCGTTCGTCGGTGAGTCACCTTGCCGACAACAGACACGATGGACTGTGGCGTAATCGCGTTGCCACCCCCAACACGCGGGTCGAGGACGACGGCAGGTTTCGAGATCGGCAGGCGTGTGGGCCGTTGCACGCGTCGGCCGTGGGCCGAGCGTTCGCTCTTTGGCAATTTGGGGGCTTGGGTGTTGGGGGCTTGGGGGCTTGGACTGCCCGCGGGGAGATTTCTGTCGGTCAGGCATGCTTGCCTGACGTGGAGTTTCTGTGGCTCGGGTTTCAGGCAGGCATGCCTGACCTACAGGGCTTGGGGTTGATGTTCGTAGGTCAGACGCAGGGCGTCGTGGTGATGCGTGGGGGGCGTCAGGTCGAAGACCTGACCTACAGGCCGCGTTGTAATGCAAAGCTGGCTGGCCGGAACGGTGTTCCAAAATTTGCCCAAATTAGTCAACGAAGAGAAAGCTCTAGGCTTGGAACGATGTTCCAGCAATTTCGCCATAAAACCCGTAAAAATGCGGAATTTTTCGCACGCAAAGGTTTCGCCGACGGGCCGTCTCGCTAAGATGCGTGTCCGATCGTTTCAGTTTTGTTCATCTCTTTGTTTCATCCAGGAGCTTGCGTTGACCGAATCATCCGAACCGGCGGTGGCCCACGAGAAGGTGGCCTTGTCACAGAAGATCGCGTTTGGGGTGGGGATGCTGGGGAACCAGATGTTCCCGGCGGCGCTGGGCATCTTTATGGTGGTGCTGGTGCAGGGCTTGGGCATGAGCCCGGTGTTGTGGGGCATCCTGTTTTTCCTGCCCCGGCTGTCGGACGCGCTGACCGACCCGGTGATGGGGTTTGTGTCGGACAACACCAAGTCGCGCTGGGGGCGGCGTCGGCCTTACGTTTTGATCGGGGCGCTGGTGGCGGGGATCGCTTACATCCTGATGTGGCAGATCGACCCGGCGAACAGCGAGACGTACAACTTCACGTACTTTTTGATCTTTGCGTTTGTCTTTTATCTGGGGCTGACCATCTTCGCGACGCCGTACGTGGCGATGGGCTACGAGATGAGCGACAACTTCCACGAGCGGACCCGCCTGATGGCGGTGGCGCAGTGGATCGGGCAGTGGGCGTGGGTGATCGTGCCGTGGTTCTGGGTGATCCTGTACGACCCGGCGATCTATCCGAGCGAGGACGATCCGAGCGTGGCGGACCCGGTGGCGGGGGCGCGGAACCTGGCGATCTGGGTGGGCGTGGGTTGTATGTTGATGGCGATGGTGCCGGCGGTGTTCTGCAAGACCCAGCCGGTCGACCCGAGCAAGCAGGAAGACCTGTCGCTGGCGAACCTGGGCAAGAACCTGGCGAGCCTGCTGCGGGGCGTGGTGGCGACGTTCAAGTGCAAGCCGTTCGTGCGGATCTGCATCGCGACGTTCTTCGTGTTCAACGCGTTCAACACGGTCGCGGGCTTTTCGTTCTTCATCATCGTGCATTACATGTTCAACGGCGTGACCGGGCCGGAGGGCTCGGACACCTGGCCGACGTGGTTCGGCACGGTGAGCGCACTGACGACCTGCTTCCTCGCGATCCCGGTGGTGACGTTCCTCTCGGAAAAGCTCGGCAAGAAGAACGCCTTTGTGATTTCGCAGGCGGTCTCGATCCTCGGGTACCTGAGCTTCTGGTGGTGCTTCAACCCGAATAACCCGTGGCTGCTGTTCCTGCCGCTGCCGCTGTTCTCGTTCGGCATCGGCAGCCTGTTCACGATCATGATGTCGATGACGGCTGACGTCTGCGACCTCGACGAACTGAACACCGGCTCGCGGCGGGAGGGGGCGTTCGGCGCGGTGTATTGGTGGATGGTCAAGTTCGGCTTCGCCATCGCGGGCCTGGGCGGCGGGCTGATCATGGCGTGGGTCGGCTTCGACGAGTCGGCGGCCACCCAGACCCCCGAAGCGATGCGCGGGATGCGGCTGGCCTACATCATCCTGCCGTCGCTGGGCACGCTGATCGCGATTATCGCGATGCTGGGCTACGACCTAACCGAAGAGCGAAGCCACGAGATCCGCGAGGAGATCGCCAAGCGGAAGAACGCCGAGGGCGAGACGGCCACGGCGTAACCTCGGAAGCGGCGTGAGGTGTGGGCCAGGTCTTCGACCTGACGCGGACACCTAGACACTGCGCAATGCGACGCACAGATATACGGCGTCAGGTCGAAGACCTGACCTACGGGGGCTGCCGTGATTATCGCGGACCGGCACAGGCGTCTGCCGAGCACGGGAAACATGGCTACCATGCGTGCGCATGACGAGTGTTTGGCGAAAAATCGTGGACCCCGACAAACGCTTCAGCGAATTCAATTGGGTCGGTGATCTGTTCGGCGGCGTGACCACCGCGGTGATCTCGTTGCCGTTGGCCCTGGCGTTCGGCGTGGCGTCGGGAGCGGGGCCGCAGGCGGGGCTGTACGGCGCGGTATTCGTGGGCCTGTTCGCGGCGCTCTTTGGCGGAACACGGACGCTGATCTCCGAGCCGACGGGCCCGATGACCGTGGTGATGACGGCGGTGATCACGACGCTGATCGCGGCGGACCCGGAGAACGGGCTGGCGATGGCGTTTGCCGTGGTCGTGGTGGCGGGATTGACGCAGATCGGCTTCGGGATCTTTCGGCTGGGACGATACATCACACTCATGCCCTACAGCGTGATCTCGGGCTTCATGTCGGGCATCGGGGTGCTGCTCATCCTCATGCAGTTAGGACCATTGACCGGGCAGGCTTCGCCGGGCGGCGGGGCGGTGGGCGTGGTGACCGCTCTGCCGGAGATGGCGGCGGGGATTCGCTGGCCCGAGGCGTCGCTGGCGATCCTGGCGCTGGTGGTGTTGTTTGCGATGCCCAAGGCGTGGCGGAAGTTTTGCCCGCCGCACCTCTTGGCGCTGGTGATCGGCAGCGTGGCGAGCCTGACGTTTTTCGCCTCGGCCGACCTGAACCGGATCGGCGAGATCCCGATGGGTCTGCCCGACTTCCAGATCCCCGTTTTCTCTCAGGAGCAGCTGAGGATCATCCTGATCGAGGGCATGATCCTGGGCCTGCTGGGCTGCATCGATTCGCTACTCACCGCGATGATCGCCGACAGCCTGACCCGCAAGCACCACGACTCGAACCGCGAACTCATCGGTCAGGGCGTCGGCAACCTGTTCAGCGGGCTCTTCGGCGGGCTGCCCGGTGCGGGCGCAACGATGGGGACGGTGGTCAATATCCAAGTGGGCGCACGCTCCCCGGCGGCGGGCGTGGTCCGGGCGTTGCTGCTGCTGATGGTGGTGCTGGTGCTGGCGCCGCTGCTCGAGTCTGTGCCGATGGCGGTTCTGGCTGCGATCGCGTTCAAGGTCGGCTTTGACATCCTCGACTGGAGCTTCCTCAAGCGGGTGCACCACGTGTCACGCTCCGCCACGCTGATCATGTACGGCGTGATGGGGCTCACCGTTTTCGTCGACCTGGTCATCGCGGTGGGGCTAGGCGTGTTTATCGCAAACGTCCTGACAATTGATCGGCTGTCGAAGCTGCAATCGGCCGACATCCGCACGATCACGACCAGCGACGCGGAACTGCCGCTGAGCCCGGAAGAGCGCGAGCTGTTTGAACGCGGCAAGGGCCAGATCATCCTGCTGTACCTCAGCGGCCCGATGATCTTCGGCGTCGCCAAAGCCATCGCCCGACAACACGACGCCATCGAAAGCAAGCAGGGCAAGGCGTTGATCATCGACCTGCACGACGTGCCGATCCTCTCGACGACGATCGCGCTGGCGCTGGAGAACGTGGTGCTTGAGGCGCGCAAGGCGGAGCTGCCGGTCTACATCGGCGGCGCCTCGGGCAAGACGCGCATCCGACTTGAAAGCATCGACAAGACCGGCACGGGCGAACTCGCCTTCCGCGACAACCGACTCGAAGCACTGGAAGCGGCGCTGACCCACGTGGAAGACATCCCGCAAGCCGATTAACCCGCATGACTTCGAATCAATTTCTTTTGCAAAATCGTGTCGCTTCTTCGCTCGAATGAGTGAGTTATGTGAATGCGTGGAACAAAGTCGGCTAAATCGCTTACCTGGTTCAATTGAGTGCGGCAGCGATAATAATCGTGATCAGTAGAAAAAGCAGCCTTCATGCCGCAGCGGGAGTGCGTTAGGGGGGTGTGAATTTCTTGAGGTGGGCGGGACAAGCGGCCGGGGGCAACTAAAATAGGTCTATGCAAGAACCAGAAGTATCTCGTCGCCAATTCATGCAGGCCGCCGCGGCGGTGTCTGCCGGGTTTGTGGGTTTGAGCCGGGTGGGGCAGGCCGCGGCCGGGGAGGCGGCGGGGCAGGCGTTTGGGTACGGGCCGTTGGTGCCCGACCCGCAGGGGGTGATCGATCTGCCCGAGGGGTTTTCGTATCGCGTAATCGCCCGCCTCGGCCAGGAGATGGACGACGGGCTCTTTGTCCCCGGCAAGCCCGACGGCTCGGCGGCGTTCGCGGTGCCCGGCGGCAAGCCCGAGGAAACCATCCTCATCGTCAACCACGAGGTCGACCCGCGTCGCTACCGCATGGGCCCGTTCGGCTGGTCGCTCGAGAAGATGACGCAGATCGACAAGACCAAGGTGTACGACTACGGCAAGGGGCGCAACCCCGGGCTCGGCGGGACCAGCACCCACGTCTACAACACCAAGACCGGCAACGTGTCGGTGCGGTACATGTCGCTGATCGGCACCGAGCGCAACTGCGCGGGCGGGCCAACGCCCTGGGGCTCTTGGATCAGCTGCGAGGAAACGGTCACGCGGGCCGGCGGCGTGATCGAGAAGGACCACGGTTACAACTTCGAGGTGCCCGCGTCGGTGAACGTCGGCGCGGTGGACCCGGTGCCGCTGACCGACATGGGCCGGATGAACCACGAGGCGGTTGCGGTCGATCCGGCGACGGGCATCGTCTACCAGACCGAAGACCGGCAAGACGGTTGCATCTACCGCTTCATCCCCAACACGCCCGGCAAGCTGCAAGACGGCGGTCGGCTGCAGGCGCTGATGGTGCGTGACCAGCCGAGCCTGGACACCCGCAACTGGCTCGAGGCGATCAGCGAGGAGGAAGCCAAGGGTTACACGTCGTCGGCGTCGTTCACCGCGATGGACGCCGCGGCGGGGAGCTCGGTGCGTATCCCGCTACTCGAGCCGATGGAGGTGACCTGGATCGATGTCGAAGACGTGACCTCGCCGGGCGACGACCTCCGCCACCAGGTGTTCGCGAATGGCGGGGCACGGTTTGCCCGCGGCGAGGGCATGTGGTGGGGCCGGCAGAGCGTGTTCTTCGCCTGCACCACCGGCGGGGTGAACCGCAAGGGCCAGGTCTGGCGTTACGTGCCCAGCCGGGTCGAGGGCCAGCCCGAGGAAGAACGCTTCCCCGGCAAGCTGGAGCTGTTCCTCGAGCCGAACGACCACGAGCTGGTGGAGAACTGTGACAACGTGACCGTCGCGCCGTGGGGCGACCTGGTGCTGAGCGAAGACGCGAAGACGAAGAACGACCTGGTCGGCGTGACGCCCCACGGCGAGGTGTACAAGCTCGCGCGGAACTTGCTGAGCCACAGCGAATTTGCCGGCAGCTGTTTCAGCCCGGACGGCACGACGCTGTTTACCAATGTGCAGGCGGACGGGATCACGTTGGCGATCACCGGGCCGTGGCGGACGTGAATTTGAGGGGTGAGGATTGAGGGATGAGGGGTGAGCCTAGGCAGAGCGACTTGCCCGTGGCGTTCTTTCTTCTCCCCTCCCTTGAGGGAGGGGCCGGGGGAGGGTGCCGAGGTGTGTGTGTGTGTGCACCGCGGTTTGGGGCGAGGTTTCACACCCTCCCCTAACCCCTCCCTCAAGGGAGGGGGATTAAACCCGACGCTACGGGCGCCATAGGAATGCGCTAGTCTTCGTCGTCGAAGAGCATCCGCTTCGGCGGCGTGTCGAGGTCGTCGAGTTGGCCCTTCTTGACCGACCAGATGAACCCCCACAACGCGGCGGCGGCGAGGACGATGGCCAGCGGGATCATCAGGTAGATCACGGACATGACGGCGATCCTTTCCATCGACTCAGGCGTGACACGGCCAGGCTGAGCACGGTCAGCGAGCTGATCGGCATCAGGATCGCCGCGATCCAAGGCGTGAGCAAGCCCGCTGCGGCGAGGGCCACGGCCGTGGCGTTGTAGCCCAGCGACACCCAGAGGTTCTGCCGGATGAGGCGGACGGTGTATTTGCTCAGGGCGACGAGTTCGACGACGGGCCGTAGTCCGGGGCGGGCGGTGTACGCATCGGCGACGGCCATCGCGGCCTCGGCTCCGCCTTGCACGGCCAGCCCCACGTCGGCGGCGGCGAGTGCGGCGGCGTCGTTCACTCCGTCCCCCACCATGAGCACGGTCTGGCCAGGTTCGCGGTAACGCTCGACGAGCTGCGTTTTGTCTTCGGGGGCGAGTTCGGCGTGGACGTGTTGTTCGTGGGTGTGCAAATGATCCGCGACGCGGCGGACGGCGGGCGTGAGGTCGCCCGAGAGGATGGCCGAGGACCAGCCTTGCTCGGCGAGGTCGTGCGTCGCGGCGGGGCTGTCGTCACGCAACGTGTCTTCCAAGGCAACGAATGCCGCGATGTGGTCATTCACGGCGACCCACACCAGTGACGCGCCGTGTTGTTGATACGGGGCGGCGCGGCCGATCCAGTGTTGGTCGATGGTGAGGTTGTGGGCGGCGAGGAAGCGGGCGTTGCCGAGGCGCAGTGTGGAGCCTTCGCGTTCGGCGATCAGGCCGCCACGCGGGTCTTCGACGATGTGGGTGAAAGGGACGAGGTCGTCGACAGATTCAGCGGCGTAGGCTTCGCGCAGTGCCCGGCCGACGGGGTGGCGGGCGTCGCGTTCGGCGTTGCCGACGTCGGCTTGCAGTGCTGCGTCATCGTCGCCCACCCAGGCGACGACGCGGAGTTCACCGCGGGTGAGGGTGCCGGTTTTGTCGAGGGCGAGGACGCCTGGGCGGTCGGGTAGGACCTTGGCGAGTTTCTCGAACACCGCGACGTCTTTGACGAGGATGTCCCGCCGTGCCGCGACGCCGATGCCCAGTGCGAGCGTCAACGGTGTCGCCAGGCCCAGCGCACACGGGCACGCCACGATCAGCAGTGCCACCGCGTGGTTGATCGCGGGTTCGAGGCCGACGGCCGCCCACCACCCGCTGAAGACGGCGGCGGCGAGCACGATGACACACACGGTAAATACCCCCGCGATGCGGTCGGCGAGGCGCACGATCGTGGGCTTGGCCGCCACACCCGCCGCGGCGTCTTCCATCAGCCGGGCCAGGCGTGTCTCGGTTCCCACGGCTTGCACGTCGATCTCGATCGCAGCGCCGACGTTCTGCGAGCCCGCGAAGACCTCGTCGCCAATACCGATGGAAGTCGGGCGTGACTCGCCGGTGAGCGAGGCGGTGTCGATGGAGGATTGCCCCGCCACGATGACGCCGTCCACGGGCAGGCGTTCGTTGCTGGGCACACGCACCCGGTCGCCGGGCGTGATCGCTTCGAGGGGCAGCTCGACCCACTCGCCGCCGCGCCACACCGCGCAGCCCACGGGCGTGAGTGACTGCATGAGCGTCACCGCGTCGGTTGTTCGGCGTTGCTGCCGCATCTGCAGATAACGCCCCACGAGCAGGAGAAAAACCAGCACGCACAGCGAGTCGAAGTACACCTCGCCCCGGCCGAGGACGACGTTGAACATCCCCGCGATCCCGCCGACGCCCAGGGCCAGCGCGATGGGCAGGTCCAGCGTGACGTGTCGCGTGCGCAGCCCCGCCCACGCGCCTCGGAAAAACAATGCCCCGGGCCAGCACAACGAAATCGCCCCGAGCCCGAGGCTGACCCAGCGTAAGAAGGTCTGGAACTCGTCGGCCATGCCGTCGATCAGCCCCATGTACAACGCCACCGCCAACAGCATCGTGTTGCCGGCGCACACCCCCGCGACGCCAACGCGGATGAGCATCTTGCGCTCGCCCTCGAGACGCGCGGTCCGGGCATCGGCTTCGCCCGCGGGGTGGGGCGGGTAGCCCAGGCGGTGGATCGCCAGCGCGACTTGTGACAAGGCGACTTGCGTGGGGTCCCAGGTGATGCGTGCGACGGTTTGGCGGAGACTCAGGCGGGCTTCGATCACCCCGGGGCAGACGCGGGGCAGGCGTTCGATGAGCCAGACGCAGGCAGCGCAGTACACGCCCGACAGACGCAGGTCGATCTGCATGAGCCCATCGGTCAGCGGCTGTGCGTGGGTGTCGAGAAACGCGGGGTCGTCGAACGTGGTGTAGCGATTGGACGCGGGCTCGGCCAGAGGCCCCTGACGGTCGGCGGGCAGTGCATCGCGCAGTTCGTAATAGCGCCCGAGGTCGCAGCCGTGGATCATCCGATACACGCTGGCGCAGCCCGAACAGCAGAACTGCTGCTCCGCGCCCGCGACCTGGAGGCCGTCGGGCACCGGCAGGCCGCAGTGGTCGCAAGCGACTTCCTGGGCGAGCTCGGTGGCCGACGTGGAGAGAGACGAAGGGGTTGGCGGGGACGCGAGGGTGCTCACGGCTGCGCCTCCCGGGTGGAGCTGCCGTGGCATCGCAATTCATTGGGTTCGATGAGCAATCCGGTTTGCGGGTCGAGCGTGATGGAAGATGTCTCGCCTTCGCTTTGCGAAGCCAAAGCGCTGGCGGTCTGCCCGTGGGCGGCCCAGGCCTGGCTGGTGAGGTCGGGGATGTCGAACTGCGATCGGCTGAACACCGCGAGGCCGCCGAACACGATCAACGCGACACAGGTCAACTCGGGTAGTCGTTTGCCGAAGCGCCCCGCCAACGCTTGAACGCCCACGCCGCACGACACGAGCGCGGGCAGAGTGCCGCTCCAGAACACGACCATGACGAGTCCGCCGAGCAGCGGGCTGGCGGTGCCGCCCGCGGTGGCGGCGAAGGCGTAGAGCCAGCCGCAGGGCAGCAGGGTGGTGAGCATGCCGATGGCCGCGGCGCGTTGGGTCGAGGGCATCTGGATGGCCAGGCTCTGCAGCCGATGCACGCGTCCCGACCACGCGGGGGGCAGATGGAAGCGTTGGATCGACACGCCGCGTTGCCGGAGCAGGCCGACGACGCCGAAGACGATCACGGTGATGCCCGCGAGGGGCAGGGCGATCTGGTTGATGCCCGCGAGGGTGCCGCCGAGGTCGAGCAGCGACCCCGCCGTGCCCGCCGCGACGCCGAGGGCGGTGTACGACACGAGACGTCCACCGTGATACGCCACGGACACCCGCCACCGCCCCGACTCGGGGACGTCGGTGAAGGCGAGCGCAAGAAAAGCCCCGCACATGCCCACGCAGTGCAGGGAGCCCAGCACACTGGCCAGGAAGACCGCGATGACCAGCGTGGTGATCACGCACCGTCCTCCGTGAAGAGGGCGACTCCACCGCGGGCCTGGATTTCATGCTTCTGGATGAAGCGTTGGCCGTCGTGTTCAACCACGAGGTCGGCCACGTACCAGCCCGGGGCGGGGCAATCTGCCGCCGTTTGGTATGCACCGGCTCGATCCGCGTTGGGCAGGAATTCGGTCTCGATCACGCGGCCGTCGGCGAGGCGCGTGAGGCGGAGGTTGATCGTGGCGCCATCCATCGGCAAGTCAGACGCGTCGGACAGCGTGGCGGTGATCAGGCGTTGGCCCTGCTCATCGACCAACGAGCCGGGCGTGAGCCTCACTTCCCAACCCAGTTCGGCGCTGGCGGCGAGCTCGGCCTTGTGCTGATCGAAGTCCACGGCCTTGGTGTAGTAGTCCGACACCACACCCCGGCCCGAGCCGCCCACCGCGAAGGTGACTGCGGTGATGATCAGCGTTGCGTGGCCCGCGAGAAGGCCGACCACGATCAGCGGCCAGCGGACACGGCCCTTGATGGATGCAGCGTTGGAAGGGGTGGTCTCATTCATCGTTGTTCTCGTGGGTTGGTGGGCGGGTGGATGTGCCTGGTTTGGCGGTCGGGCCCTGCAGCGTCAGCTTGTGGTCGAAGGCGGTGTCTTGGTCGTCGGTGATCTGCAGGGTGGCTTGGAGTCGGCCGCCGCGGAACGATTCGAAGGGCAGCACCACGCGGATCGGTTGGGTGAGGGTGTCCCCGGGCTCGAGGGTGAGGGTGTCCTGGCCGGTGATGACCTGGGCCTCGGCGAGTGCGGGCATGGCGAAGCGGTAGTCGCGCGTTTCGTCGGTGCGGTTGGTGATCTTCACCCGCAGCGTGTTGTCGACCAGCCCCTCGGGCGTCACGGAGAACGGCCGGCCGAGCGTGCGCAGCACCTCGATATCCGACGTGGGCTTGTTCAACAGGAACACCAACAGCCCGGTCAGTAGCAGGCAGATGGCGATCGGGTACAGCACGACGCGCAGGCGCAGGATGCGCGTGGGTTTGCGGTCGATGGCGTCCTGCGAGCCGTAGCGGATCAGGCCCAGCGGGCGATCGAAGCGGGCCATCACGTCGTTGCAGGCGTCGATGCACTGGGCGCAGTTAATGCATTCGAGTTGCAGACCGTCGCGGATGTCGATGCCGGTGGGGCAGACGTCGACGCACTGGTTGCAGTCGACGCAGTCGCCGACGACGGGGAGCGCGACGTCCTGGCCGCGTTTGGCTTTGCGCGGCTTGCCGCGGGGCTCGCCGCGCTGCGGGTCGTAGCTGATGATCAGCGACTGGCGGTCGAGCATGACGCTCTGGAACCGGCCGTAGGGGCAGCCGATGATGCAGAGCTGTTCGCGCCAATACGCGAAGTCGAACATCATGAACGCGGTGATGCCCACAAACAGGAAGAACGGCCCAGGGTGTTCCCACGGGGCGCTGGTCCAGATCCACTGCGTGAGTTTGTCAGTGCCGATGAAGTAGGCCAGGAACGTGTTGGTCAGGTGCGCGCAGATCACCAGGAAGATCACGTACTTGAGCACGGTGCGCCACGGCGCGATGGACTTTCGCGGTTTGCCGCCGACGCCCTTACGGCCGTGCAGCAGGCGCTCGATGGGGCGGAAGACGAATTCCATGTACACCGTCTGCGGGCAGCCCCACCCGCACCACACCCGGCCGAGCACCGCGGTGAGGAAGAAGATCGTCAGGAAGATGATGAGGATCGCGAGCGCGAGCGGCAGCGTGTCGGTGGGCAGGAACGTGGTGCCGAGGATCAGGAACTTGCGGTTGGGGATGTCGAGCAGGATCAGCGGCTGGCCGTTCCACCGAAGCCAGGGGACGATGGTGAAGAAAGCGATCAGGCCGTAGGCCATGAGGCGTCGGCGTTGCCAGTGCTTGCCCTTGGATAGACGCGGGTGGAGCCACCTGCGTTTGCCGTCGGCCTCCAGCGTGGAGAGGACCCGCTCTTCGGGGTTCAGCAGGTTTTCGTTGGAGGTGGCCATGGGTTTGTCACGCTAGGGTTTAGAGGAGGGGGATGGCCTTGCCATTCGCCGCGACGTCGCTGCGTCTTAGCACCCTCCCCCTGCCCCTCCCTCTAGGAAGGAGAGCAGTACCCGGAATCACATCACTGTTCGCTGAAGAACGGCGGGATGACTTCGCCCTCGGGGACGCGGGGGCTGGGCAGGTTCTGGCCGCGGAGCGAGGCGACGTAAGCGCTGACCAGCACGATCTCGTTGGGCTGGAGCTTGTTTTCCCAGGCGGGCATCGCGCCGTTGTTCGCGCCCTTGTTGATCACGTTGATGATGCCCAAGGCGTCTTTGATGTTGAGGTAGTGGTCGTCGGTGAGGTTGGGCCCGGAGACACCCGCGCCGTTGCCGCCGTGGCAGGCGGCGCAGTTGGCGACGTAGATGGATTGCCCGGCTCCGAGCCACTTGGCGTCGTCGGGGGTGGGGTTGTGCGCGAAGCGTGCGAGGGTCGCTTCGTCGGGCGAGAGCTCGCCGAGCGTGGCAAACTGCTCCATGAGCGCTGCGGTCTGGGCGGCCTCGTAGGACTCTTCGTAGCCGAAGAGGGTCGGGACGCCCGCAGCTACGATCAGGTAGAGCGGGGCGAAGAAGATGGAGGCCACGAAGAGCCAGGTCCACCACCCCGGGGTGGGGTTGTCGTATTCCTGGATGCCGTCGTAGTTGTGGCCGGTTAAGGGATCGTCGGGGATGTGGCCGGCTTCGGATTCGGGTTTGGTTTCGGGCATGGTCGGTTACCTGGTGTGGGTCGCACGGGGCGAGTCGTTGGGTCAGTCTTGGGGTTTGGGTTGGGAACGGTCGTCGACGATGTCGTCGGGGTCATCGTGCAGGGGCATCGACGCCCAGCGGTCCACGGTCTTCTTCTTGCGGGTCAGCACCCACACGGTCACGAGGAGAAACACGGCGACGAAGATGACCAGCGCGATGCTGGAAAAGGCGTCGGCCGAGGTCGACTCGAAGATCTCTTTGAACTTTCCCATTAGTTGGCCTCCGAGAGCTGTTCGGCGGGTTCAGCCGAAACGGTTTCTTCTTCGGTCGCGGGGGCTTCTTCCTCGGCCGGGGCGGGGGCGGGCTTGGTCAGGTCGGTGCCGAGCCGCTGCAGGTAGGCGACCAGGGCGATGGCCTGACGGTCAGAAAGGTCGATCGGTTCGCCTTCGCCTTTGTTGGAGACGTAGGGGCCGACGTTCTGATCGAGGAAGATCTCGTGCATCTCCTGGGCCTGCTTCTTGGCGTCTTCGATGGCCGAGGCGATCTGCTCGTCGGTGTAGGGCACGCCGACGGCGCGGTTGGCCTTCATCCGCAAGGGGATGGACTTGAAGTCGATCTTCTTTTTCATCAGCCACGGGTAGGCGGGCATGATCGAGCCGGGCACCATGCGTGGGTTGTCGAGGTGGGCGATGTGCCAGGAGTGGGTCCGGATGCCGCCCTCACGGGCCAGGTCGGGGCCGATGCGTCGGCTGCCCCACTGGAAGGGGTGGTCGTAGACGGATTCGCCGGGCTTGGAGTAGTCGCCGTAGCGTTTGGTCTCGCTGAGGATCGGGCGGATCATCTGCGAGTGGCAGTTGTAGCAGCCCTCGGCGACGTAGATGTCGCGGCCGGCCAGCTCCAGCGGGGTGTAGGGCGTGACCGAGGCGATCGTGGGCACGTTGGACCGGATCACGAACGTCGGGATGATCTCGAACAGCGAGGCCACCACCACCGCCACGATCACCAGCACCGTGAACTTCACGGGCATGCGTTCCCAGGTGCGGTGCCACCACATGGTCTTCCACACGTCGAGCTTCTGGGCGATGGGCACGACACCGTCGAGCGTCGACACGGGCTTGACCTCACGCTCGAACTCCTTGGAGAGCGGGGCGGCTTCGATCACCGGCTCGTCGTACTTCTCGGGGCGCTGCTTCCAGGCTTTGTACAGGGCGTACGTGCCGACCACCGCACCGCCGAGGTAGAGCAGGCCGCCGCCGACGCGGATCCAGTAGAACGGGATGATCTTCGTGGTGGTCTCGACGAAGTCGGGGTAGGCGAGCTGGCCTTCGGGGGTCATGGCCCGCCACATCAGGCCCTGGGTCAGGCCCGCGACGTACATCGAGATGACGTAGAGCAGGATGCCGACGGTCGCCAGCCAGAAGTGCAGGTTGGCGAGCTTGACGTCGATGGCCTTGGTTTGGAACAGCTTGGGGGCGAGCCAGTACACCATGCCGAAGACCATGAAGCCGTTCCAGCCCAGGGCGCCGGAGTGGACGTGGCCGATGCCCCAGTCGTTGTAGTGCGACAGGGAGTTCACGGCTTTGATCGAGAGCATCGGGCCCTCGAAGGTCGCCATGCCGTAGAAGGTGATGCCGACGACGAAGAACTTGAGGATCGGGTCGGAGGTGACCTTGTGCCACGCCCCGCGGAGGGTGAGCAGGCCGTTGATCATGCCGCCCCACGAGGGCATCCAGAGCATGAGGCTAAAGACCATGCCCAGCGACGACGCCCACTCGGGCAGGGCGGTGTAGTGCAGGTGGTGAGGGCCGGCCCAGATGTAGATGAACACCAGCGACCAGAAGTGCAGGATCGAGAGGCGGTACGAGAACACCGGCCGCTGCGCCGCCTTCGGCAGGAAGTAGTACATCAGCCCCAAGAACGGCGTCGTGAGGAAGAACGCTACGGCGTTGTGGCCGTACCACCACTGCATCATCGCGTCCTGGACCCCCGCGTAGATCGGGTAGCTCTTAAGCACGCTCAACGGGTTGCCGGGCATTCCCCACGCGACGAGCGGGACCCAGAGGTTGTTGAAGATGTGGAGGATGGCGACGGTGACGATCGTGGCGATGTAGAACCAAAGCGCGACGTACATGTGCCGCTCACGCCGCTTGATCAGCGTCATGAAGAAGTTGCCGCCGAAGAAGCCCGCCCAGACCACGGCAATCGCGATGTCGATCGGCCACTCGAGCTCGGCGTATTCCTTGCCCTGGGTGATGCCCAGCGGCAGCGTGACCGCGGCACTCACGATGATGAGCTGCCAACCCCAGAAGTGGAGCTTGCCCAGGAGGTCCGACCACATGCGGGCCTTGCAGAGGCGCTGGGTCGAGTAGTAGATCGCCGCGAAGATGGCGTTGCCCGCGAAGGCGAAGATCGCGGCGTTGGTGTGCAACGGACGCAGCCGGCCGAAGGTGATGTACTCGATGCCGCCGTTGAGCTGGGGGACGGGGAGCTCGACCGCGAGGATCAGGCCGATGAGGAAGGCGACCAGCCCCCAGAGCATGGTGGCCCAGAGGAACATGCGAACGATTTTGTCGTTATAGGCAAATCGATCTAGATGTCCTTTATCGATTCGGGGCTCGGGGTTCTCGGCCGGGGTTTCCGGGGCAAGCGTGTTCATCGGAGGCGTCTCGGAGGATGTTGGGAGGTCGGGTTCAGTGAAACGATGGCGCGGCGATTTACCGCCGGATGCCGGTGGATCGGTCGTTGGGGAGTGATTTCTTGCCCTGAACGGTCAGCCCGCAGAGGGGTTTGACGCGGTTGGGCTTCTTGAGCATCTCGCCGATGGTGTGGTTGGCGAAGGCTTTTTCGATGTCGATCATGACGTCGTCGAGGGTGCGGTGGAGGTTGCAGAGGTTCTTGCCGTGGGCTTCGAGGCCCAGCGGGCAGGCCCGGATACGCTGCACGGGCTCGACGGCGTTGACGACTTCGAGGATCGACAAGCCGTTGGGGTCGCGGGCCAGCGTGTAGCCGCCCTTGACGCCGCGCTGCCCGTAGACGATGCCCGCGTGGGACAGGCTCTTGAGGATCTTCGAGAGGTAGCTGCTGGGCATCTTCGTGGCGTCGGCGATGGAACTGCTGGTGTGCGACTCTTCGGGGTTGTCCGCCAGCCACACCACCGCCCTCAGGGCGTATTCGACGGTGTTGGACATTTGCATGGGGCGGGCTCCACTAATTTAGATAATAAAAGATATTTAAATACCTTAATCGGCTTGTGTCAACCCGGACATGAAAAACCTTGGATCAAAACCTCAAATTGCCCCTGTGAGCGGTCGCTCCTGATGGGGATGCGAATCGTAATTGACACCTCACAAGCCAGATATGAATCTCAGGCCGATGGATAACCGTGGCCGGATTAAACTCAATTCCGGACCTAATTGGCTCTGCACGCAATACACCGGCACCGGTTCGCTTCGTTGTTGAACGAATTAACCTTTTTGAAATACGCATTTTTTGCGGATCACCGCAGTCCTCAGCGTGCCCGTTCCCAGATCAGGTGGGGCAGTTCGGGGATGATCAGCTTGGACATCGCCAGGCCCACGGCGTTGGTCGAACCGGGGAGGGTGAAGAGCAGGGTCTCGCCCGCCAGGCCGGCGACGGCGCGGGAGAGCATCGCGGCGGGGCCAACCTCGTCCCAGCTGAGCATGCGGAAGAGTTCGCCGAAGCCTTCGAGCTCTTTGTCGAGGTGTCGGCGGACGACCTCGACGGTGGTGTCACGCGAGGCGATGCCCGTGCCGCCGGTGGTGATGATCGCGTCGAAGGGCGGTTGGGCGGCGAGCCAGTCGGCGAGCTGCGGCTCGATGGCGGTCGGCTCATCCGGAAGAATTTCGTACGCCCCGATCTCGTGCCCCGCGGTTTCGAGTTGCTCGATGATGAGCTTGCCGCCTTTGTCGGTGTCTTTGGTGCGGGTGTCGCTGACGGTCAGGACGGCGCAGCGGGCGCGTTGCTCGGCGGCGGCGGCACGGTGTTGGGCGGTCGATTCGCTACTCATGGTTCATCACTCAAGTCGTCGGAGTCGTCAGGCTGGCGAGCATCATCGTCGCCAGCGCCAGCACCACCAGGAAGCTCACCAGATCGACCACGGTGGTCACGACCGGCCCGGACGCCATCGCGGGGTCGAGCCCGATTTTTCGCAGCAAGAGCGGCACGCAACCCCCGGTGATCTTCGCGGTGATCAGCACCAGCGGCACCGACCCGCCCACGACGAGGCCCATCACCGGGCTGCCCTGCCAGATCCACACGATCAGAAACAGGACGACGCCGAGGATCACGCCGTCGATGAACGCCACCGCGGCCTCTTTGCCCATCACCGTGATCAAGTCGGCGGGCTTGATCAGGCCCAGCGAGATCTCCCGCATGCTCACCGCCACGGCCTGCCCGCCGCCGCTGCCACACAACCCCGCGACCACCGGCAGAAACATCGCCAGCACCGGCACCTGTTCGACGGTTTCGATGAACAAGTGGATCACGCTGGCCGAGAGCATCAGTAGCCCCGAGATCGGCAGCAGGTACGACAAACGCCTACCGGCCCGCGACGCCAGTGGCATCGACCGCAATTCCTCACCGCGGACGATACCGCCGAATTTGGCCAGGTCTTCCTCGGCCGCCTCACCGCGGGCTTCCTGCACCGCGTGGCGTTGAACCACGCCTACGAGCTTGTGCGCTTCGTCGATCACGGGGACCGACGAGAAGTCGATCCGGTCGAAGAGGTCTTCGAGTTCGTCGACGTGGGTATCGACCGTGACCACAATCGGGTCGCTAAGGATCAGCTTGGACACATGCGTGCCGCGCGGCGACATGACCAGGCGACGCATGGGGACGGTGCCGATGAGTTTGTGGTCGGCATCGACGCTGTAGATGTAACGGACTTCGTACTCGCCGTACTCGTCGCCGTGCTCGCGCAGATCGTCGGCGACGGCCTCGACGGTTTGATCGACCGAATAAGCAAGGTACTCGGTGATCATCAGGCCGCCCGCGGTGTCTTCGTCGTAGCGCATCCGCCGACGGGCGTCGATCGCCTCTTCGGGCGACATCTCGTCGAGGATCGCCTCGGCGTCTTCGCTGGGCAGTTCGCCGAGCACGTCCGCCTGTTCGTCGGAGTCCATCTCGTCGACGATGGCGGCGGCGGTTTCGGGTTCGAGGTCCCCGACGATGTCCGCGGCGTGCGCATCGTCGAAGTGTTCCATCAGGTCGGCGGCGAACTCCGGCTCGGACTCGGCCAGGAGCGAGAACATCTGCGTCCGCCGCTCTTCGGTGATGTGCGAGATGGTGTACGGCGTCTCTTCGGGCGGCAGGTCGTGCAGGAACGCCGCGATCGCCGAGGCGTCGCCGCCGTCCACGAGGTCGCTGAGCTCCAGCACCGGGTCGAAGGGTTGGGTGGGCATCGCCACGGGATCAGTCCCCCAAGAGCTCGGCCCAGGCGGGCGTATTGGTCGGGCAGGTCGTGTCGAAGTGTAGCGGCGTCACGGTGATGTACTTGTCGTACAACGCGGCCACGTCGGTGTCGGGCTCGCGTTGTGCGAACGTCATCGTGTTGCACACGCGGTAGGTGGGGTTGCCCGCGTCGTCCGTGCCCGGCTCGTAGTCGACCACCATCTTGCTCAGCGACACCGGCGCGACCTTAACGCCCACCGGCTCGGCGCCTTCGTCGAGGACCGGCACGTTGACGTTCAGCAGGGTGTCGCCGTCCATCGGGCCGGTGATGAGCTGATCGATCGTGCGGCGGGCGTGCTCGGCGGCGCGGTCCCAGTGGTCGTGCTCCCAGTCGCCGATGTGGAGGCTGACCGCGATGGCGGGGATGCCGTTGAAGTTGGCCTCGCGGGCGGCGCCGACGGTGCCCGAATAGAGCACGTTGATGCCGACGTTGGCGCCCGAGTTCATGCCGCTGATGACCAGGTCGACGGGTTCTTCGACCAACGCGTGGAGGCCGAGCTTTACGCAGTCGGCGGGGCGTCCGGACACGGCGTAACCCAGCCCGCGTTTCTCGACCGAGATCGGGCGGTGAAACGTCACGGCGTGGCTCGTGGCCGATTGCACCAGCGCCGGAGCGATCACGTGGACCTCGCCCAGCGATTCGATTGCTCGGTAGAGCGCGGCGAGGCCCGGGGCGTCGATGCCATCATCATTGGTCAGCAGAATCCGCATGAGAGGGATTGTAACGTCCGGCCACCGTTAGATTTCGTCGAGCAAAGGGTTGGCCCCCTAAAGCCGAAGGACACCGGCCCTGAGGTCCGCGATGAACCACGGAGCTTCGTGATACGGCTTCACGGGCTCGGCAGCACGATCGTTTCCCCCGGGGTGATCTCTCGCTGCCCGGTCAGGATGTCCCGGGCCAGGCCCGCCACGACCAGGGGGTCGAGCGTCTTGTCTTCGGGGATGGCGTTGGTCGGGAAATTGTCCCGCAGCATCGGCGTCTCGATCGCCCCCGGCGCGATCGCCGCCGCGATAACGTTGAACCGCTTGCCTTCGTCGGCGGTCGCCTTGGTGAAGAGGTTGACCCCCGCTTTCGCCGCCGCATAGACGTTGAACCCCGTGAACGGGTCGATGCTCGCCATCGACGAGATGTTGCAGATCGCGCCCTGCTTCTGCTTGCGGAACGCGGGCCAGGCAGCGCGGGTCACGTACAACACCGACTTGAGGTTCACGTCCAACGCCGCGTCGATGATTTCGTCGGTCATCTGCGCGATCGGTTGCAGCGGGGCGGAACCCGCGCAGTTGGCGATCGCGTCGATCCGGCCGAACTTGTCGAGGACGGCCTGGACCATCTGATCCACCGCCGCGGAGTCGCTCACGTCGGTGGGCAGCACCAGCAGCTCGGCGTCTTCCGGCCCCTCGCTGCGGATGTACTCGGCCGCTTCCTGCAGCTTCGACTCGGTGCGGGCGACCAGGGCGACGGCGTACCCCGCGTCGGCCAACAAAAGAGCGGTGTCACGGCCCACGCCGCTGCCCGCGCCGGTCACGAGGGCGACTTTCTGTGCTTGTTCAGTCATGAGGATTCCTTCCAGCCATTCCCCGGTGATGCGAAACGTGTCAGTCAGATCGCTCGAAGCATAGGCGTTCGGCTATAGTTCGACCATGCTATCCCCTCAAGGTTCATTCCGACTGTTTGGTTTCCGGGGCATCGACGTGTTCGTCCACTGGTCGTGGTTCATCGCGGCCTACATCCTCTTCAGCTACACCGGCGGCCAAAGCACGGGCGATCTGATGAGTTTCATGCTCATCTACGGCTCGCTTTTCGGCATCATCGTGCTGCACGAGTTCGGCCACGCCCTGGCCTGCCGATCTGTCGGCGGGGAGGCGAAACACATCGTGCTCTGGCCATTGGGCGGCGTGGCGTTCGTGAACCCGCCGGCCCGGCCTGGCGCGGTGCTGTGGTCGATCGCGGCGGGGCCGTTGGTGAACGTGGTGCTCGTGCCGGTCTTCTTCGGGCTGTACATGTTCTCGGGCGGCTTCCCGGACTGGCTGCAGAGTTACCTACTGATCATGGGCAGCATCAACACGGCGTTGTTGGTGTTCAACATGCTGCCGATCTACCCGCTCGACGGCGGGCAGATTTTGCAGTCGATCCTGTGGTTCTTCATGGGCCGGGCCAAGAGCCTGCGTGTCACCGCGAGCATCGGCCTAGTCATCGGCGGCTTCGCGTTCCTCACGGCCTTGCTCGGCGTGTCGAAGTTCATC
Organism: Algisphaera agarilytica; assembly: GCF_014207595.1. NCBI lineage: Bacteria > Pseudomonadati > Planctomycetota > Phycisphaerae > Phycisphaerales > Phycisphaeraceae > Algisphaera > Algisphaera agarilytica. The sequence goes on from NZ_JACHGY010000001.1 coordinate 3,885,084, forward strand.
CCGTTACTCCAGCAGATCAGCCAGATCATGCTGCTGCTGCTCTCGGCCTTCGTCGTCTGGCAGGCGTGGAACGGCTTCCGCGTGGCGCGGTACTTGGCGTTGCAGGAAGCGTACGAGAAGGACGGCCTGGAGAAAGCTCTTCAACGCGCCAGGGAGATGACGGCCGGGCCGGGGCGTAATCAACCATAGATATGGTTTGCCTTGGTCCCCTCTCCCCCCGGGAGAGGGTTAGGGTGAGGGCACTAACGATCCGCCTGTGCCCACCGGCCGCCCGCATAAAAACTTCCAGCCGCCCTCACCCCAGCCCTCTCCCGGGGGGAGAGGGAGCAAAGGCAAACGCCTCGAAAGAGTTTCAATCGCTCTCGTCGAGCTCGCACATCCAGCCGCGCGCCCTTGCGAGGAAGTTCGGCAAGTGTCGCTCCACAAATGTCGCCTCGTCCCACGCCTCTCCGCTTAGGAGGTGGCGATATTGCTCGGACACCACATACGAAAACGCCGGAGTACTTTCCCCCGAAGCCAACTCAACCTCAACGGTTTGCCGGTCATAGACCTCGCTCTCGAAATAATCGAGCCTTACCAACGACGCCTCATCCACATCGAAGTACAGCCTCCCCGTCACATGCATACCCTCGGCGGGCACGATCCCGGGATACACCTGCTGCGCGATCAGGAACCGCTCAAAGTCTCGAAGCGTTGCGTTTTCATGCCGAAACGAACGCCCCGTCACGACCTCCATCACGGCCGGGATCACGAGCGAGCCGTAGGTGAAGACGTCTGCGGACATAAGCACCGTTATCGCTGCGAGCTTACAACGCTCAGATCCCGTCCGGGATCGACTCAAACTGCGTTAACGATTCGAACGTCTGGCGTTGGCGGATCACGTGCGTCTGCCCGTCCTTCAGCAGGACTTCCGCGGCGAGGCGGCGGGAGTTGTAGTTGCTGCTCATGGCCATGCCGTAGGCGCCCGCGTCGTGGAGGACGAGGTAGTCGCCGGCGGTGGCGGTGGGCAGGCTGCGGGTGGTGACGAAGCCGCCTTCTTCCTGCGTGAAGACGTCGCAGGACTCGCACAGCGGGCCGGCCACGATGGAGTCGGTCGTGCCCTCGGGCGTCGAGCCGTCAGGGCGGACGACCGAGATGTGGTGGTAGGCGCCGTAGAAGCTGGGGCGGACCAGGTCGTTGAAGCCTGCGTCGATCACAATGTAGTGCTTGCTGCCCGACTGCTTGACGCTGCGCACCTGCGTGAGCAGGTAGCCCGACTCGGCGACGAGGTACCGGCCCGGCTCGACTTCGAGGTGGATGTCGCGGCCGGCGATCTCGGCGATCTGTTTGCGGGCATCATCCCAGACCTGGTAGTAGCGGTCGAGGTCGATGCGCTCGAGATTGTCCTTGCGGTACGGAATCGGCAGGCCGCCGCCCGCGGAGATCGTCGTCAGCGTGTCGGCGTACTCGGCGAAGGTGCGCGCGGCATCGACCATCGCGCCAGCGACCTGGGCGAGGTGATCGAACTCGCTGCCCGAGCCGATGTGCATGTGCAGGCCGTGGACGGTTAGGTTGTGCTTCTTGGCGGCGGCGAGGCAGTCGGCGACCTGGGTGTGCCAGATGCCGTGCTTCGAGGATTCGCCGCCGGTGTTGACCTTCTGCGAGTGGCCGTGGCCGAAGCCGGGGTTGATGCGGAGGGTGATCGGCACGTCGATGCCCGCCTCGGCGAGCTGGTCGATCATATCGGGGCTGCCAACGTTAACCGGTACGTTGTACTGGCGGATCATTTCGATCGCGTCGTTGTCGAAGATGTCGGCGGTGAAGACCACGTCGTCGGTGCCGAGCTCGTAGCCCGCGAGCTTGGCGCGGTGCATCTCCCCGGCGGTGACGGCGTCGACCTTCACGCCGTGCTTCCGCATGATCGCGAGCAGGGCCAGGTTCGAGTTGGCCTTCTGGGCGTAGCGGACGGTGTCGAACTGCTGGACCTCGCTGATGCGCTTCTCGATAACCGCGGCGTCGTACACCCAGGTGGGCGTGCCGTGGTCGGCGGCGATCTGCGAGCAGTCGAAGGGCAGGGCGGTGGCGTCGGTGGTGGGGGCGGTCATGGTCACGGTTGGGCTTTTCTTCGGGGGAAATCGGGGCAAAGGGTCATTGTAGGGCTTGCGCTGCGTCTTGGCTCGGGGCCGGGTCGAGGCGTTCCTCGCGACGCAGCTTGATGAGCGGCCAGAGCGAAGCAGCCAGGCAGAGCAGCACCAGCGGGGCGACGGCGATCAGCATCCCGCCGACGGGGTCGCCCACGACGCGCTGCAGCCCGATGCCCGCCAGGCCGATGGCGGGGCCCAGGGCAAAGCCGCTGCCGATCAGGGCCTCGTGGTGACCGCCCGCCTCGACGGATGCGTTCTCCAGCACCATGGCGTGGTAGAGCGCCGCGAAGTACACCTGCCCGCCGCAGAAGCCGAAGATCAGCTCCCCGCCGATCGCCACCGCGGTGGTCGGGGCGAACAGGACCATGAGAAACCCGGTGGGCACCCCGATCGCCGACACGGCCAGAGGCAGCGATCGGCCCCGCCAGAACGTCCAGATGCCGAGCGCCACGAAAGTGAGGAATCGGCCGACATCCAGCACCGAGGACAACGCCGGGGCCCAGAGCACGCCGTGCCCCAGCCGGTCGAAGATGCTGGGCATCAGCGGGACGAGCAGGAACATCATTGCGCACGTCCCGATCAGCGACCAGCGGGACGAGTTCATCAGGGCTCGGTACCGCCGGACACGCCGCGGGTCGGGGCGTTCGGGGTGGTCGTGCGGCAGGTGCTCGGGCACCCACGGCAGCTGCAGGATCACCGGCAGGGTGAAGAGGTAGATCGCTCCGGCGAGCATGATGAACGAGGAGGGCGGCAGCCATTCGATCATGACGCCGGTGAGCGCCAGGGCGAAAGGCATCGCACTCGACCAGGCCATGTTGAATCTGCCGATGACCTTGAGCGTCCGGTCGGGCGTGGCCCCGGCAGTCACGTAACTCTCGATCACCGGCCACTTCATCCCGATGAGCAGGCCGATCCCCGCAAAGCCCGACCACACGATCAGCGGCGTCGGCATCAGCGCGACCGTCATGTTCAGCATGCACAGCCCGATCATCAGCGATTGCAGCGTCGGCCGTTCGCCGCGTTTCTTGGTGACCTTGTGCGAGAGCATGGCACCCGATGCGTAGCAGACGCCGAACACGATCGCGAGCCCGAGATTTTCCGCCTCGCTGAACTTGAGGATCTCGTCGGTGTAGAAATACAACCCCCGCTCGAGCAGCACGGTGGCGAGGCTCTGGAAAAAAGTCAGGGGAATAAGCAGGCGTTGCATAGCTTTGTCGCGATCGGGCTTCGGGTTAATCGGAAGATGATAAGTAGCCGTCGCCTGCGCGGCGAGTGGCAGGGGCTCTGCCCCTGCACCCCGAAGGCACCGGGCGGCGGTACGCACCATCCGAGCACGAAGCGTCAGCGAGTGCTTCTGCCGGGCACTCGCTCACGCTTCGTGCTCGGGTAGGGCTGTTGGGGTGTCGGGGCGCAGCCCTGACCGCCCGCCGCGCAGGCGATCTTCCAAGAAAAAACTACCCAATGACCCTTCGTGTCATTGCTTTCCGGATTTCCTTGTCGGCTTCCTTCTTGCGGATGTCCTGGCGTTTGTCGGCCTGCCGTTTGCCGACGCCGACGCCGATCTCCAGCTTGGCCATGCCGTTCTTGAAGTAGAGGGCCAGGGGGATGATGGTGACGCCTTTGGCGGTGGTCCGGCCGTAGAGCTGCTTGATCTCGCGCTTGTGGGCAAGGAGCAGGCGGACGCGTTTCTGGTCGTGCTGGAAGGGGCCGGCCTGGGGGTAGTGGGCGATGTCCACGTTGTGCAGCTGCAGCGTCATCGCGTTCGGGTTGACCGCGACGTAGCCCTCGGCGAGGGAGACGTGGCCGTGGCGGATGCTCTTGACCTCGGTGCCCAGCAGCTTCATGCCGACTTCCAGCTTCTCGCTGATGTCGTAGTCGTGCTTGGCGCGTCGGTTGAGGATGCGCGGCTCGAAGTTGCGGGGTGGTTTCTTTCGCTTGGCCATAAATACATTCCGCTCCGCGGCTCCGGGCGGCGGATCGCACAGGGTAACCGCTCGCAGCGATTTCGGCGAAACGGTTTGTGTAGAAATGAACGAAAACGGCGTCCTGTTGTGCAGGACGCCGTTGGGTGGTGTGGTTGTTTGCTGGCTGACAGTCAACCGTCAGGCGGCGGAGCCGAATGCCTTAGCGCTTGTCGCGTTCGACCATCGCGTAGGCGTTGTGGTTGTGGATCGACTCGAAGTTTTCCGAGTTGACCTGGTACCACGCGATGCGGTCTTCGTTGTTCAGAGCCACCGCGAGGTCGCGGACGATATCTTCGACGAACTTGGGGTTCTCGTAGGCGTCTTCGGTGACGAATTTTTCGTCGGGACGCTTGAGCACCGAGAAGACCTGCGTGCTGGCGCACTTCTCGACGATCTCGAAGAGCTCTTCGATCATCATCGATTGCCCTTCTGCGAAGCGGACCTTGGCTTCCATGACGCAGCGCTGGTTGTGGGCGCCGTACTTGGAAATTTCTTTGGAGCAGGGGCAGAGGCTGGTCGCGGGGACCTTGATGCCCAGGATGAAGTCGTCGGTGCCGTTGGAGTTGCACTCGAAGGAGACTTCGATGTCGAGCTTGCCGGGCATGCCGGAGATGGGGGCTTCTTTGTCGATGAAGTAGGGGAACTCGAGTTCGAGGTGGGCGTCGTCGGCGTTGAGACGCTGCTTCATGTCGTGGCAGACGAGCATGATGTCTTTGGAGCTGATCGCTTCGTGGTACTTGTTGAGGATCTCCAGGAAGCGCGACATGTGGGTGCCCTTTTTCTCCTGGGGCAGCGAGACGTACATGTTCACCGTGGCCACGGTCGACTGCTTGCCGCCACTGGGGGTGTCCAGGGCGATGGGGTAGCGGATGTCTTTGACGCCCACTTTGTTGATCGCCACGCGGCGTTGATCCTGCGAACCCTGCACGTCGGGCATGGCCTGCTTGTCGGAGTTGGTGTCGGTTTCGTCGAGGGTGGAGCTGTCGGGCATGGTGATCCTTTGGTTGGACAGCGGCTGGGTGTCTCCCGGATTCGCCGCAACGCATCAGCATAGGCGTATGTTTCCCGCGAGGCAAAAATACTTTGTTTTGACGCCGTATTTCATGACGCGGCTCAACTCCGGCAAACCGTGTCCTATCATGCAGCAATGAAGCTTTACACCAAACGTGGCGACGCGGGTCTGACCGATCTTTACGGCGGCCAACGCGTGGGGAAACACAACCTCCGCGTCGAGGCCTACGGCACCGCCGACGAACTCAACAGCGTCATCGGGCTGGTCATTTCGACCGGCGGACCCGACGAGATTTTGCAGCCCCTGACCTCGATCCAGAGCCGGTTGTTTGAGATCGGCGCCGACCTTGCGACGCCCCACGGCGAGCTGGATGAGGACGGCCACGAGACCGGCCGCAGTTCCACCGTCCCCCGTGTCGGCGAGACGCAGGTTGCTGAATTAGAGCAGTGGATCGACGCGGTCTGTGAGCCCGTGCCCGCCATGCAACACTTCGTGCTGCCGGGCGGGACCGAACTCGCTTCGCGCTTGCACGTGGCTCGGACAGTTTGCCGCCGGGCCGAGCGGTTGTGTGTCGCGCTGGCCACGATGGAGCCCATCGGCGACCACGTCATCGTGTACCTCAACCGCCTAAGCGATCTGTTGTTTGCCATGGCCCGCCGGGCGAACCAGCTTGAGGGGGTGGACGACATCCCGTGGATCGCGCCGGGCAAGGGCGATGACTAAAGCCGATGACCCAGCGAAGCCCAAGCGACGCCGGCGGAAACGGAGGCGGGTTTTGAAGATCGTCGGCGGGTTGCTGTTGCTCGGGGTGCTCATGCTCCCGGCATGCGGGCACATCCAGGTCGCGTTGCTGCCCATCGCTGAAACCATCGGGCCGGAGGGCACGTTCCGGGTGGACGTGGGGGACGAGAAACTGATCGCACTCACCATCGACGACGGCCCGTCGGATCACACCGAGCCGATACTCGATCTGCTGGCGGAGCACGACATCACCGCAACGTTTTTCATCCACGCCGACCACCTCGACGTGATGGGCGAGAGGGGTGACAAGGCGGTGCAGCGCATCCTGAGCGAGGGGCACGAGCTGGGCAACCACACGCTGTCCGATGTGCCGAGCGTTTCGTTAAGCGAGTCGGAATTCGCCGCAACGTTTAGCGCCGCCGACCAACGGCTGCGTGACTTGGGGGTGGAGCCGCGTTGGTTCCGCACCGCGGGCGGGAATTTCGACCCCGACGTGATGTTGCCCGCCGTGGTGGCCGCGGGATACGAGCCCACGTTTGCCATGGGTTCGTTTATGCCGTGGGACACGTTCCTGCATCTGCCCGAGACTTACGGCAGGCAGATCGGCGGGGCGGCCTTCCCCGGTGCGATTCTGGTGCTGCACGAAGGTATCGGCGAGCAAGCGGGCCGGGGTGAACGGACCCTGAGGACGTTGGAGAAACTGATCGAGGTCACCGAGAAACGCGGCTACCGGATGCGGAGTTTGTCGGAAGTGGTGGACCACTCACGACAGGTCGATGCCGGGCAGGGCTTGTGAGAGGTTGATGTGCGTGCCGTCGGTGACGACTTCGCCCTCGGCCCGGTGGTTGGCTTCGAGCTCACGGACGATGTCGAGCATTGGCGAGTGGAGCGGGGCGGTAAAAGTCATCGATTGTTCGCTCACCGGGTGTTGAATGCGCAGGAGTGCCGCGTGCAGGGCGGGGGTGCCCATGACGAGTTCACCGCTGGCGGCGCGCTCGGCGGCTTTCGCCTCGATCTTCTGGCCCTCGGCCTTGGTGCGGGCGAAGTTGAGGTTGGGCCGCGCCCCGGCCGCGATCGGAGGGTCGAGGAGTTCGGGAGGCCCGACGGTTTCGCCGCCGTAGAGCTGGTCGCCGACGATGGGGAAGCCGTGGTAGGACAGGTGCACGCGGATCTGGTGGGTCCGCCCGGACTTGAGCTCGCACTCGATGAGCGAGAACCCCTTGTACCGGCGACGCACGCGGAAAAACGTCAGCGATTCCTTGCCGCTTGCATCGTTGCGCACGGCGTGCCCTTCGCGGATGGTCGGGTGCTTGCCCAGCGGCTGGTTGATCGCGCCGGAGGGTGGGTCCGGGCAGCCGTGGACCAAGGCGAGGTAGCACTTGAGGTTGGTGCGGTCTTCGAACTGCTTGGCGAGGAGCCAGTGGGTGGTTTCCTGCTTGGCGAAGATGATCACGCCGGTGGTGTTCATGTCCAGGCGGTGGACGACGCCGGGGCGCTGATCGTCTTTGCCGACTTCCGAGAGCTCGGTCTTCTGCGCCTTGGCCTGCTCGGTGAACGGCGAGGCGTTGTAGCCGGGGTGTTCGAGGTGGTAGGCCAGGGCGTTGACCATCGTGCCGGTCTTGTATTTCCGGGCGGGGTGGACGATGAAGTTGGCCTGCTTGTTGACCACGACCATGTCGCGGTCTTCGAAGAGGATGTGCAGCGGGATCGGCTCGGGGTGGACGTCGATCGCGGGCTTGGGCGGGACCATCACCTCGACGCGGTCGTTTTGGCGGAGCTTGTAGGACGGCTTGACGTTGTTGCCGTTGACGGTGACGCCGCCCAGGCCGATGAGCTTCTGGATCTGGTTGCGGCTGATGCCCTTTAGGCGGTTGTGCAGATACACATCCAGCCGTTTCTTGGAATCGGTGGTGATGTCGTAAACGCGGTGCTCGGCCCCGGCGTCTTCGAGCTCTTCGAGGGTCGTGGCCTCGTAACGCGCATCGGGATCGAGCTCGCGGTCGGGCGCGGGCTCGGGGGAGTCGTGGCTTAAGTCAAAAGGGTTGGAAGCGTCGGGTTGATCTTCTTCCGCGGGCATGACGAGCACATTCCTACTCCACCTGTAGCCTCGGGTTCAATCCCCCTCCCTTGAGGGAGGGGTTAGGGGAGGGTGACTAACCTCGCCCCAAACCACGGCAAACCGCAAGCCTCGGCACCCTCCCCCGGCCCCTCCCTCAAGGGAGGGGAGAAGACAAAACGCTACAGGTGAAAACGTTTTGGTCTACTGGGGGCTGGGCGTTTTTCGGGCGAGGTGGACCGCCCGTGACGGCTCGCGTCACTCGGCCGCGGCGGGCTCGGCTTCGGCGGCGGGTTCCGCTTCGGCCGAGGCTTCGGGGGTTTCCGGGGCAAGCTCGAAGGGCGTGGTGAGGTCGACACCGCTGACGGTGGGCGGGGCGGACGATCCGCTGGCCGACTCTTCGGCGACAGGCTCGGGGGCGAACTCGACGGCCTCGGCAAGCTCGGGCAGGAGGGCCAGGCGGTTCTCGGCGAGGCTCACCCAGTAGGGGAACTCGCCCTCGGCCTTGGTCTTGATCTGCTTGTAGAACTCGCCGGCCTTGGCGGTGTCGTACTGCGATTCGGCGACGGTCGCCAGGCCGTCAAGTGCGTTGAGCTCGAAGATGAGGTGGGGCGCTTCGTCGAGCGCGGCCTGGTACTGCTCGGCGGCCGAGCTGAGGATCGCCGGGGCGTCTTCATCCGAGGCGGTGCGCGATTCGGCGAGCAGCAGGTCACCGGCGTTGAGGTGGGCCTTGGCCCGGACGGCGGGGTTCTTGTTGCTCTCGGCGGTGACTTCGAGCGCTTCGGGGGTGACCGAGGCGTAGAGGTCCAGCCAGGCGGTCTGCAGGGCGGACTCGCGGTTCTTGGTGATCAAGTTGTAGCCGGCGAAGACGATGGCAAAGATCGCCAGGCCGCCGATGAACTGGGTTCCGAACTTGTCGTAGACGTACTTCACGTCGCTGAAGAAGCTGGACAGCTCGCTGTCCATGTCCGCTTCGTGCGGGTCGTGAGCCATCGGGGCGTTCTTGGGCGGGGTGGCTTTGGGGGGCGTTTCCATGGGGTGGCAATTCCGGGGGCGATCCCGGTCCGCGTGAGAGCGGTCGAGAGGCGATTAGGTTGAGGAGAATGAAATTACTGGGGCGGGGCGATCGGGCTGATGGTGATGGCCATGGTCGTGATGCCCTTGTCGCCGGTGATGGCGATGCGGAGTTGTTCGGGGCCCTTGGCGTAGGACTGGAGGGTGGCCCGCGGGTCGCCGTTGTCGAAGCCGTCGAGCTGCCAACCGAAGTCGTCGAGGTTACGACGGAAGTAGGCGGCGGCGTCCTGGGTGTTGGACCGGCCCTGGTAGACGTGGTGCACGGTGCGGATGCCCGAGATCGGGTCGACGCTGCTGGTGCTCTTGGAGGGCACGCCGACGAAGCCCACGGGGCGGGGCACGTCGGGGATCTCGGCGTCGGGGGACATGACCAGGCCGGCACCCGAGGGCTTGGGCAGCAGGTCGCCGTCGTCGGAGTAGGCGACGACCGGGAACGGGCCCTGGGTGCCGGGGCGGCAGCCGCCGACCATCACGGTGACGACGAGCAATCCGACGAGGCACAGAGCGGTCCAGATCGAGTGCGGCTTGGCAGCGGGCTTCATCATGTAGGAGTCTGCTTTCGGGGGGTTCACAATCTGATCGATGACGCGCCGCACCGCGGCGCGGGCGTGACGCAATATCGTATCTGGCGCTTGGGGGGCGAGCAAACGCTGCTTAACGTGGCGGCGTCAGATCAGCATGCGGGGCGTTTGACAGCGCAAGGCCCTCGGCGATATTCTTTGGCGCTTGACGCTAAGGCCATGCGGCCCGCGTGTCAGATGGTGATCGTAGCTCAGTTGGTTAGAGCATCGGGTTGTGATCCCGAGGGTCGCGGGTTCGAATCCCGTCGGTCACCCTTTCTCATCATTTGGATCGGCGGCAAAGTGCTGATGAGCGGGACGATCCGCCGATCTCATTCCGGTGGGCTGCAACAATCAAGCGAGCGAGGCACCTCAAGGATGATGGCTGACCGGCTGGCGAACTTCGGAACCAACATCACCGACCGCCTGGCGGGGTTCGGCGAGTTTTCGCGTTTCTGCGGGCACTGGGCCTACTGGACCGTCCGCAAGCCCGCGGGCTACAGCCGGCTGCGGCTGCTCATGCCCCAGCTGTTCACCATCGGTGTCCGCAGCATCCCCGTGGTCATGCTCGTCGGGGCGTTCGTCGGCGCGGTCATCGGCCTAGAGACCTACGGCCAGTTCGAAGCGATCGGCCAGGAGAACAAGCTCGGCGGCGTCATCGCGCTGTCGGTCGTGAAGCAGATCGGCCCGGTGCTGGCCGCGGTCATGATCGCCGGCCGCGTCGGCGGGGCGGTCTCGGCCGAGGTCGGCACGATGCGGGTGACCGAGCAGCTCGACGCCCTGCGCGTCATGGGAACCGACCCGATCCAGCACCTGGTCGTGCCTCGGGTCATGGCCTGCATCATCATGCTCCCCATCCTGACGATCTTCTCGAACCTGCTGGGCATCGCGGGGGGCTACCTCGTCGTCTCGACGGGCTTCGGCGTCGACCAAACCGACTACTGGGACTTCACCGCCCAGCTCGTGACCAACTGGGACGTCTTCACCGGCCTGTTCAAGTCGGTCTTCTTCGGCCTGTTCATCGGGCTCATCGCCTGCTTCAAGGGCTTCAACTGCGAGAGCGGCGCAGCGGGCGTCGGTAAAGCGGCCACCGAGTCCTTCGTGCTCGGCTTCATCGCCATCATCATCAGCAACTTCTTCCTGGCCCAGTTCCTCAACACCCTCGACCCGCTGATCAACGGTATCGGCGGCGCAAGCGTCGTGGGCTGACCCGATTCTGATTCAACCTTCCGAACCCTTTCCGCGAAAAACTCTATGGCCGACCTCCTCACATTCGAAAACTTCGCCAATCTTGGCGTGCTCCTGTTCCTCCAGGCCGTCCTGGGCTTCGACAACCTGCTCTACATCTCGATCGAGAGCCAGCGGGCCCCGAAAGACAAGCAGAAAGCGGTCCGCCGCAACGGCATCCTGATCGCGATCGCGCTGCGCATCGTCCTGCTGTTCGTCATCATCTCGCTGATCAAAAAACTCGAAGCGCCGTTTTTCGAGGTCCACTGGGAAGGCGTGATCGAGGGCGCGTTTAACTTCTCGACGATCGTCTTCCTCTTCGGCGGGGCGTTCATCATGTACACCGCGATCAAAGAGGTCCGCCACCTCTTGTCGATCGACGACTTCCATCACGCGGGCAAATCCAAAGAGTCCAAGAGCGCAGCGCAGGTCATCGCGCTGATCGTGTTCATGAACCTGATCTTTTCGTTCGACTCGATCCTCTCGGCCCTGGCGATCACCGAGGTCTTCGTCGTGCTGGCCATCGCGATCGTCAGCTCGGGCGTGGCGATGCTGCTGCTGGCCGACCGCGTGACCGATTTCATCTCCAAGAACCGGAAGTACGAGGTCTTGGGGCTGTTCATCCTGTTCATCGTCGGCATCGTGCTGCTGGGCGAGGGCGGGCACGAGGCGCACCTCAAGCTGTTCGGCTTCGAAGTCCACCCGATGAGCAAGGCGACGTTCTACTTCTCGGTCGCGGTGCTCGTGATCGTTGATGTGATCCAGTCGGGCTATCAGAAGAAGCTGGACGCGGTGAAGGCCGCCCAGCCGAATCGGCATTGACCGGAAACGAATCGCTGATGTGAGGCGGGGCCTTGCCCATGGTGGGGCGGGCAGGTTTACACTGTGCGGATGCCGCCTGCCGACCATCACGAATTAACCGGGTTGAGTCGCATGAAATCGGCGTCGGTGGCCGCGATGGCGGTGTTGCTCACAGCGATGGCGCTGGTGCCCTGCTTCACGCCCAACTCGCCGGTGCGGTACTTCGAAAGCGACCCGCGCATCGATATGCAAGGTCTGTATGGGGATCAGCTGCCCGAGCTCGGCCCGTTGGGCATGGCCTGGCTGCAGACGCTGACGGTGGTGGTGGCGGGGCTGGGAATCGCGGTCGCGGTCTGGGCCGGGGCGAGGCTGAGCAAGGCGGCACTGGTGCTCGCGTCGCTGGGGATGGCGGTGGCGGCGTTCCATATGACCAAGGGCACCGCACGCTGGGAAGACTGGACCCAGGGCGGGGCGTGGATCGCAGCGTCGGCGGTGGGGGTGTCGGCGATGCACCTTGCACAGCACGCATCGGCCCGGAAGTGGATCGTGGCATTGGTGGTGGCCGCGGCGTTGCCGTTGCTGGCCGAGGCGGGGTGGTACGTCTGGGTGGAACACGCCATGACGGTGGCGGTGTTTGATGAGGACCCCGCCGCGATGCTGGAGCGTCAGGGGCTGGTCCCGGGGACCGAGGCCGCGGTGCTGTTCGAGCGTCGCCTGCGGTTCGCCGATGCGACGGGGACGTTTGGGCTGTCGAACGTGTTGGCTTCGGTGGCTGGGGCGATCGCGATGCTGGGGCTGGGCGTGGCGGGGTGGTCGGCGTGGCGTTCGCGGGGGCAGGGCCGATGGGTCTTGGCCGGGGCGGCGGGCGTGGCGGCGGTGGCGGCTTTCGTGGTGGTGGGGTTGACCGCATCCAAGGGCGCGACGCTGGCGCTGGTCGCCGCATTGGGCTTGGGGGGGCTCGTCTTCATCGGCACGCGTTGGAAGCGTGCGTCGGGGCTGATCCATTTCGCGACGATCGCCCTGGTGCTCATGGCTTTTGCGTCGATTGGCGTTCGGGGCGCGATGGGTCCGCCCCCGGCCTCGCCCGACGGGTTCGTGGCCGGGGCGGCGATCGACGGCGAACGCAGCCTGCTGTTTCGCTGGCACTACCTGCAAGCAGCGATACAGATCGCCTCGGAAAACCCGCTGCTCGGGAGCGGGGCACGCGGCTTTGCCGACACCTACCCGAGTGCGAAGAACCCGATCAACCCCGAGACGGTGACGAGCGCCCACAGCGTATTCACCGACCAGATCACCATGCTCGGGCTCGGCGGCTGGGCGTGGACAGCACTGATGCTGTGGTGGCTGTGGCGGGCGGGCGGCGCGGTGGGCCGATCTTTGGCGGCCGAAGACTCGTCACCCGAAACCGAGCCTTATGCGGCCACGCGTTCGACGGTGTGGACCGCGGTGGGTGCGGCGGCGGTGGTCTTCACGATCACGCTCACCGTCCGGCAGGGGGCGTTGTTCATCGACACGGCCCTGCTGTGGCTCCTGGCGCTCGCGTTGTTCATCACGGTGGCGGCGTTGCTTGGCGCACGGGGCGGGATGTCCACGACGGCCCAGCGGGTCGCGCTGCTGCTGGCCGCGACGGCGGCGTTGGTGCACAACCAGATCGAGATGGCGTTCTTCCAGCCCGCGGCGATGGGCATCCTCTGGCTGATCCTCGGTGCGGCCGGAGCGCGTGTCGTTCAATCCAAGGCGGTCGTCGCAGAAGACGCGCCTGCCGAAGCCGCTAAACCGCCGAGCAAGGTCAGCCCCATGATTGCGGGGGGTTGGGGGTTGGTCGTGCTTGTAATGATGGGCGTCTACGCCGCGGGCGTCACCCATCACGAAACCGCGATGGCCCGGGCCACCTCGGCCCTGCGTGCGGGCAATCTATCGACCACACTGGATCGCTTGGCCGAGGCACAGCACGCCGCGGGGCTCGACACGCGGGCTCTGCGTTGGCGTGCCCAGCTGGTCCCGGTGTCGCAGCTCGGCTCTGTGCTGCGGTGGATCGAAGACGCGGTCGATGAAGCCAAACGCCCGGCCACGTTCGAACGCTTGCGGGCCTCGGTGTTGGCCGAGTTGGCGCAGCAGCTCAGCACGCCCGAAGCTCACGGGGCGACCGACGAGGCCTTCGCGGCGCTGGCGGAGAAATCGCCCTACAACATCCAGGACCGGCTGATGTGGGCCGACTCGCGTTGGGCCGCGGGGGAACACGGCGAAGCCCGTGAGCACTACCGGGCCGTCTTGGAATTGCGTGAGCAGAAATACCTCGACCCCGCCGACCCGCTGAGCCCTGAACAGCTTGAGCGGGTGCGTCGGGCGCTGGAATCTGCGGCTCCTTAAGACGTCGTGTGGTGTCAGATCGTCTGTGTCGACAACGCGGCCACGTTCAATTCATCGCGGATGACTTGCGCTAACCCTTCGGCATCGTCTGCCGAATCGGTGACGGCAAAACACGCCGCCCCCGACCCGGTGACATGCACGGGGCGGGGCGAGAGCCTGCCCAGGTCCTCCAGGAGCGACTTGAGCCGCGGCTGGACGTCAGCCGCGGCGGCGGTCAGGTCGTTGAACAATTCGCGGTTGCCGGGCGTGAAGCCCCGGGCGAGTTCCCGGATGTCGTCGGCGTTGATCGGGGACTTCGAAGCGTTGAGCCGATCAAACGCGGCGTACACCGCCCCGGTGGGGCAGCCGAAGGGGGGCAGGATCAGCACCAGATGGATTGGCCACGTGGCGGAGCATGGGGCGGGTTCGACTTGATCGCCCGTGCCGGTGACGATCGACGAGGTTTGTCCCGCCAGCACGCCCAGGGCAAAGTGGACATCGCTCCCGAGTTCCGCCGCCAAAGCGGATTGATCGCTTGCGTTAAGCCCCAGCTCGAAGAGCCGATCCAACGCCACGATCATCCCCGCCGCGTCGCTCGACCCGCCGCCGAGCCCAGCGCCGGTGGGGATGCGTTTCTGCAGCTCAACCCGCACCGCCAGCGGCCGGCCCATGCGTTGCTCGACCAGCGCGTGAGCACGAAACATCAGGTCGTCTTCCAGTGCCCAATCGATCGCCCCCGGGACCGGAGCGTCGGGCGCATACGCCAACTCGAACGAAGACTCGCCCGGCGATTCCGAGTCGGGAACAACCCGCTCCACCGTCAACGTGTCGGCAAACGACAACGCCGCCATCCAACTCGCGATCGGGTGGAGGCGGCGGGGGTCGTTGGGTTGTGGTGGGTCGACGGCGAGCGCGAGGTTGACCTTGGCCGGGCAATCGAGGGTGACCGGGCCGGCCATTGAGTCAGCCTTGCTGCGGGTTTGAGATCGCGGTGCCGGGCAACAGGTCGTCGATGCGACGGCCCATCATGATGGCGCCGTGCAGCTGAGCCCAGAACGACTCGGCGGCACGCTGGTCGTTGAACTGCTTGGTCCAGCTCTCGATGATCTTCTGGACCACGACGGGCATCGTGGTGTCTTGCGTAGCCTTGCCGATGCTCGACAGCCAGAACATCAGGCGGTACAGCTCGGGCTGATCGCTGGCGATCTGAGCGTAGAGGTTGGCCGAGGCATCGGCTGGGGCGCCTTGCTCGATGCGTTCGAGCACGGGCTCGAAGCGGCGTTGCACGACGGCGGCGAGCAGGGCCCGCTTGTCGTCGAAGTAGCGGTAGATCGAGCCGACCGCACAGTCGAGCTGCTTGGCGATACGGCGGATGGTGGTGCCGTCGTAGCCGAGCTCCTGCAGGCAGGCCTCGGTGGCGTCGAGGATCTGCTCACGGCTGAGCTGCGTGGGCGGTTTGGGGGTGGCGACGTTGGGGACCGGGCCGATGGTGCCCAGCACGTCGGGACGAGAGACAGCGGCCGGGGTCACCGGGGCGGTCAGCGCGTCGAGAGGTTGATTCGGGTGGGGATTAACCGATCCGTCGGTTACTTGTGACATAGGCGTTCACCTCCATGCGAACAGTTATCGGTAGTTTGAAGCCTACGGCGCGAAACGTCAAGTGTCTTGTGAAAACAGGGGTTTTACGGTGTTTAGCTCGGGGGTTTTCCACATCGGGTGTGGTTTATCATGGATGTGAGGTCCGGGCAGCAGCCGATTGCCCCGCCAGACCGCGCATCGTAACCCCGAAACCGGTGAGGTGGATGTGAATCTCGATTTCGACCAAGCCGCCGAACGCATGATCCGCACGCAGCTGCGGCCGCGGGGCATCCGCGACCCGCGGGTGCTCGAGGCGATGCGGCGTGTCGAACGCCACCGGTTCGCACCGCAGCAGTTGACCCCCGCCCAGGTCTACGGCGACCACGCCCTGCCCACCGAGCTGGGCCAAACCCTCAGCCAGCCCTTCGTCGTCGCCCACATGACGGCGTT
Source organism: Algisphaera agarilytica (assembly GCF_014207595.1). Classification (NCBI taxonomy): domain Bacteria; kingdom Pseudomonadati; phylum Planctomycetota; class Phycisphaerae; order Phycisphaerales; family Phycisphaeraceae; genus Algisphaera; species Algisphaera agarilytica. The sequence goes on from NZ_JACHGY010000001.1 coordinate 3,901,019, forward strand.
GCTCGACGTCCAGCCCGGCCAACGGGTCCTGGAGATCGGCACCGGCAGCGGCTACCACACCGCGGTCTTGGCCGAGCTCGGCGCGTCGGTGATCAGCGTCGAACGCCACGCCGCGCTTTCCGAAGCCGCGGGGCAGCGTCTCCACGTAGCCTGCCCGAAGGCGGACCTCACGCTGGTGGTGGGTGACGGCTCGCTCGGTTGGCCCGACCTCGCGCCCTACGACCGCATCCTCGTCACCGCCGCTGCGCCGAGCCTGCCGGTGGCCCTCGACCAACAGCTCGAACCCCACGGCCGAATGGTGATTCCACTGGGCGACCGCAACGAACAGGTGCTCGCGGTGTTCACCCGCGACGGCGACGAGCTCCAACGCCACGACGACCTGGCCTGCCGCTTCGTCCCCATGATCGGCTCCGACGCCTGGCCGGGTTAAGTTTCTGCATCATCCGTATATACCTCTAGCCACTACCATTTCACCTTTCGTGCGGTATATTGTGATGTCTTACGTTGTATCAATTACGGGGAAAGCCTGATGGTCATGCAAAAACTCAAACTTTCGGTGGCGGCAGTTGTGGTATGCACGTTTGTTGCGTCTAGCGCCCATGCGGTGGCGGTGACGCAAGATGGTCCATTCGTTTGGGGGCCAGACCGCATAATCCGCATGAATATCACCAACGATGATGTGGGGGCGACGTACAACTCGCTTACGATCGACACCTCGCACCTCTTCGACCAGCTCGCCGCGGCCAACGGGATGACGCTGGCAGATGTCATCTCACAGTCTTGGGTAGGCACGATTACCACAACCCAGGGTGTTGATTACACCGGTTGGTTCGGCAACTTTGATGCGTCTGGGGATATTCAGATCACAAACGTCGGTGGCACCGCGGGCATTACATACGAAACGTTCGACTACAACCACGGCATACGATTGTTTTTCATTACCCCCACCGCACTGTCCCCATTGGGCATTGGCTACGGGCTTGCAAACGCGGGGTTGGTGGAAGCAAAGGATGATGCGGGGTTGGGGGCATCGTCTTACTATGGCTCCGGCAATACCTACATCGTCCTCCCGGAACCCGGCACCCTTGCGTTTCTGGGGCTGGCGGGCCTGGGGCTCTTGGCACGCCGCCGATCCGCATAGCCCCCGGGTACCCCATTAAGCAACGACCATGCACCCCCGCACTACGCCGGGGTGTTTTTGTTTGGGGTATTTCTATCACGTTTGTCGCGTCGCGCTCACTTCCCCTCTCTTGAGGGAGGGGTTAGGGGAGGGTGTGAAACCTCGTCCTAAATCGCGGCGGACTCTCGAGTCTCGGCACCCTCCCCCGGCCCCTCCCTCAAGGGAGGGGAGAAGACAAAAAGTCACGCGTGGAGTCGTTGGGCTCTGACGTGGCTACGAGGGCATGGGCAGGCAGAGTCCGGAGCCGCTCACGTCGATCGATCCAGCAACCGGTACTGGATCGCCTCGCCCACATGGGCGACCGTGATGTCATGGCACTCTTCCAGGTCGGCGATGGTCCGCGCGACGCGGCGCACTTTGTCGTACGCCCGGGCGCTCAGGCCGATGGAGGTCATGGCTTCTCGGAGGAGTTCTTTGGCCTGCGGTTCGAGTGGCGCAACTTCGTCGAGCTCGCTGCCGGACAAGACACGGTTGGTCTTGAGTGGTCCGCCATTGCGCTCGGCCTGGCGTGCCCGCGCTTGGACGACACGCTGACGGAGTGTGGCCGAGTCGGTGCCGTTCTTCTCGCCGGTGAGTTGTTGGTAGGGCACGGGCGGGACTTCGACGTGGATGTCGACGCGGTCGATGAGCGGACCGGAGATCTTGGCCATGTACTTGTCCATCGCGCGTTGGCTCACGTCGTCGGTGGGCTTGCTGCCCTTGGGCGTGGGGTTCATGGCGGCGACGAGCATGAACCGGGCGGGGAAGCGGATCGAGCCCTGAGCCCGGGCAATGGTGACGTGGTTGTCTTCGAGCGGTTGGCGGAGCGTTTCGAGCACGGCCCGCGGGAACTCGGGCATCTCGTCGAGAAAGAGCACGCCGTGGTGGGCGAGCGACACCTCGCCGGGCCGGGGGATCGCGCCGCCACCCACCACGGCGAAGGGGCTGGCGGTGTGGTGCGGGCCTCGCACGGGGCGGGCGGTCATCAGCGACTGGCCTTTGGGGACCTGACCGATGGACGAGTAGATGCGTGTGACCTCTAACGCCTCGTCACGCGACAAGGGCGGGAGGATGCCGGGCAAGGCTTTTGCGCACATGCTTTTTCCCGTACCCGCCGGGCCGATCATCATGACATTAGCGCTAATTTAACCAACCACTGACTACGCCAACCGAGCGGATTGGAAACGCCCAGATGACGCGAAACTGATGATACGGTTAGGCGGAGTAGCTACCGCCGTGCAACGGCCCGCCGCTGGGTTTCTTTCTTTCCCCAGCGGCGGGGCGTGCGACCCAACGAAAGGAAGCCCCGTGAAACAATCAAGACGAAGGGGCGTCCGCCGCCCCCGGCACCACTACTGGCCAAGTGAAGACATCCGACACATCGACGACATCCCACCGGGCACGCCCACCGTGCTGTATTGCCGCGTGAGCGGCTCCCGCCAAGACCCGGAGCCGCAAACGCAAGATCTAATCCAAGCGGCCGCCGCCGCAGGATTGCCCGTGGTGGGCGAGCGGTGCCACACCGGCCCAGCGGGCGAGGCGTTGGCCGCAATACGCGAGGCGGCGATCCTGGCGGCCGAGCACGGCGGCGTGGTGTTGGCGACGGGGACGACCCGCTTTGCCCGTGCCGCCGCGTGGCAGACCGGCGAGCAGGACAACGTGCGGGCAGGCCAGCACACCATCAAGGAAGTATGCGAAGCCGCCGGGGTGCCGCTGGTGACGGTGCTGCACCCGGATACCCCACCGCGTGAAGAACGCGAGTACCACGCCCGGTTAGGACGCACCGCGAAGCCACCCGCCGGGCGAACACCGAATAAGCGACCGGGATATAAGAAGCGGCGGCGCTTGAAGCTACTGCCCCGCGTGCTACGCATGCGGCTGGATGGTTACAGCAACCGGGGGATAGGACGCGAACTTGGGGTGGCGGAAAAAACGGTCCGTGATTGGCTAAAACGATGCGACGCATGACTGCGGGGATTTTGCCCGCGAGTTCACATGACGAACATAGGTAAATGCCGCAAATATTTGCAATAGCTTGCGTTACTACACCTGTGGCTTGGCCTATGCTAGGCGGTATGTCCTAACAGCCAGTACTGGCCCGGCTAGCTTGCCAGCCCTACGCACCACCCATATAGTGCTGTGTAGCCAATTTTCTGACTCCATGTGAAATTATCTGTTTACGGCAAGGAAGCCATGGCCTCAAAATACAAAGTAATTGACCTATTTGCCGGAGCCGGGGGACTGAGCCTTGGCTTTCGCCAAGCTGGGTTTGAGGCTGTTTTTGCTGTTGAGAAAGAGCCCGACTTCGCGAAGACCTATGCCGAGAATTTTGGCAGCCACATCGTCGCCTCTAGTATCGAGGACGTTGTTGCTTCGGGTATTTGTCCCAAGGCGGATATCGTTGTTGGCGGGCCACCATGCCAGGGGTTCTCAAACCTCACGGGCAATAAACGTTCTGATCCTAGACGCAAGCTTTGGCAGTATTTCATGGACGTCGTAGAGTCGTCCGACTGCAAGGTTTTTGTGTGTGAAAATGTGCCAAACATGCTTACCTCGGCGGAGGGTACCGCACTCATACGGAGGGCACGTAAACTTGGATTCCATGTCACCGATGACAGCATGGGTGTTTTGCTAGCGAGCGAGTATGGCACACCGCAGAATAGGCGACGGTGCATAATCATCGGTTCAAAGCTAGGGCCTACCAAACTACCAAAACCAAATGGTGAGAAGCGAACGGTGCGGGACGCATTTCAGTCGATTCCTTTAAAGCCTATTCACAAAGATCTGCATGCAACTCCTGCTAGCGGATCTGACTTGCACATTGCCCGTAACCCCACAGAGCTTTCACTCAAGCGATACAAACTAATTCCACCCGGTGGCAACCGGTTTGATTTACAACGGTTGGCACCCGAACTAACTCCGGGCTGCTGGATACGTAAAACATCCGGAGGCACGGACCTGTTTGGACGCCTTGAGTACGACGGCCCTGCACGCTGCACAATCAGAACAGAGTTCTATAAACCCGAAAAGGGTAGGTACCTCCACCCGAAAGCTGACCGACCTATCACACATTGGGAAGCCTCACGCCTACAAGGTTTCCCCGATGACTTTCGATGGCATGGAACCAAAATTCGAATCGCGATACAAATCGGTAATGCTGTACCACCTCCACTAGCGAAGGCAATCGCCGAGAACGTTAAGAAGCATCTTCGCGAATTCAAACATAGACCAACGTCACGCCCAGCAAAGGCTGATCTAAGGCAGCTTTCATTGCTTCCTAGCTAAGCGACTTTGATCCACGCTTTTGAGCGGACTTGGCAATTTCCGCCTTGATATTCGCTGGCCATGGCCTAGAAGAAATAAGCTGATACGCGAAACGTGCGGCTCCGCTTTCACCCTTCGCCCGCACAGATTTTACTTCCCAACCAAGGTCGCGTAGCTCGCGAAGCCGACGAGTCCATTCATCATCTTGCCCAACAATCTCAAGCAAACGGCGTGGAACTATCTGTCCATCAAAAGCCTTAAGTAGTTCGCCGAGTCGCTGTATCGGTAGCTCGAAATTCATGCATTTACGCATGAGGTCTGCGTCAAGCGACGCAAAGAAATCCTTCTTTCCACCATTACATTCTTCGCATAGGGCTTCGAGGTTTTCAATATCATTTGATCCACCCCAGTTGCGAGGGACCTTGTGATCTACAACTAGCTTAACTCCGTCTTCTTTAACAGTCAGTCCGCACATTTGGCATCTCCGCCCTGCTCTATGCATGACTTCTGCACGGTCCTTAGCACTAATCGAGTGTGGCTGCTTGTGCTCAAGCGTCGGCTCAATTGATTCAAGGGCATAGAGAAACTGACGATTTCGACGCCCTTCAACACGTCGAGCGTTCCAGCCCGCATCTCTTAGTTCTTGTATCCGTTTCCGGAGTTGTTGCTGCTCATGAGGCTCGAACCCCATTACGGCACGGATTTCATTTAGCGTTACGGGCTGGGCAACACCCAAACTGATAAAAGCTCGAAGTAGTGTTTGGTGAAACGGGCCAAGACGCTCTTCTGCAAGATTCGGAATCGGAATTGAATTCAAGTCCACACGAATAAGATAATCGATGCATTAGAGTTGCGAGTGGCGGATGAGCCGCTTTTCAAAACAATCTCTATATTTCTTTAAATATCTCCTAAACAAGGAGTTGCGACGCCTATTCGTTGCCGTACAGTGCGGGTGTAACGAACGCGGCATGTTGCCGCACACCCCCAACGCCAAAGGAGACCACCATGGCAACCGCAACGAAGAAGACGACCGCAGCGACCACAACCGCGAATAAGAAGGCGACGGCGAAACAAACCGCACCGGTAGATGAGCAACCGACGGCCGCCAAGCCCAAACCGAGGAAGCCCAAGGCCCCCGGCGTACAGGCGAAGGTGACCCGGCCCTACCTCGCCGGGCAGATCATCGCCAAGCACGGTTTGGCCGCGGGTGTGACCCCGGCCATGGTGGCCGAGTTGAACGAGGCGTACGGCAAGCCGAACGACGTTGAATCTGCCTTCTGCCTGAAGAATGCCCACCACGCCATCCGTGGTGCGACCGGCCTAGCCGAAGACCAAGCGTACGAGGACGCAGCTAGCTGAATACCAAACGCCCCGGCACGGCGGGCCGCAACACCCGGTTACAATTACGTGATGCTCAGATACGCCGCATTTGCGTTTGCCTTCTTGTTATCTACCTCGACTCAGGCCGACACTCTGACCGGCCGTGTCGTGGGCGTGAGTGACGGCGACACGATTACCATCCTGATTGATAAAGAAGAAGTAAAAATCCGCCTTGAAGGCATAGACGCCCCCGAGACGGGGCAGGCATTTGGTACGCAAGCTAAGAAGGCATTGTCCGATCAAGTATTTGGCGAGGATGTTGCCGTCGTTGTTACCGATACCGACCGCTACCAACGCAAGATCGGCAGGGTGTACGTGAAAGTGAGAGGCAAGACCCGCGACATCAATCTCGCTATGGTCGCGGCGGGCATGGCCTGGCACTACACCGCCTATAGTGACGACCCCGAACTGGCCGAAGCCGAAGAAACTGCGAGGAAGAAACGCCGAGGCCTATGGCGTGATCCGGACCCGATGCCGCCGTGGGAGTGGCGGAAACAGAACTAATCTTGCTAGGTTAATCACCTCTCCTGACACCATTGTTAGCACCGGCCATGCCCCGCCCCGCGGCGGGGAATGTCATCCCCCTGCATGCCCTTACACCCCTCTTATCAACTAGACGGCCCGCGAGCCCAAGCCGGGGACCGACGCGGCAGGTGGCCGACAGGCCCACGAGAGAACGCGACCCCTAACAAAGCGACCATTGCCGGGGCAACCTCCACCCATCACCGCGAAATACAAGTGAAACGAGGGATGATTTTGCGGCTTGCTATCGCGTCGGCGCTAGATTTTTCCAAATTAGTGAAAACTTTTTTACCGCGAGCCACAGTATGGGGTTACGTGCCGAAATGATGCCCAAAACATTGAAATCAGAAAAAGGAAACTTCGACTCACATCGAATCTGTATATGGCGGGTGTGTTATGCCCGCCGAGAGACACCCTAACAAGGAGACAGACGATGAGACGTGGTGACAGTGAATATGACGAGTACGAAGAGCACAAGATTCAGACTTTCGATGATTATTTGGCCATGCTCCGCCGGAGCTACCACCTGATGCGGAAGTTGAATCATAGCGATCCCAACGAAGAAGCCGTGAGGCGAAGAGTGGCTACGGCAGTGAGTTTCATTGTGGAAGAAATCTACGTATGGAACCTGCAAGCCTCCGGGTGGGACACCGTAGGCGACGCTGTGAAGGCCCTTGTCCCGCCCCCTTATGGGAACCCGGAATGCATGTGGGCACTCGAAGAGGTAAATCCCGAGAGAGGCCAAGCGAGCAGCCCGAGGGCGTAGTACACACCCCAGCCCCGACGCACCCCCTACCCCCGGCCCGCATACGCATACGGATTGAATGTACGTTTAGGGTGCGAGGCGATTAAGCCAAAAAAACGCCCCTAGAGCCGCCGCTGCGCCCTTACATCAAGTAACACCACACCCGTACCCTTACCGGCACACCCCTAACCACGAGGTAATGCCATGCAAAAGAAGGTTGCGGTTTATATCCGCGTGAGCACCACCGGGCAGAACGAAGCGGGCCAACGCGAGGCGATAACCGCGTGGCTCAAAAATCATGGTCACGACATACTCATGGTCACTTGGCACGTGGAACGCTACACAGGGACGACAACCACCCGTCCCGCGTTAGACCAACTACAGGCCGCCATCTTTAGGGGCGAGCACGAGATGGTGGTGACATGGCGTTTAGATCGCCTAAGCCGCAAACAGCGTGACGGAATCAACCTCCTTGCCAACTGGTGTGACGCGGGCGTACGCGTTGTTTCAATTAGCCAACAGCTTGACCTTAGCGGTGCGACCGGCCGCCTGATAGCCGGGGTGCTGTTTGCCGTGGCCGAGATGGAATTAGAGACGATGCGGGAGCGACAGAGGGTAGGAATTGAGGCAGCAAAGCAGCGAGGCGTATACCAAGGACGCGTACCCGGCACCACTAAGGCGAAGCCCACCCGTGCCGCCGAGCTACGCGACCGGGGGCTAACGCAGGAGGAGATTGCAACGGCTCTTGGCGTGAGCCGGACGACCGTAAATCGATACCTAAGAAAGGTTGGCTAGGGACTCTACACCCCATGCGACCTCCCGTAAGCTCGCGGCGATACCGCACCAATAGGCCGCCGATGCCCCAACGTTCGGGCATAGATAGGCAAATGATCATGCCCACCAAACGCAAAGACATCACTGCGACCTTCAAACCCATGTTTTGGGATGACCTAGATGGTCGCACCGGCACCGCCCCAAACATCCGCGACCGGTACATGACGCTAAAGGCGGACGCGGGGGCCGTGAGCCGCCAACGCGACATCCTTTGCCAGCGTGCGGTGTTTATGTGCGTGTGCCTCGAAACAATGGAGTGTGAGGCGGTGGCCACGGGCAAGTTCGACGCCGGGGTCTACACGCAGATGAGCAACGCTCTCCTCGGCTTACTCAAAGCCCTTGGCCTTGAACGCCACGTGAAGAAGGCGGGCGGCCTCAAGGACTACATCCGCGAGCGGCAGGCCGAAGCCGAGGAGGTAGCCGCGTGAACATCATCGAAGCCATCAAAGACCCGCAACTATTCCGGCATTGGCTTGCCCCGGATGGAAACCTCCGGAGTTGGCAACCGTGGCTTGCGGCATTGCGTTCGCTCTACCACATCCCAGGCAAAGGTAAACACGGTGCCCGCCTCGCCGCCCAGGCCACCGGGCATAGCCCGAGTGTGATTAACACATACGCCCCCTACGACGTGGGCCTATTCCTTACCGGCCGCCGCTCCGGCAAGAGCCGCATCGCCGCCGTGATTGCCGCGTATGAGGCCGTATTGGCGGGGCACCAAAAGAAGCTGGCCCCCGGCGAGGTTGGCGTGGTGCCGGTGCTGGCCCCCACCATGAAGCAGGGCCGGATCGTAAAAGGCTATCTCCGGGCGATCTTCGATCTACCCCTCCTACAGGGTGAGCTTGCAACCGAAACGGCCGAAGGCTTCACCCTACACGATGGTACGCGGATCGAGATCATGGCCGGTGATTACCGGAAGGTTCGTGGCTACACGCTCCTTGCCGCCATCATCGATGAAGCCGCGTTCTTCCAATATGAAGACACGGCGAAGGTGAACGACACGGAGTTGGTGCGTGCCCTACGGCCTAGCCTTGCCACCACGCAGGGGAAGTTGATTGCAATCACCAGCCCGTACGCACGGAAGGGTTGGTGTTGGTATGCCTACCGCACCTACCACGGAAGCCATGCCCGCACATGCTCGGCCGCCCTCATTTGGCAGGCCCCAAGTCGCACGATGAACCCCACCCTCCCGCAGAAGGTGGTGGATGATGCGTTGCGAGAAGACTACGCAGCGGCCAAGAGTGAATACCTCGCCGAGTTCCGCGACGACGTGGCCGCATACGTGGACCGCAGCGTGGTTGAAGCCGCCACCGACGCGGGAACACCCGAGCGATTGCCCCGGCCCCACACCGCCTACACCGCGTTTGCCGACCTGAGCGGGGGCCGCAACGACGACGCGGCGTTGGCCATCGCCCACAAGGAGGGTGAGCGGGTCATCATCGACTACGCCCGCCAGTGGCGGCCCCCGCACAACCCCACCACGGTTATTGAGGACATGGCCGCTGAGCTACGGCGTTACGGCATACGGCGTTGCACCGGCGACAACTACGCGGCCGAGTTTGTCGCCGGTGCGTTCCGTGCCAACGGCATCACCTACAAACGTGCCCCGCTTCCAAAGTCCGGGCTCTACATGGAATTTCTGCCCCGGCTCACCTCCGGCCTTATCACGCTGCCCGCCAACCCCGTGCTGGCCGAGCAGCTTTGCAACCTTGAGCGGCGAACCCGTGCGGGGGGCCGCGACATCATCGACCACCCCCCGGGCGGCCACGACGACCTGGCTAACGCCGTTGCGGGCGTAGCCACCACCGCCGCTACCCCGGCCCGCCTTGTTGGGGCGTTGGCCATCTAACCCCAATGGAGTCCCACCATGATCGAAGACCTGACACCCGGCCAACGAGTAGCCCGTTTTGACGCCCAGCATGGCCCCGGCGGCGAACGCGATGAGGCTTGGCTCTATTTCCCCGATGGTGCACGCCGCGAGCTGAACCCCATGGGTGCCCTGTGCGAGCCGCCCCGGGACGAAGCCGAGCGGTGCCGACTCATCGCCCATTACCACCGCACCATCGTCAACCGCCTTGTGCGGACGTTTGACGATAAGAAAACGCTCTACACGGAAAACGCCAGCCAGTACGACCATGAGGAGTGCATGGCGGAACTGAAAAGCCTGAAGGCCGAGATTACGACGGCCCGTGAGGCGTTGGCGGAAGCCGAGGAAGCCGAGCGGTATGCCCGCACCGGCCGCACCCGCGAGGAGGAGGCCCGCTACCAGCAGATGGAGGCGGACCACGCAGCGGAACGTGAGCGGCGACGCAAAGAACTCGAAGGGATCAACGTATGAACACTACCACTAGGAATATACCCATGATGTTTTACGACGACGGTTTGCCACTACCGGTTATGAACTTTGGTAACCCGGACCCACGCCCCCCGGCGTGCGGGGCGGATGATGTGGACGACATGCTGCAACTGCCGGTGATGAACTTTACCGGCAACGGCGACAAACGCCCCGACACGGGCGAGGTTGGCCAGCAGCACCAAAGCCCCCAGACCACCACGACAAACGCGGCACGCGGCAACGACGGGCTACTCCCGTTGCCGAGCACGCTGTAAGCACGAAGCCGGTGGCGGCATCCGGCACTTGTCCGCCTGGCCGCTCACTCCTTCCCCGGATCAATCACGGGGTCCACGGGCGGTACGCCGCCACCGGTTTTTTAGAACACCACCCCACGGGGTGGCGACGGCGTGGGTTTGATCCCCCACACCGGGCATGTAACCCCCTTGACCGCATGCTACGCCACCCCGTCTTTTAACCCATTGGTCAAGGGGGAAAGGTCGAGGGGCCCATGGCAACCGAGACAGAACCGACACGGGTGTATTCATACATTCGCTTCAGCACAGAAGCACAGGGCAAGGAAGGTCGTGATAGCGAACGCCGCCAGAACGAATGGCGTGACAGATTTATGGCGGCCCATCCCACGTACGTGTTGGACGACGAACTCAAGCTCCTAGATGATGCGTGTAGTGCCTACAAGGACGAACACCGGGGTAAGGATGGAAAACTAGGACAGTTCCTAGATCACGTTGAACATGGCCGCATCCCCACCGGCAGCATCTTGTTGGTTGAGAGCATCGACCGGCTGACACGGCTGGAGCCCTTTACCGCATTGGAGATGATTTGTTTTGGCCTATTAAAACACGGCATAACTATCCAGACGCAGATTGCTCGTTACGACCGTGAAGCAGCAACAAACGGCCAAATCCATGGCCTTATCGCCGAGATCACCCGTGCCTACCAAGAGTCGAAGCATAAGAGTGAGCGGGTTCGAGCGGCGTTTGATAACAAATTTAAGAAGGCACGCACATGCGGTAAGAAAGTGACTGCTCGCTGTCCAGCATGGCTATGGCTAGACAAGGAGACCGATGAGTTTGTAGAGGTACCCGGTGCAAGGGAGACAATCCAACGCATTTACCAAATGAAACTGGACGGGCTTAGCCAACACAAAATTGAGAAGACGCTTAACGCCAAAATCGGTGGGGCAACATGGCAGCGGCCGAAGGGGTGGGGAGTTGGCTATATACGGAAGATTTGGAGCAACCCTGCCGTCATTGGCGAGTTACAACGTTACCGCCGTGGGGCGGATGGCAAACGACGCCCCGTGGAGGCACCGATCCCGGGTTACTTTCCCGTCATCGTTGATCCGGACACCTTCTATGCCGTTCAGTCTCAGCTTGCCGGCAACCGAGGCAAGGGAGGTCGGAATGGGAAGAAGTGGAATGTATTCACACACATCATCAAGTGCGGGTATTGCAGTGGGGCTATGTATTACAAGCCTCCCCACGCAAGAGACGCCGCTAGGCTGAAATGCAGTAACGCCAAACGCGGCCTTGGGTGTGTTGCGGGAACTGTACGGTATGCGGAGGTTGTGGATGTATTGTTGCGGGGATGCGTGTACCTAGACCCGGCCCAAGTGCTGCCCGCCGCCGATGAACACGCGGCGAAGGCTGCGGCACTACGGAAGCAGCGGGATGGCGAACTGGCGGAATTGCAGGGTATAAAACAAAGACGAAAAAACTTCCTAGATCAACTGGGCCGTACGAACTGCCCCGAGACGCGTGATGATTACCAACGGATGCGGGCAACCCTGGCGGAGCGTGCAAACGAACTAGAAGACACCACGGCAGAGGTGATGCGGCAGCTAGTGAAGCTGGAAAACGGAACAAAAAACATGCGGTGTTGGCAGCGTGGAGTGGCCGACTTGATCGACGCCATCGAAGACGACGAAGCGGCAGACATGCGGGCCAAACTATCCGCCCACCTCCGAACGTTTATTGACTGCATCGAGGTGTTCCCCCACGGCTTCCCCAAGGTGGCGGAGCCCGCGACTCACTGCCAAATAGAACGGGGTGAGCCGGTGCCGGGCAAGCGTGGGCGACGGCGACGTGTTCCCGCGAAGCGGTGGTGGGACGCGGATGTCGACACCATAATCGAAACGCTGGATGCGGCATACGACGACACGCTCGGCCCCAGGCCAACGAATAAACGGTGGGCCAAATTTGAGCGTTATGTATTGGACCGCCGGATGAGCAAAGAGGGCCGCTTCTACCGCGTGCACTTCAAAACCGGTGAGCGGGTGGACCTAGTGCCGCCGGGTGGGCTAGCCACCGGATATACCACGGTAGGCAAGACGGTAGAAAAAACGCTGCCAAACATCGCGGGGCTGTGGAAGGACTTTAATGAGGCGTGATGTCATTTGGTTAAATTAGCGCCAATAGCATGAGGTTGTGCCCGCCCGCCGCCGCGATGGTCAGCGCCCGCTTCACCGCCTCCTGCCCGCGCACATCCGCGAAGTCGATCGCGGCGTTTGCACGTGCGAGTTCATGCTCGACCGCCACCGGCCCCAAAGGCTCGATGTCGAACGTCCCGTTCAGAAACCCCACCACGCTCGACAACGCATCCACCGGGTACACCTCGATCCCGTCCACCGCCCGCGCTTCCTCGGCGTTGTCCACCGGCACAACCACGCCTTCCACGCCCAGCTTCTTCGCCAGGATCGCGAGGTTGATGACCCCATTGATCGGCCGAACACGCCCGTCCAACGCCAGCTCCCCGGCGAACAACAGCCGCTTGTGACGCTGGGTCTGCACCACCTGTGCCGCGAGCAGCAACCCCACCGCAATCGGCAGGTCATACACCGGCCCCGACTTGGCGATGTCCGCCGGCGCAAGATTCACCAACAACCGCGCCATCGGAAACGGGTACCCCGAATTCACGATCGCCGACCGCACCCGCTCGATGGATTCTTTCACCGCGGTGTCGGGCAGCCCGACGATCGTGGTCTTGGGAAAGCCACTCTCAGCGACATCCACCTCGACCTCGCACGCCAGCGGGTCGATCCCCTGCAACACAAAACTATGAACCTGAGCCAACATCGCGCAGACCTGCCTGAAAACGGTCGGCCCCGCGTTCCCAGACACCCCCGGAAACGCCCCCGGCCGATCGGAAAAGAATTGTCATTAAACACCATACTCAGTGCCACGGCTTCACGCACGGAAAAAGAGGTGCGCCCCTTCGGTTGGGGGCACGAATGGGGAGAGAATTCCTCATCGGTACAGGGGTGTTTGCCCCGATGAAACCTTGTCATGCGTCATGGATCGCGTTAGCTTGGGGCATCGATAGTTTCAGTACGGGGATCGATCGAATCTGGAGGAAAGATGTACATGATGGCTAAAGGTTTACGGGGCGGTGCGTTGGCGTTGGTTGGCGGACTGCTCGGGATCGGTGTCGGCGTGCCCTCGGCTCAGGGGGCCGTGGTGTTCAGCCTGAATCGGGACGGCTCGTCGGCGGACGGCGTGCTGGACGACGGCTCGCGGTGGAACGCGGTCCAAACCAACTTCGTGCGCAACGGCACCACGCTTGAGCGGTCGCTGGCGGGCGGCCTCCGGTACTCGCTCCAGGGCGGCTCTTACGCGGCGTACCGCGACTTGTTTTCGTGGCGCATCACGCCGTCGACCCAGGCGTTTACCGACGCGGTGGATCGGGCGTTCAATGCCTGGACCAAAGTCGACCCCGTATCGGGCTTCGGCACCCAGCTCTCGTTTCAGGCCGACCTGAACACCGCGGTCGACGACGGTGTGGACAACTACGTGCGGCTGGGTTCAGAGATCGACCTGTTCGGCAAGAACATCGGCACCGGCCAACGAGGCCAGGCCTACTTCAACTCGATCTCGCTCAACCAGGGATTGACCCTCACCTCCGGCACGACCGGCTACGGCGGCTTCGCGATCGCCGGGGCGGACGTCGACATGAACACCAACGTGACGTGGTGGTCCTTGTCCGACTTCGAGGTCATCCTCACCCACGAGATCGGCCACGCCATCGGGCTCGGCGACGTCGACTTCCCGGGAAGCAACGGCTTCATCGACAACAACTACGACCCGAACAACCCCACCGCCACGCTCACCGACAGCTGGGCGGACCTCGTCAACCCGCTGAACCCCGCCGACTCGGCCGGGCTCTCGCTCTACACCGTGCCCAACAGCAGCCAGGGCGTGGACGCCCCCGGCGTGGACATCTTGATGGAGAGCAACATCCCCTCGGTCTTCTTCAGCCAGGGCTACGCCGAGCTACAAAACGACGACTTCGGCGGCCGCCAGTTCCTCTACCCCGAGCTCGAGCGTGCCCTGATCCTCGCCGGCGACTACAACGGCAACGGGGTGGTGGACGCGGCGGACTACACGGTGTGGCAGGACAGCTTCGGCTCGACGATCGCCCTCGACGCGGATGGCAACGGCAACGGCATCGTGGATGCCGCTGACTACACCGTCTGGCAAGACAACTTCGGAGCCATCGCCGGCACCGGCACACTCTCGATCATCCCCGAGCCTGCGACGGGATTGGCTATGCTCGGTTTGCTCGGGTTTCGTCGTCCTTCGCGGCGTGGGGCCTGAGCCGATCGGCGAGCGCTCGCTCTTTCATCGACCCCAAAATATGTCCAACAAAAAACCCCGTTGACTTGCGTCAGCGGGGTCTTCTGTAAGCGAGGGTGACGGGGCTCGAACCCGCAACCTTCGGATCGACAGTCCGATGCTCTAACCAATTGAGCTACACCCCCTAGGGGGAACGTCGGCTGAAAACGAGGTCGTTTCAGCGAACGTGCCCGGCTTGCTTAGGGCCGGGCCACATAGAGTAGCTAAGCCCCGCCGCATGTCAAACGGCCGGGTTGCATGTTCGGGATAACAGCATTTAGCGCCGTTTAGGGAGAGACGGCTGCGGGTTTTACTCCCTCTCCCGCCGGGAGAGGGTTGGGGTGAGGGCACACGGTGTCGCGATAGGCCCGACACCAATGTGGATTCGCGTTCCCCCTCCGACGGGTTCCACCCGCCACCTCCCCCGGTGGGGGAGGGGTTATAAACAGCTATCCAGACTTCGGGCCGCGCCGCCGGGGTTTACCGCCGCCGGAATTGCCCCCCGAACGGCCGCCGGGTTTGCCTTTGCCCTTGCCGCGTCCGCCGCCGGAGCCGCCTTGGGCAGCGCCTTGGCCGGGCTTGCCGCGGGGTTGGAAGCGGCGTTTGGGTTTCTTGCTGGATTTGGACAACTTGGCCTGTCCTTGAACACCACCGCCGCCTCGCCGAGGCTTGCCTTGGCCCTGGTTCTGGCCGCGCTGCTGACGCTTGGGGGATGGCGTGTCATCGGGCAGCTTCGCGGCTTCACCCTCGGGGATGTCATCCGGGAAGTCGGTCAGCACCGGCAGCTTCATCTTGATGGTCCGCTGCACCGCGGTCAGGTTGGCCCGCTCGAGCTTGTCGCAGAACGCGATCGCCATGCCCGAGGCCCCGGCCCGAGCCGTGCGACCGATGCGGTGCACGTACGACTCGGGGTCGTCCGGCAAGTCGTAATTGAACACGTGCGACACGTTGTCGACGTCGATCCCGCGGGAGGCGATGTCGGTCGCGACGAGAACATGGCACTGCCCGGACTTGAAACGTTCGAGGCTGCGGAGGCGGGCGTTCTGGGTTTTGTTGCCGTGGATCGCCTCGGCGGGGAATTTGAACTTCTTCAGACGACGTACGAGCTTGTCCGCCCCGTACTTGGTGCGGGTGAACACGATGGCCCGCGAGACCGAGTGCTTGCCCAGGAGGTGCGCGAGCATCTGCGGCTTGTGGCCCTTGTCGACGAAGTACACCGCCTGCTCGACCCGGTCGGCCGTGGTGGACTGCGGGGCGGTGCTGATCTTCACCGGGTTGCGCAGCAAATCGTTGGCGAGCTTCTCGATCGCGGGCGGCATCGTCGCGGAGAACAGCAGCGTCTGGCGGTCCTTGGGCACCTTCTTGTTGATCTTGCGGATGTCGGGGATGAATCCCATGTCGAGCATCCGGTCGGCCTCGTCGAGGATGAACGTCTGCACCCGCGACAGGTCGACGTGGCCCTGCTCCATCAGGTCGATCAGTCGGCCGGGCGTGGCGATGATCAGGTCGACGCCGCGGTTGAGCTTGGTGATCTGCGGGTTCTGGTTCACACCGCCGTAGACGAGCACGCTGGCGAGGTCGATTCGCTGGCCGTAGTCCTGGAAGCTCTGGGCGATCTGCCCGGCCAACTCGCGGGTCGGCGCGAGCACGAGGCAGCGTGGCAATCGCTTGCCGGACGGGCGTTTCTCGGTGTGCATGCGGTGGAGCGTGGGCAGGGCAAACGCGGCGGTTTTGCCGGTGCCGGTCTGGGCGCAGCCGAGCACATCACGCCCCTCGAGCGTGTGGGGGATCGTCTGGGCCTGGATCGGCGAGGCGGTGACGTAACCGCAGTCGGCGACGGCCTGGAGGATCGGTTCGGCAAGGGGGAGTTGGGCGAAGTCCATCGGGTGGGATTCAGTATCCGTTGGCGGGGTGAGTCGAAAAAAAGACCCGCGTGGGTCGCACGCGGGTGGTGGGGCGGGGTTGTCGGGCGGCGCGTCGGGCCGCCGGGCCGAGCCCTATTTGTAGAGCTCGGGGCCTTCGTCGGCGGGCTTGGGCGACTTCATCGGTACGACGGTGTCTGCCGGGGCGAGCGTGTTGCTCGGCGCGGCTTCGGCGGCGGGAGCGGCTTCGGCCTCGGCTTCATCGCCGGGCATGGCGACGAGGTAGATCTCGACACGGCGGTTGGCTTCCGAGCCACGCGGGCCGTTGGGCTCAACCGGGCGGAACTCGCCGTAGCCGGCCACGCTCATGCGCGACTCGGGGATGCCGGCCGAGCGGAAGCCCTTCATGACCGCGACGGCGCGGGCGGTGGACAGGCCCCAGTTGTCGCCGAACTGCTGCTTCACGAAAGCGTTCTTGATCGGCACGTTGTCGGTGTGGCCCACGACACGCACTTCGTACTGCGAAGCGACCGGCGAGCTGAGCACCTGAGCGAGCCGTTCCACGATCGGGGCGGCTTGTTCACGCAGTTCTGCTTTACCGGAGCCGAAGGTCACGTCGCTGCGGAAGCGGATCGCGCCGGTCTTCTCGTTGTAGCTCATCAGGTCGGGGTTGGCCTCGGCCAGGCGAGCCAGTTCGTCGGCCAGTTCCACGGGGATCGGGGTGGTGCCGGCACGGGAGAGCTGGTCCTTGAGCTTGGCCACGGCGGCTTCCAACGCGGCACGGTCGGCCAGGGCGTCGGCGAGCTGGGCCTGGAGGTCGGCGTTGGGGTTCTTCGCGCCGCGGAGCAGCTCGATCTGGCGGTCCTTGTCTTCGAGCTGGGCCTGGAGGTCGAGGATCTGTTCTTGAGCCACGCGGTACTGGGCGCGGTAGTTGGCGACCGCACTGTCGCTCACGCACCCGATGGAGAAGAGGGCGGGCAGAGCGATCGCGAGCGCGGAGAGGGTCAGGCGAGATTTCATATTCGTGGGTCCCTGTTGAGATCTGCAAAAAGCGCACCGTTGTGCAATCTTTGCAGTTTAACACGGTCGCCGTGCGGGCGTGTCCGGGGGGAGGCTTTTTATGAAGCCGTGGGCGGTTATCGGCGGGCGATGCCGGAGTGCTATGCTAGATCGAGTGAGATATCCGCGATGAACCGTTCTGAACCCGAGCCCTCTGGCAGCCCTTTCGAAGATGTCACGCTGATCCGTGCGGGAGCCATCGCGGGTTTCGATGCATCCGCGACCATCGTTTCAACCATACCGGAAGCGTTCCCAGAGGCCCACCGCCGAGCCGCGAACGCACGTCCCGCAGCGATCTTGGTGTCCGCGGGCCGGGTGGCGATCGCCGGCGAACCGAATGTCATTTGCGGGTTTGCAGGCGACAGGCCACCCCGGGTGATCGATCTGCCGGACCGGTTGGTCATGCCGGGGTTCATCAATGTCCACGCCCACCTCGAGCTGACCTCGATCGGTCCGCAGCCCTACGGCGGAGACTTCGTGGGCTGGGTGGCGATGTTGCGGGAGCATTGGCCGGGCGAGGGCGAGGCGTTCGCGAAGTCGCCCGACCCGGAATGGTTTGCCGCGGCGGCCGCCCTGGGTGCCGAGCAGTCGCGGGCGGCGGGCGTGCAGGCGATCGGTGACATCACCCGGTTCGACGCGGTAGCCGAGGCCCGGCGGGCCGGGGGGCTCGACGGCGTGAGTTTCATCGAGCTCTTCGGGATGGGAACGCCCTGGGACGCCGAGGCGCTGGCCCGTCTGGGTGAGCCCGCCGACGGTTTTCAGCCGCACGCGCCGTACTCCGCGGGCCCGGCATTGTTCGACGCGGCGTGTGCCTCGGGTCGGCCGGTGAGCTGCCACCTCGCCGAGACACACGACGAGCGGCGTTTCATTGCCGAGGGGGACGGCCCGTTTCTGGATTTGCTCCAGTCATTGGGCAAGTGGTCGCCCGACTTTGCATCGCGGTACGGCGACGGCCTGTCGCCCGTGCGTTGGATGGAGCCGTATCTGCGGCGGGCGCCGTGGCTGCTTGCGCACTGCAACTACGTCAGCGACGACGACATCGCGCTGCTCGCCGAGACGGGGGCGTCGGTCGCCTACTGCCCGATCGCCAGCGAATACTTCGGTCACGACAACCACCGCTACCGCGAAATGCTCGACGCCGGCGTGAACGTCTGCCTCGGCACGGACTCGATCGTGTGCCAGCCGGCCAACGAACCGCAACCGCTCGGCATCCTGCCGCAGATGCGTCGGCTGTATCAACGCGACCAAACCGATCCGGCGTTGTTGCTGCGCATGGCGACGGCCCACGGCCGACAGGCATTGCAACTCGACGGCAAGCTGACCTGTCTCGCCACCGCGCCGTTTGATCCCGACGACGAAACCGATGCGTTGACGCAGGTGTTGCAACGCCAAGACCCTGTCCAAGCGTTGGCGCTGAATGAATTTTCCAGCTGAGAACCGCGTTTGGATTTTCCTTCCTCGGCCCGATCGGCGTGGATAGAATTGTGTGAGAGAGGGTTGTTACTTCCGCCGCGCGTTCTTGCCGTGAAGGATTCAACCATGACCCACGAGTTGCCTCGCCTTTCCCCCATAACCGCTGCCGCGTCTCACCCGGCCCGAGGCAATGTCCACTTCCCGTACGCGTATCTCGCGCTCGTCTTCGTCTCGGCACTCGACCTGATCCTGACCTACATCATCCTGCTCATGGGCGGGTACGAAGTGAACCCGATCGCCAACGCGGTTCTGCAGAGCCCGGCCGACTTCCACGGGCTCATCCTGTACAAGTTTGTGATCGTGGTGAGCGTGGTGCTGATCTGTGAGTACATCAGCCGGCACGCCAACCACGCCGGGCGTCGCCTGGCCGTGTGGGCGGTGGCGATCAGTGCGTTCCCGGTGGTGTGGTCAACGCTGCTGTTGATCGATCAATTCTGAATCGTGCTGCCGGTGTTTAGCGGGCGGCACGCAGTGCCCCGCTTTATTTGTCATGTAAGTGGGACGCTTCGCGTCTTCCGCTAAACGGTTTTGGCGTCTTTCAAGTTGTGGTTATTCACCGAACAGGCCGAGCTGCCCGTCGAGGTTGGGGCGGCGGAAGTGTTTGCGGGCGATGGGGCGGATGTCGCGGTTGAGTCCGTACTTTCTGCAGTAGACGTCGAAGACGCGCTTGAGGTGCTCGACGTGGACGCCCGCGCCGCGTCGGCGGTCGTGGGCGGGGCGTTGGGGGATGCCGGACTTGCCGACGAAGTGCATCGCCGGGCGTTGGGATTGGGTGCCGAGGGTGACGCCGCCGTCGCGGGATTCCTGTGAGGCGGCACGCGGGTTCGCCACCATCTTGCCGGTGTGGTCGTCGAGTTTGTTCCGCTTGGCCATGGGGCCGGTGTCGTACAGCTTGCCGCCGCGGGCCTGGCGGATGAGCGATTCCACGTGCTTGGCCCGCTCGGGGTGGACGTTGCGTTGCAGCCAATCCAGGAACAACGCCTTGAGCTGGTAGGGCAGCCGCAGCAGCACCCACGCCACCCGCTTGGCCCCCGCGTCGGCGATCGCCTCGAGCAGCCGGGGCAGCTCCGTGTCGGTCAGCCCGGGGATCACCGGCGCGATGTTCACGCTCACCGGCACGCCCGCCTCGGTCAGCTTCTGGATCACCCGCAGCCGTGCGGTCGGCGGTGAGGCCCGCGGCTCAAGCCGTGTCGCCAACTCATCGTCGAGCGTGACCAGCGTCACCGTGACGCGTCCCACGTTGCGCTCGCCCAGCTTCTGCCAAAGGTCCAGGTCGCGCAGCACCAGGGTGTTCTTGGTCATCGTCGACACCGGCTGCATGCAGTCGGCCATCACCTCCAGGCACCCGCGTGCGATCTTCAGTTCCTTTTCGATCGGCTGATAGATATCCGTAATCGCCGACATCACGATCGGCTCGCCCGGCCAGTCCTTGCGGGCGAGCTCACGTTTGAGCAGGTCCGGCGCGTCGTGCTTGGCCATGATCTTGGTTTCGAAGTCCAGCCCCATCGAGAAGCCCAGGTACTCGTGGTACGGCCGGGCGAAGCAGTAGATGCAGCCGTGCTCGCAGCCGCGGTACGGGTTCACCGTCCAGTCGAACGGCACGTCCGACGTCTGCTTCACGCGGTTGATGATCGCCTGGGTCTTGTCGGGGAAGATCTGCAGCGGCACCCGCACCGCCTGGTCCTGAGCGTCCGCCGCGTTGCCCGGGTTGGTGGGGCGGATTACCGAGTGGCGGTTGTCGCTGGGCCCGGCCCGCTCGGCTTCCTGCGCGTCGGCCTCACGCTCGGCCCGCTGCGCATCGATCGCGTCGCCGAGCACGTGCACGTTGTGTTTCTCGAACCGGTTGCCCGGATTCAGGCCCGCGCCACGCCGGTGGGCGGGGCCGTCGGGCAGAGCATCGCGGTAGTCCGGTTCCCGCTCGGGGTCGCTTCCTTGCATACCGTACAAAATACAAACATATTTTGCAGCGTCAAGGGGTTTATTCGGCCGCGGCGGCGACGTCCAAAGCCGCCGTATCAGTGGGCTCGGCCTGACCCGTGAAGGTGAACGTCACCGCGGCACGCTGCCAGTCCGCCCCGGCGTTGCGGAGCGATTCGAGGTTGGCGTCGGCGAAGCCGGGGTGCTTCTGGATGGTGCGGATGTAGTCGGGTACCAGGCCGGCATCGGGGACGACGAGGGTGAACGTGCCGTCGAAGGATTGGGCGCGTTCGCCGTTGCCGGTGCGAGCGATCGACAGCTTCACCGGCTTGGCCGAGCCGGGCATCAGCGAGGTCAGCTCGGCGATCGGTTGCGACCACGATGCGTCCGCCCCGAGTTGTTCAAGGGTCTGGCTCTTGCCACGCAACTCAGCCTCGATCATCGAGACCGCGAGTTCGAGCTCTTCGTTGCGCAGGTCGGCGACGTTCATCTCCGCGAGGGCGGTGAGTCCGGTCGGGCGATCGAGGAGGATGCCGACTTTGAGCTGAGCGACCACGCGGTTGCGCAGCGTGTGCAGTTCGACTTCCCGGAGGATTAGGCGGCGGGGCGACGCTTCGATCGCCTGCAGCCAACCCACGACATCGGCCCACTCGCCCTCGGCCTGCATCATCGCGGGGCGGACCGCGACGCCTTGGCGTTCGATCACGACCTCGGGCATGACGCGCGTCAGTTCCAGGCCCGACCCGGCGGCGGAGGTGCGCAGCCAGTTGAGCCCCGCCTCGCCGTCGTGGCCGGGCCACATGCGTTCGGCGAAGAAGTCGAGCGCGGTGAGCCGCATCGACAAGCGTTGCTGTTGTTCCTGGTGTCGGGCCTGTTCGGGGCTAACCTCCGGCGGGGCGACGGCGGGTTGCACGGCGGAGGTGGCCGGGTCCGTCTGGCTGGATTCGGCGGGCGATTGGGAAGACGGATCGCACCCCACGGCCGCCACGGTCAGCGCGGCGAGGGTGAGGCGAGCGGCAATCGTACGCATGTCGAGAGCTCCGGAGGGCAAAGTGAAACAAAAGGCCTTAATCGTGCTATCGGCCGATGCCGATCGCCGGTGAGGCGGGGGAAATTGTTTTCTTGGCTTCGGCGGCTGGGCGCGTTAATTTGTGCGGGTCAAGGGACCTGACACGTCTAACCCATGTCGCAGAGGAGAGGGGATCATGAAATCGAAAAGAATCCGTAAGGCCATGACTTTGGCTTTGGGCCTGTCCGCATCGGCCGCGTCGGCCCAGATCACCGACCTGACCACCTGGTCGCTGGTTGAAGACCCCTCCCACCCGCTCATGAACGGCTCGGTCACGACGGGCGCGGCCACGCTCACCGCGGGCAACGGCGTGATCCCCATCGCCACCGACATCGGCTACGCCAGCGTCAACGGCCAGGACGTCGCCACCTCGACCTCCGGCTTCTACTTCGACCCCGGCAGCGACTTCGTGGCCGCGGTCGACTACGACCTGTCGTTCGCATCCTCGCCGATGCCTTCGGGCGGCCTCGCGGTCGGCTTCGGCGTCGGGGAAGACATCGACGGCACCGACTCGGCGGGTTTCACCGCACTGATCCAGAAGAGCGGCACCAGCACCTTCGGCTCGCTGGTCACCGCCGCACGAACCGACGATAACCCCGCGGGCGGAACGATCCTCAGCTTCACCCCCATCGCCACCGGCAGCATGTTTGTCGCCTACGTCGCCAGCACCGGCTCGATCACCGCCAGCTTCTCCGCCACCCCCGGGACCAACACCCCCGGCAGCGGCGCCGCAGCGTCCACCTTCATCGGGCTGCAAAACAATTGGGACAATCAGGGGCTCTTGCTCTCGTTCTTCCTCCGCAGCCAGAACCTCTCCGGGCAGCCCGCGTGGACCGCCGGCGACGCGACCGCGGTGTTCTCCAACCTCCGCGTGCTCTCGGGCACACCGATCGAGGTCCCCGAGCCGACCACGGCCATGTTGCTGGTTGCGGCTGGGGCGGGCCTTCTGCGTCGGCGACGAGGATAAGCACAGCGCGTCACGATTGCGTTCGGGTGGCCGGGGCTGACGCTCGGGGAAGCCCCGGAGGTGCGGGTGTTGCGTAAGTCTTTTATCACTCGTTCCGGGGCAACGAAGACTCTGCCCCGGCCACACTCACCCCGCATCCCTCACGTCTCACCCCTTCTTCTGCTGCTTCGCCCAGGTGTCGCGCAGCGTCACGGTGCGGTTGAACACCGGCTGACCGTCGGTGTTGGTCGCTTCGGTGTCCCGCACGAAGTACGCGTTGCGCTCAAACTGCAGCGGCGTCCCCGGCTGATCGTCCGCCAAGGCGGGCTCGGCCTTCGCGGTCACGACCTTCAGCGACTCGGGATTGATGTTGGTCAGCCAATCCTGGCCTTCCTCAACATCCTCGGGGTCTTCTTTCGTGAACAGGTGTTCATACAGCCGGAGCTCGGCGTCGATCGCGTGGGCCTGGCTAACCCAGTGGATCGTGCCCTTGACCTTACGCACGTTGCCTTCTTCGTCCGGCGGCGGGTCCTCGCCGCCGCGGGTGTCGGGGTCGTAGGTGCACAGCAGCTCGGTCACGTTGCCGTCGGCGTCGGTGATCGCTTCGTTGCACTTGATCCAGTACGCCCAGCGCAGACGCACCTCGCGCCCCTCGGTGAGGCGGAAGAACTTGCGGTTCGCGTTGGGCTTGTAGTCGTCACGCTCGATGTATAGGTGCTTGGAGAACGGCACCTGACGCGTGCCATCCGCTTCGTTCTCCGGGTTGTTCTGGGCGTCGAACATCTCGACCTGATCATCCGGGTAGTTCGTGATGGTCACCTTGATCGGGTCGGCCACGGCCATGCGCCGCTGGGCGAACGCATTGAGGTCCGACCGCAGCACGTTCTCCAGCTTGGCGAACTCGATGTTATTCTCCCGCTTGGCCACACCCGCCTCGTCCCAGAACCGGCGGATCGCAGCAGGCGTGTAGCCCCGGCGACGCATGCCGCGGATCGTCGGCATCCGCGGGTCGTCCCAGCCGGTGACATGGCCGTCGGTGATCAGCTGCAGGAGCTTGCGCTTGCTGGTGATCATGTAGGTGATGTTGCCGCGGGCGAACTCGATCTGCCGGGTCTTGTGGGCGACGCCTTCGGGGTGGCCCGAGACCTCGGCGATCTTGTCGATGAACCATTCGTACAGCTCGCGGTTGTTCTTAAACTCCAGCGAGCAGAGCGAGTGGGTGATGCCTTCGATCCAGTCGGACTGGCCGTGGGCCCAGTCGTACATGGGGTAGATGCACCAGGCGTCGCCCGTGCGGGGGTGGGACTGCTTGAGGATGCGGTACATCGCCGGGTCGCGCATCACGATGTTGGGCGAGGCCATGTCGACCTTGGCGCGGAGGACGCGTGAGCCCTCGTCGAATTCGCCCGCCTTCATCCGGGCCAGCAGGTCCAGCGATTCCTCGGCGGGGCGGTCACGGAACGGCGAGTTCGTGCCGGGCGTATTCAGCGTCCCGCGGTTCTCCCGGATCTCGTCGGCCGTCTGATCGTCGACGTACGCATAGCCCGCTTTCACCAGCGCGACCGCCCAGTCGTAGAGCTGATCGAAGTAGTCCGAGGCGTGGCAGAGGTTCGCCCAGTCAAAACCTAACCACTGCACATCTTCCTTGATCGAGTCGATGTACTCCTGCTCTTCCTTGGCGGGGTTGGTGTCATCGAGCCGGAGGTTGCACTGCCCCTCGAACTGGTCCGCCAGGCCGAACACGATGCAGATCGCCTTGGCGTGGCCGATGTGCAGGTAGCCGTTGGGCTCGGGGGGGAAGCGGGTGTGGACGTGGCCGACCTTGCCGGCCGCGAGGTCGGCTTCGATCTCTTGAACAATAAAATGGGAGGGCTGGGTTGAGTTGGTCTCAGACATGCTCGGGATTTTAGAAGAGTTCGCGGGGAATTGTTGGATGCATCCAGCCCAGCGTGTATGGTGTTCATTCTGAGCAAACGCCCGGCAATTCCACGGGATCTTTTTTGTTGTTTCCAGAGGGCTGAGATGAGTGTGCTTTCAATCGTGTTCCGGGCTTCCGCAGTGGCTTGTGCGCTGAGCCTGTCGTTTTCAAGCATCGGCCAAACCTTCACTCTCGATCTCGACGGGGTGAGCCTCTACGCCGGAGGCACGCTGGATCTCGGTAGTTTCGCCTCGGTCGAGGGCGGCGCGGTCGTCGCGGTAGGCGATGTCACCGGCTCCCTAGACGTGGATTCGATCTACGGCGAGGGTGCCCTTACCAGCGATGGGTTCGACAACTCCCGCGGCGAGATCTTCTTCAACGGATCGATCTCGGGCGTCGGCGGCCCGGGCTCGGTCCTCGACGGCCCGGTGACCAGCGCGACGGGCAGCATCACCATCGGCGGCAGCACCACGGTCAACGGCGACGTCTCTGCCGGGGGCAACTTCAGCCAGACGTTCTCGTTCGGCGTGATCAACGGCAACGTCGCGGCGGGCGGAGACGTCGCGGTCGATGGCACCGTAAACGGCAACGTCACGCACGGCGGCACGCTGACGCTCGGGACCTTTGCCGACGTGACGGGCACGACAGCGCCCGGCGGCCCGGTCACCCCCACGCCGTTCGCCGCCCCGGACCTGGCCCCGAGCAGCGGGTTGTCGGCGGGCATCGTCGATATCAACCTCACTACGTTCGAAGACATCACGCTCGCGCCCGGCACGTACGGCAGCCTTAATTTCGATTCGGGCAACACCGTCAGTCTGAGCGCCGGCACCTACGTCTTTGCCGACATCGTCTCGAGCTTTAACCTCAACGAGCTCGCCTTCGACACCAGCGGGGGCGAGATCTTCATCAACATCGATTCTATGGACACGACCCTGGACCTGATTCAGAGCATCAATGGCGTCGACCTGTTTACGGGTTTGATGCCCGACCCGGCGCTGGCCGAGCTGATCACGCTGGAGGCCGAAGGGTCGCTCACGCTGAACAGCGATTTCTACGGCACGGTGCTTGTGCCCGACGGCGACCTGGAGCTCGGCACCTTTTCTGAGCTCACCGGCCGGGCCCTGGTGGGCGGGGACGTGACTCTGGGGAACTCGACCGCCATCCTCGCGGTGCCCGAGCCGTCGTCGGCGCTGCTGGTCCTCGGGGCGCTTGGCGTCGTGGCCCGCCGGCGGGCCCGACGCTGATTCCGCAGGGCGGTACAATCGCCCGCCCCATGAGCGACCCAACTCAAAACGTCATCACGCGATTCGCCCCC
The DNA here is from genome assembly GCF_014207595.1 of Algisphaera agarilytica. Classification (NCBI taxonomy): domain Bacteria; kingdom Pseudomonadati; phylum Planctomycetota; class Phycisphaerae; order Phycisphaerales; family Phycisphaeraceae; genus Algisphaera; species Algisphaera agarilytica. The sequence continues at coordinate 3,927,445 of NZ_JACHGY010000001.1, forward strand.
TCGCCCACCGGCGAGCTCCACATCGGCGGGGCCCGCACCGCGCTCTTCGCCTGGGCCTACGCCAAGCGCCACGGCGGGAGCTTCCTCCTGCGTTTCGAGGACACCGACCAGAAACGATCCTCCAAGCAGGCCGAGCAGAACATCCTCCGCGACCTCGAATGGCTCGGACTGCGCGGCGACAACCACGATGCGATCCCCCGTCAATCCGAACGGCTGGACCTCTACAACACCGCCCTCGACAAGCTCAAAGCTGCGGGCCTGACCTACGAGGACGACGGCGCGGTCCGCTTCCGCATGGACAAGCCCGTCGCGTTCGACGACGCAGTGTTTGGCCACATCGCGGTGGAAGAAAAAGACCTCGAAGACTTCGTCATCCAGAAGGCGGACGGCTTCCCGACGTTCCACCTCGCCGTGGTGGTCGATGATGCCGACATGGGCGTGACCCACGTCATCCGTGGCCAGGAACACCTGAGCAACACCACCAAGCACGCGGCGCTCTACGACGCCCTCGGCGAGCCTCGGCCCGTTTGGTGCCACACGCCGAGCATCATGAACCCCGATGGGTCGAAGATGTCGAAGCGGGACAAGGCCAAGCTCGCCCGGCAAGCCGCCAAGCAGAACGCGTGGCCCACGCCCGAATCGATCGACGCCTCGCGGTTCGATGCGTTCATGGGCAAGGACAACGACGACCTGGACATCGCCACCGCGATCGCGGAGGCGAATGGCCTGGAGCTCCCCGAGATCTACGTCGATGACTTCCGCCGCAGCGGCTACACCGTGCCGGTGCTGCTGAACTACCTCGCCCTGCTCGGTTGGAACCCCGGCAACGACCTCGAACGGTTCGACCTCCACTACCTCTGCGAGCACTTCGACTTCGACCGTATCGGCAAGAGCAATTCCAAATTCGACCGCGACAAGCTCGCCGCGTTCAGCCAGGACACGTTCCTGCAGATGCCCGAGGACGAGTGGATCGCCACGCTCAAGGCCCACTTCGAGGCGTATTTCCCGAACTACATCGAAAAATTGGGTGATGGCTTCGGCGTCTTCGCGATGGCCTACAAAGAACGCAGCAAGACCCTCAGCGACCCGGCCGAGCTCGGCAAGTTTTTCGTTGAAGCGCCGGCCGCGTACGTACCCAAGGCGGTGAAGAAGAACCTCACCAAGAACGAAGGCGAGGGCCTAAAATCCCTTGCGAAGGTGCGTGAGACACTGGCCGCGTTGCCCGAATGGAAGGCCGAGCCGATCCACGCGTCGCTGGATGAGCTCTGGCAGACGTTGGAGCTGAAGAACATGGGCGGCGTCGCCCAGCCGCTGCGGGTCGCCCTCACCGGCAACGCCGTCTCCCCCGAGATCGGCCCGACCCTTGAAATCCTCGGCCGCGACGAAACGTTGCAACGCATTGACAACTGCCTCGCCGCTCACCCAAGCCCCTAACCCCCAACTCCCAAGCCCTCACCCATGAACTACTGGCTCTACAAATCCGAACCCGGCAACTGGTCGTGGGACGACCAGATGGCCGCCCCGAAGAAGACCACCGAGTGGGACGGCGTCCGCAACTACCAGGCCAACAACAACATGAAGGCCATGAAGAAGGGCGACCGCGGCTTCTTCTACCACTCGGTCAAAGAAAAGACCATCGTCGGCGTCGTCGAGGTCGTCAAAGAACACGAGCCCGACCCCACCGACAAAACCGGCAAAGGCTTCGGCATGGTCACCCTCAAAGCCGTGGGCCCCATGCCCGAGCCCGTCAACCTCGCCCAGATCAAAGAAGAGCCCAAGCTCGAATCGATGGTGCTCGTCAACAACTCCCGCCTCAGTGTCCAACCCGTGACTGCGTCGGAGTGGAAGCACATTTGCAAGATGGGGAAGTTTAAGAGTTGAGGCGCTAGGGATTAGGCGCTAGGCGTTAGGCTCCGACACCTGACCTAGCGCCTAATCCCTAGCGCCGAGCGCCTCGAACCCTTTTCCGCTTACGACCAACCCCAATACCTCACCACCCCGAGAACCCCCATGTCCCTCATCGTCACCGGCAGCATCGGCATCGACACCATCCACACGCCCACCGGCCAGGCGCCCGACGTGCTCGGCGGCAGCGCGATCTATTTCGCCGCCGCCGCGAGCTTCCACGGCCCGGTCCGCCTCGTCGGCGCCGTCGGCGACGACTTCCCCGATGAACTCGAGAAGCCGTTCCACCACTTCGATATCGATCTCGCGGGCCTCGAGAAACGCCAGGGCTCCAAGACCTTCCGCTGGACGGGCAAATACCTCGAGAACATGAACGACCGCGAGACGCTCAGCGTCGACCTGAACGTCCTGGCAGAGGACCTGCCGCCCGTGCCGGAGGCGTTCAAGAACAGCGAATACCTGTTCCTGGCCAACACCCACCCCGGCGGCCAACTCGCGCTGCTGGAGCAGTTCCCCGCGGCGAAGCTGACGGTGGCCGACACGATGGACCTGTGGATCGAGACCGAGCCCGACCTGCTCAAGACGCTGCTCGGCAAGATCGACGGCCTGGTGCTGAACGACAGCGAAGCCCACCTGCTCACCGGCGAGACCAACATCGTCAAGGCCGGCGAAGCGGTGCTCGCGCTCGGCCCCAAGTTCGTCGTCATCAAGAAGGGCGAGCACGGCGCGTTCCTGCTCCACGCCGACGGCGCGGTGGCGTTGCCCGCCTACCCCGCGAAGGACGTCATCGATCCCACCGGCGCGGGCGACACCTTCGGCGGCGGCATGATGGGCTACCTCGCGGCCTCAGGCGGCGATACGTCGCTGAGCAGCCTGAAGAAAGCCATGGCGGCCGGTACCGTGGTGGCGAGCTACAACATCGAGTCGTTCAGCCTCGGCAAGCTCATGGAGATCGGCAAGAGTGATCTTGAGCTGCGCCACAGCGAGTTCGCCGCGATGCTCGACGTCAGCGAGTAATTCCGCGACACTGCGGTCATGAGTTTTCCTGGTGTTTTGATCAACGCGACGCTGTGCATCGATACCGTCGAGGTGCCGGGACGAGGAAAGGTCGTTGACATCCTCGGCGGGGCGGCAGCCTACTTCGCCGCCGCAGCGCGGTTCTACGGCCCGGTGCGCATCCTCGGCTCGGTCGGCAGCGACTACCCCGATGAGCTCTGGCAACAGCTCCAAGCCATGGGGCTCGACCTCTCGGGGGTGGAGCGACGCGCCGGTGAGACCCTGCGCTGGCACGGCTCGTACCACGCCGACCTGAAGAACCGCGACACGCTGGTGGTCCACGAAGACCTCGCGGTCGAAGCGATCCCGCCGCTACCCGACGCGTGGCGTGACACGGCCTACGTCTGCTCCGGCGTGACCCAACCCACCAATCAGCTCACGCTGCAAAGCCAATTCCCGGATGCCCTCCTGATCGTCCTCGACACGATCGACCTGTACGTCCGTGAGCACCGCCCCAAGCTGCTCGAAGCCATCGCCGGGGCGCACGGCCTGGTCATCAACGACTGGGAAGCCACCCAACTCACCGGCGAAGCCGACGCGACGGAGGCGGCCCAAAAACTCCTCGGCCTCGGCCCACGCTTTGCGATCGTCAAACGCGGCGAGTTCGGCGCGGTCCTGGCTCACTCCGAAGGGGTCTGGCATTGCCCTGCCTACCCCGTGAAAGACCTCGTTGACCCCACCGGCGCGGGCGATTCGTTCCTCGGCGGGTTCCTGGGTTATATGGCCGAGCAGAACGCCGATGCGGAGGATTTCACGGCCATCCAACAAGCGATGCGTCACGGCACCGCCGCCGCGAGTTTCACCATTGAGGATTTCAGCTTGCGGCGTTTGGCAGATTTAACGCGTGAGCAGATCGATGAACGCGTTGCGGCGCTGACGTGATACCGATGGATACGTAGGTCAGGCATGCTTGCCTGACATGAGCGACAAAAATCATGGCGTCAGGCAAGCATGCCTGACCTACAGGAGTGGCGCTTGCTTGTGGTTTTCTTGAATCCCATGCGGAAATTTCTTAACAGTTCCGTACCCCGCGTCGTATATTGAATTAGACAATTCGATTTGCTGCGTGTTGAAGGGATCACTCGCATCTATTTGCCATTCTTGTTTTGATCTCCATTTTTCTGATCCTTTCCTTCCTGCGGGATTTGCTTTTTTGTTTCGTGGGCCAGCGACGCTGAGCAGGTGTTCTGCTTGGCGGTTGTGACGGTTGTGGACTGAGCCTGTTCTGCTCGGCACGGTGGTGGTGTTGAGTGTGGGGCGGGTTGATTCGGCCGTCTTCACGGTGTGGTGCTTTGCACGGCAGCGGTCAGCTGTCGCGTGGGCCAAATACGAAAGGTCAGGTGTCGGATGAACGCGGAATGGGCGATAGCGGACGGCAATGCGGAGACGGTGGATCTGGCGGTGACGAACGAAGCGGAAACGCAGCGACCGAAATCCACGGGCATCATCGAGACGTTGACACGTCGGTTTAACCTGCGGCCGACAGACGAAGGGGCGCACCCTTGGTTTCTGCTGAGCGGGTTGTTCATGGTCGTTGGCTGCGTGTTGCTGAACGCGGCGGCGCACCAGCGGCAGGACGAGATCGGCCCAGTGCTGCTGATCCTGGCGGTGGTGACGGTGTACGAGGTCGCGGTGCTGGGCATCGGCTGCCGGTTCGTCGGCAAGGGGCGACGCAGCGGCGAGCCGAGGACGGCCCGGGAAGGGCACCAGTTGCTGGGCTTGCTCGTCGTGATGACCGCAGACCTGACGTTTGTCTTCAACGAGTTGTCGGTGGCGGACCTGGGGATCGGCACGACGCTGGCGGGGTTGGCTCTGGTTTGGGGGCTAACCAAGATCGGCATCGCGACGCGGGTCGCGGGCCTGCGGCTGGGCGGCACGGCGTGGGCGGTGGTCGTGGTGAGCCTGGGCCTAACGTTCGGCGCAGCGCTGGTTGCCCGCGCGGTCGGCGGGACGGGGCGGCTGCCCGAATGGTTCGGGCACGCGGTATGGTGGCCCGCGGCGGGGCTGCTAGCCGCGGGGCTGTGGGCGTTTAGCGATCCACGCGGCGCGGAGCGGGCGGCGGGTTTGCATTGGCTGCGCGGACTGATCCTGCTCGTGCCAATGACCTCGGCGTTGATGCACGTGTTGGCGTTGCACTGGATGTATCACTTCGAACTGGAGCCGGCCTATCTCTCGCCGGTGCTGCTGGGCCTGAGCGTGGTGATCATGCTGCGGGTGGACCGCAGTGCGCCCAAGACGCGACGCCTGGCGGAGTTCTGCGGGTTGATCGGCGCGGTGACCGCGATGTCGAGCCGGGACGTGTGGCGGCTCGAGCTGGGCGGGTTGGACCCGATCGCGTTCACGCCGTTCCGGGTGTGGTTAGCGGCGGCGGTGGTGGGGTATGCGGTGGTGTGGTGGCGGCAGCGGACGCTGGGTTTGCTGCTGGTTTGGCCGTTGCTCGGCGGGGCGGCGCTGATGGGACATAACCTCGGGATGATTCTCGACCGTGTCACGGGGATGTTCGAGCAGGTCTGGCGTGCGATGCGTTGGCTGGCCCCGAAGACGCTGTGGGCGTGGGGCACAATCGTGGTCGGCATGGCGTTTGTGATGCTGGGCATCGGCGCGTGGACGAGTTCTCGGCGCGGCGGGACGCAGCCTTGAACTCGGGATCAGTAGGTCAGGTCTTCGACCTGACGCCTGCCCAAGCGAAACCACGTCAGGTCGAAGACCTGACCTACAGCACCTGCTTGGCCTTGGTCCGTCGCAGGAGCATCACGAGCAGGGCGGTGAGGAGCCAGATCACCGCGAGTTTGCCGAAGCGGTTGTGCATGACGATGCCGACGGGAAAGAGGACTTTCCAGGCGGCGGTTTCGTAGAGGGCGCCCAGGAGTTGGCCGAAGCGTGAGCCGACCCAGCCGTGCAGCAGGTAGATGCCCATGGTGAGGATGGCGATGCGCATCAACCAGGCGGGTGTCTTGCCGGTGACCTGTACCGCGAGGGCGACGGCGAGGAACGCGAAGGCCTGACGCCACCACTGCCAGATCGCGTGGCCGTGGATGATCGGGTTGTCGAAACACTTCCAGACGTAGTACAGCCCGAACATCGCCAACGCCCCGGCGAGCAGCCATTGGCGCGGCGCGGGGTTGCTTCGGCCCTCGGGGGTAACTGACAGGCTGAGCGTTCGGCCGAGCGCGATCCCCAGGAAGACCGACGCCGTGCCGAACAGCCACGACTTGCGGACCGTCCAGCCGTAGAGCGCGGCACGCTCGGCGTAGTCGTCGCTGCCCATGGTCATGCCGCCGTAGACCGTCGTGGCTTGGTCGTACATCGCTCCGGTCAGCACGATGCAGCCGGTCGCCAGCGCGATCGAAACCGCGATGATTACGCCCGTCGGCACGCGACGCAGCGGAGCCAGCAAGCCCAGCACCGCCAACTCCGCGACAAAGATGAACGGCAGGAACCAGAGGTGCATGCTCGTTCCGCCGAGGATCATCCACGGGTAAAACAACCCTTCAACCGATTTCTCCGGGTCCAGCCCCGCCCAGAACACGCGGTTGAGCCCGAAGAAGACCGTCCACACCACCCACGGCCAGAGCACCCGCGCCGCCCGCTTCCGCGCCGCCTCCGGCAACTCGCCCCAGCCCGGCAGCTCGGGCTTGCGCACCCCCAACGCCACCGCCACGATGATGAACACCGGCAGCCCCATGCCCCAGAGCAGGTAGTGTTTGGTCACGTGGATCGACACGATGTCCATCATCGCCACGATCCGCAGCGCATCGAGCAGCGGGTAGCGCGGCGAAGGCTTGGCCGAGGCGCTCGGCGCGCAGTCAGTTTGTGGTCCACGTCCCATCAGGCGGGCCATTGTGGCAAAACCTCACGCCTCGTGTGCCGCTTCGTGCATATATTTTCTTAGCTTCGATAAGAACCGCCTTGGGAGAACCGGAGCCCGCGAGGAGCAGCCACGATGGACCCCTATCACGAACCCGAACGCCAACGATTCGTCTTGCCGCTGGAGCCCGAGCCCGCGATCGTGGACTACTGCCCGGTCGGCGGGGGCGTGGTGTCGTTTGACCGGGTCTACGTGCCGCCGGCCCACCGCGGCACCGCGGCGTCGCGGACCATCCTGGCTTTTGCTTTTGACCATGCTCGGGAAGCGGGGTGGAAGATTCGACCGACGTGTCCCTACATCGCCGACCGTTATGTGCCTCGGCATCCGGAGCTGCAGGACCTGATCGAGAAGTAAGAACGTGTCCGGGAAGCCATGGCCTTGGTTCCCTCTCCCTTTGGGAGAGGGTTAGGGTGAGGGCGTTTGGGACTCTCGTATGCCTGCGTAAGCGCAGATCCCTCCGGACTCGCGTTCCCTCACCCCAGCCCTCTCCCGGAGGGAGAGGGAGTAAAGCCAGCCTTCACTTGTTCATGTGAGAAGGTATGGGCATAACGACAACCGCCGAGCGGGTGACGCTCGGCGGTTGCGGTTTGATTCGATGGTTGCGGCGAAGCTTACTTCGCGACGTTGGCCTCTTCGGCGTTGACCGGGGTGCGGCCGACGCTGAAGTAGGTGAAGCCTTCGTCCTGCAGCAGTTGCGGGTTGTAGAGGTTCCGGCCGTCGAACACGATCGGCGAACCCATCAGCGAACGCATCTTGCCGAAATCGGGCTGCTTAAACTCGGGCCAATCGGTGCAGATGACCAGCGCGTCGGCGCTGCCGAGGGTGGCGTAGAGGTCGTCGTGGTAGCCGATGGAGTCGCCCAGCACGATCTGGGTGGTCTCGTGGGCCACGGGGTCGTGGGCTTCCACGGTGGCGCCGGCGTCGACCAGCTTATTGGCGATGGTCAGGGCGGGGGCTTCGCGGACGTCGTCGGTGCCGGGCTTGAAGGCCAGGCCCCACATCGCGATCTTCTTGCCCGACAGGTTTTCTTCGCCGCCGAAGAACTCGACGATCTTGTCGTAGAAGTTCAGGCGTTGCTGCTGGTTCACGTCGTGGACGGCTTTGAGGAGGGGGGTCGGGGTTTCCGACTCGATGCCCATGCTGACGCAGGCGAGCGTGTCCTTGGGGAAGCACGATCCGCCGTAGCCCAGGCCGGGGTAGAGGAACTTGTTGCCGATGCGGGCGTCGCTGGTCATGCCGCGCCAGACCTCGTCGACGTTGGAGCCGTAGGCTTCGCAGAGGTTGGCGATCTCGTTGATGAACGAGATCTTGGTGGCGAGCATCGCGTTGGCGGCGTACTTGACCATCTCGGCCGAGGGCACGTCCATCACGAAGATGGGGTGGCCGTTGCGGACAAACGGCTCGTAGAGCTTACGCATCCGGCCGCCGGTGCCTTCGTCGTTGACGCCGACCACTACCCGGTCGGGCTTGTTGAAGTCGTTGATCGCGGCGCCTTCTTTGAGGAACTCGGGGTTCGAGGCCATGTAGAAGGGCTTGTTCGTTTCCGCGGCGATGGCCTGGCGGACCTTCTCGTTGGTGCCGACGGGCACGGTCGACTTAACCACGATGATCTTGCCGCGGCGTTCTTCGAGCTCGCCGCCGGTTGCGCCGGGGGCGTTCTCGATGGCCTTGCCGATGTCGCTGGCGGCGGCCAGGACGTACTTCAGGTCGGCGTGGCCCATCTCGTCCGAAGGCGTGCCCACGCAGATGAAGATCATCTCGGCGTTGGTGTAGGCCTGGGTCTTGTCAGTCGTGAAGTGCAGACGGCCGGCCTTGTGGTTGCGGTCGATCAGCTCGTCGAGGCCGGGCTCGTAGATCGGGCTGATGCCGTTGTTGAGCTTCTCGATCTTCGCGGGATCAACGTCGAGGCAGGTCACCTCGTTGCCGATGTTCGAGAAGCAGGTGCCGGTCACGAGTCCGACATAGCCGGTGCCAACCATGGTGATACGCATGGAAACTGTCCTTCTTGCTGCCGACCGTCGGGTCGAGCGATGAAAAATGTCGGTCCCTGATCTGTGGGCCGATTAGTGAGACCCCGCTGCGATCCGTTCGCCGAGCGAGAGTCCCACCCTATTTGTCGGCCGAATGCCTCAGCCGCTTCACGGAGCGGGTCTTATCGGCCAGCAGACCCGAAATCCGCGGCGTTGCACCACGGGCCTCGGCACCGCAGTGCCACCCACTCCAACCGGCCGTACCCACGGCCAGCCTACCCATTGAAACACGCAATCCCCGGCCGAGCAACACAACCTGCCCCGCAATCTTTCGCCACCCCGCGCAAAGGCCGGTCTGTGCCGAAAACCCATTATCCGGACCTCCGATTCGCCACTAAGCGTTGTCCCTAGCCCCGCCGATTCGCAACGCCCCGCAACCCGACTATCATGTCCCATCTGACCCGATAAACCGGGACGCTCCATCCCCTTACACGAGATTTACCCCGACCATGGCCGACAAGCCCGCCAAGAAGCCCCGCCCCGTCAAACTCCCCGAGCCCCTCCTCCAGACCCCCGAGGACCAGCTCTCCCACGACGAGCACTTCAAGATCAACTCCAAAGGCGTCGTCGGCCCCCTCCCCGAACGCTACCGCGACCACGACACCCTCGACCTCGAAAAAGAGTCCGAGTTCCTCTCCAAGTCCCACGGCCTCTACCTCGAGTACAACCGCGCCAAGACCGGCCGCGAAAAGGACTGGATGTACATGGTCCGCGTCACCGTCCCCGGCGGCGGCGCGTTCAACGCCGACCAGTGGGCCATCCTCGACAAGGTCGCCGACGACTACTGCCACCACAACCCCTACGGCGGCAACTCCCTCCGTCTCACCACCCGGCAGAACATCCAGTACCACTGGCTCCGCAAGCCCGAGGTCATGTCGCTCGTCCAGGACGTCGCCAAGACCGGCTTCTACACCCTCAACGGCTGCGGAGACAACGTCCGCAACGTCATGGGCTGCCCGCTCTCCAAGTTCACCACCCTCGAAGGCGCTTCCGCCTTCGACCTCGCCCACCAATACGGCACCTACTTCCGCCTCCCCGCCGCGCCGCACATCCAGGTCTTCGCCGTCGACCCCAACGACATCGACGACACCGGCGTGGGGTACGACTACGGCAAGCAGCTACTCAACCGCAAGTTCAAGATCGCCTTCAGTACCGCCCACCGCGACCCCGACACCGGCGCGATCACCTACGACAACTGCACCGAGATCCGCACCAACGAGATCGGCGTCGCCCCCCTCGTCGAAGGCACCGGCTCCGACGCCAAGGTCGTCGGCTACCAGGTCTACGTCGGCGGCGGCCAGGGCGAAAAGAAAGGCAAGCCCACCTTCGCCGCCCACGGCAAACCTCTGGGCATCTTCACCCCCGAAGAACTCATGCCCGGCCTCAAGGCCATCGTCGACGTTCACAAAGAATGGGGCGACCGCAAAAACCGCGTCTGGGCCCGCATGAAGTACGTCGTCTGGAAGCAGGGCATCGCGTGGTACCGCGACCAGGTCAAAGCCCTGGGCGCCTCCTTCGACCTGCCTAACGAAGACCACCACCCCGGCGAACGCAACCTCCACACCGGCTGGTCCAAGCAGGAGTCCAACGGCAAGTGGGCCTACGGCGCTTACATCGAATGCGGCCGCCTCACCGACGGCGTCTACATCGACCCCGCCAAGACCGCCGCCGAACGCGGCAAAGAAGCCCCCACGGGGCGTGCGGACTTCAGTCCGCATGAAGCCCCGCGCCTCCGCGCCATGGTCCACGCCGCCCTCCAATCCTTCCCCGGCACCGAGGTCATGGTCACCCCCAACCAGGACCTGCTCTTTACCAACATCGACGAAGCCGCCAAGGAAGACTTCACCGCCAAGCTCGCCGAGTTCGGCCACGGCACCCGCCGCGGCAAAACCTACTCCACGCTCCGCGTCCTCTCGGGCGCCTGTGTCGGGCTGCCCACCTGCCGCCTGTCCTACACCGACTCCGAGCAGTTCGAGCCCGAGCTCCTCGACGAGCTCGAAGACCGCGGCTACGGCGACATGGCCGAGTCCATCGGCATCACCGGCTGCGAACGCCAATGCTTCCGACCCGCCACCAAGACCCTCGGCTGGATCGGCTCCGGCGGCGACAACTACGCCCTCAAGCTCGGCGGCTCCGAAGACGGCTCCACCCAGGGCCACTGGCTCACCGACGGCCAACTCCAGTTCCTCTCCGCCGTCCCCCGCGAACGCGTCGCCGACGTCTGTGCCACCCTCTTCGACTGGTACAAAACCGACCATCTCGCCGAAGGCGTGCGGGCTTCAGCCCGCATGGACGACGACACCAAGTCCCCCGAAAAAATGGGCCCGTTCATCCACCGCATGGGCTACGCCGCCGTCCTCGAAAAACTCAAAGCCGACGAGCGCACCGCCGACCTCCTCGAGAAACGCAACCCCGCGATGGTCTTCGACCCCTACATCGAGAAGAACCTCGTCGAGACGACTTCCTAACCCGCTGACGAAAAGGCCGGCCGTCACCCCCTCTCCCCCCGGGAGAGGGACGGGGTGAGGGCACACGAGTCCCGCAAGACCACCACCCCAAGCACAGGAATCTTTCTGTGCCTATCATGTGGTGCGTCTTGATTTAAGTACTTCAGCATCACCTCTCCAGGAAAAAGTCGCCATGCCTGCCCCGAACATCTGTGCTCGTTTCTCCGCAGTCGCCATCGCCCTCATCCTCGCGGCGTTCACTTCCACCGCCGTCGCCCTCCCCCCAGCCCCCGAAGGCTACAAGTGGGAAAAACAAGAAGCCTTCTCCGACGAGTTCAACGGCGACGAGCTCGACAAATTCAAGTGGCGCACCTACCACCCGTTCTGGCACACCGGCCGAGCCCCCGGCCGATTCACCGCCGACACCATCTCCGTCAAAGACGGCAAGCTCCAGATCAAAAACCGCATGCTCGACCAGCCCCAGGACGGCTACACCATCGCCTGCGGCTCGGTCACCTCCATCAGCGAAGACGCCCACTACGGCTACTACGAGGTCAGCATGAAGGCCTCCTCGGTCAACCTCTCCTCCACCTTCTGGTTCACCAACCGCCCCCACTACGGCGTCCACCACGAGATCGACGTCATCGAGGCCGTCGGCGGCGACCCGAAATTCGAAATCATGCGCCTCGGCATGAAGTCCAACACCCACACCTTCACCGACAAGGGCCAGCAGTTCTCCCAAGGCGGCAGCACCAAGCTGAACGTCCCCGCCGACGAAGCGTTCCAGCGCTACGGCATGTGGTGGAAAGACGCCAACACCATCGACATGTACTACGAAGGCGAATACGCCTTCACCATCCACCCCAAGACCGACGTCTCCGACACCCCCTTCGACCGCCCGATGTTCATGTGCCTCGTCACCGAAACCTACGACTGGCAACCCCCGCCCACCGCCGAAGACCTCGCCGACGACACCCGCAACACCACCTACTACGACTGGGTCCGGGCCTATCGCCTCGTGCCGATTAAAGAGCACGCTGCCGAGTAACGGCATCTCACCATCTGCTTTCGGCCCGCCCCAGGCAGAGGCCGCTTTAAACGGACCCTGTTATCATGCAACAGATGATTTTCGGATACTCATTTCCTCAATCATGCTTTACCTTTATCCGCAATACACCGCCAACTTCTGCGCCAACCTGTTCGAGAGATACAAAGCCAAATGGTTGGAAGCAGAAGCTGCTAAACTAGAAATCGAACCCATGGACCTCTTTTTACCTGCATGGACTACGCCGCCGTGCTGGAGAAACTCAAAGCCGACGAACGCACCAGCGACCTCTTCGAGAAGCGTAATTCGAAGAAGCTGTTCGACCCGTATGCTGAGCAAACATTTTTCTGATAGTTACCTTTGGCTGTCGTAAAGGCAAAAAATGCTTCAGAGATTAATTGTAGAGAACTTCAGATCGATAGAACGGGCTGAGATTGATTTATCTAGTCCGACGATTGCATTTGTAGGCCGAAATGGTGCAGGCAAGACTAACGTTCTTCATGCAATATTGCTGGCTGCAAAATCATGCGTAGGTGATAACAGTCATGGGTATTTGCCGAGGCCTCATCGTACGGATAGGCCGTTGCACTTTGACCTTACGTTTAAGATTGATGGTCATGTCTATAGATACATATACGACCGACATTTTAACAGTAATGAAGATTTTGAATTAAAAGAATCGATGGAAGTCAATGGGCAAAGTATTTTCGATCGAAAAGACTTGACGATAACTACAGAACTAGACGGTTATCGCAGTATTAAACTCGCAGAGCAAACCTCTGCTATGGAAGGCCTGTTGGCACTAGTTCCCGATGATGTGCAAGGCCTAAATACCCTACGTATTGCCAAGGGGTACCTCGAATCTGTCAGGTATTATCCCCTCGCTCAACGGTTCGAAGAGCATCGCATGCCAAGAAGCCCTTTGATTACGGCGCAAGAGTTTGATGCTTGGTTCACGGACCCTGAAAAATCAGATCGTGTGCGGTCAGTTCAATTTCGGATTATTGCCATGTCCGAACATTTTCCAGAAAAATTGGAGGAATTGCAGGTCATACTTGGCGACAAAGGGCTTGGGTTGATTTCTGAAATTCAAGTCGGGAAAGTAGAAATTCCAGAGTCGGAGTCAACTTCAAATTTGGAGAATAAGGTTAATAATCATGCATATATTGTTGGCTTTACGCCGGGATATGGCATCGCAGGATCTGAACGGAATTTTTGGGCTTTGGGGCTATCGGCCGGTACGCTAAGAGTTTTGCAACTTCTGACGTTTCTTATTTATGACGAATCGAGTTGCGCGCTTATGGAGCAGCCGGAGGATTCTGTGCATGATGGGTTGCTCGTCAAAGTGATTGATGTTTTAAAAGCATATTCTCACAAAACTCAGTTGCTTTGCACTACACATTCGGCTGGAATCATGAATTCATTTGACTCAACAATGATTCGGCTCGTTTCGGCAGATGAGCGGGGCCTCACAAATGTCAATAGCCTTTCTGAGTCTGAGGTTATTTGTGCGCAACAGTATCTTGAAGATGAAGGTTCGTTGTCTGAGTTTCTTGAGGGGTTGCAATGAAACTTGCCATATTGGCTGAGGATGTAAGTGACTGTGATGTGCTCAAAAATGTAGTGCGTTTACTTGAACCTGGTATCGGTTTTTCATTTAAAGCTAAGGGTTACAATGGTTGCTCTGGTCTTCTCAGAAAGGGGTTTAGGGATATGAAGTCGTGGCACCAGCAAGGTGTTGATCGGTTTCTGATCTGTCACGATGCTGACTCGAATTCTCCTGAAGATGTATGTGCTAAAGTAAAGCGTGATGTGATTCGGAAATCTGGTGCGACTTGTTTATCTTGTATAGCGGTGCCCGTGGAAGAAATTGAAGCATGGCTAGTTGCTGATGAGTCGGCAATCAAAACAGTGCTTCCGAAGTTTAATTTCTCTGGGCATCCCAACCCTGAGTCAATCAATTCACCGAAAGAATGGTTAGAAAAGAAGTCTCGTGCTCAAAACGGCCGCCCTTTATATGCTCACAAAGTTTTTAATCCCAGAGTAGCAGAGGTTTTGGATTTGTCTGTTGTGAAAAAAAAGTGCCCTTCATTTGAAAAGTTTGCGTCGGAGTTTTCTAGCATAATTTAGTATCGCTTGATGGGGAAAGTGTTTGCAATTTTTGTAGTCCGGGCGGTGGCTGGCTGAGGCAGAGTCTTCGATGCTCCGGGCCGATAACTTGCGCGTCAAGCCCAAGGTGATTTTTTCAACCCTCACTTGGGTATTGATGAGCCCGATGGTCATCAGGATTAGGGCAAGTCTCACGCATCTGATCTCGCCCCGAACTACCGATACGTCTAGCTTTCGTGTTTAACCTTGAGATCGCGTCTTTAGTTGTTCGCGAACGCGATGTAATCATAAGCATATGCGCCGTTTCCCCTTCCAAACGCTCTGTTTCCCTTTCCATAAGCTCCATATTCATTTCCGTACGCGGCGTATCCCTTTCCTTACGCGCCGTTTTCTTTCGCAAACGCAGCGTTTCCCTTTCCGTACTCCGCATATTCCTTTGTAAACGCCGCGTATCCCTTTCCATATACGGCGTATTCACTTGTTTTTCCGGCATTTTCGTCGGAATCATGCAGTTATCCGGACAGCGCCGAATCACCTGACGAGAGTGGGGGTCGCATCGGTGCGCACAGAATGTCAGGCTGATCCCCCAATAATCGGGACTCGCGTAGGAAAATTATCTACCGTTCGCAGCGGACCTTATGTCGTTGAACTCGGCAGAGCGGCCAAACCGTGCGCACTGGGGCTGCGCCCAGCCCCCTAGTGACAGCCCCCGGTGGTTTTCAAGCGTGAAGGATGTCCGCGGGCAAGGCGCCAGGCACGCTCATATCCGGTCCCCCGCCCCCGGAAGAATTCCGGAAGTGGGAAGGGGGCTCTGCCTTCGGACGCTTCCGGGGGCGGGGGCGGCTGGGCTCGCGTGCTTCAATGCGTGGGGTGTTGGCGTTTGTGGGTGAGTCACCTTGCCGACAACAGACACGATGGACCCCGCAAGGGGCCGCCCCCCGGACGCGGGTTGAGGACGACGGCACCCCCGGAAGATCACCGCGCCATGGCGCGGCGGTAGCCGGGAGCCAGCGGGACCGACGTGTGGGCCGATGCACACGACGCCAACCCGCCGCCGAGCGTTCGCTCTTTGGCAATTAGGTGTTGGGGGCTTAGGGGCTTAGGGGCTTGGGGGCTTAGGTGGACTTGTTTTTTGACGCCTGGCTGGGCTTGTGCAGCTTCATTTTCTGCAGTGATGGTACGATGCAGTCGATATTGTTAACAATCTGAGATTGCCGGCGTTCTGCCCGGGTCTGAAAGGTCAGCGAGATGAATTGGAAATCGATTGGGTTGATCGCGGTTGCGCTTGCGTGGGGGCCGATGACGGGGGCGCAGGAGGTGGTGTTCGATATATCGAGCGAGGCCGACGTGCGTCGGTTGTTGCCCAAGAGTCAGGCCAAGGCGAAGGGCATGGCGGGCCGAGGCGGGTTGAAGGTCCGAACCGCCCAAGGGCCCGGGGGAGAGGCGGCGATCTTGATCGGTGGGAAGGTGGATGGATCGCTGTACCCCAACGCGACGTATGGCGACGTGTTGCTGCCGGGCACCGGGTATCACGGCATCAATATCGACCCCGATTGGATGGGGCGGCCGTACACCATCCAGTATGAGGTCTACCTTGGGGCGGGGCACGGCGTGCAATCGATGTCCTTGTCCACGCGATTCATGGCCGACCTTGACGACAATCAGATTGTGAAGTTCGAGGATCCCGGCAACGAGTTTGCCCACCGCCTCGAAACATTTGCCGCCGTCGGGGGCCCCGACCTGGCGGTCGTTGATGCTTGGCAGACCGTGAGTACAACCGCGGTGATCCCCACCGCGGATAAGGCCGGCAACGCCATCGGCCAGATGAACGTGTCGATCAACCTTGGCACCATCGGGGCGCCCAAGGGGCAGGTTTGGGTCCGCAACATCCGGATAACACTGGAGGCGCCGGCCGACGAATCTCAAGACGACCCGCCGGCCGAGGAAGCTCCGCCCGTCGAGGAAGAAGTGCCCGAGCCCGAGTAAGCCGCAAACGCATTCGGCTGCGGGTTGTGGTATCGCGATTCACCATGCCATCGGGTGGTTATTCGTACAGGTCTTCGCCGGCGCGGCGACTGGCTTCGATGAGTTCGGCGTAGGGGGTGTCGCAGGTGTCGGTGAAGCCGATCTGGTAGTTCTCGTGGTCCCAGAGGCGGCCGGTCGTGGGGGAGTCGCAGAACTGGAACCAGTGGCAGCCGACGATGTTGGGGTGGTTCACGCAGTCCATCACGTACTGGTAATACGCGTCGGCCCGTTCGTCTTGGTCGGCGACTTTCACGAGGCCGGTGTCGAACATGCCGCGGTCCAGAGCGCCGAAGTGGAACTCGCCGATGATGTAGGGCTTGTCTCCGGTTCGCTCGAGGCCTGCGAGCTTGTCGGCGAGGTGGCGGCTGTACACATTGAAGCTGACCACATCCGCGAACTCGGCGTTCGCTTCCAGCACCACCGGGGTGATCTGGGCGTTGCTCCCGTAACGGCAGCCCAGGTACATGTGGTTGGGCGCGACCTCCTCGAGCACGCGATGGATGGTGCTGAAGTAGGTGCGGACGAACTTGGTGTTGAACGCGACGAGGTCGGCGTGGGCGCCGTCGCCCTCCGGGGCATGTGTGGCTTCAAGCATGGCGGCCCAGGAGGCGTAATTTGTCTGCCAGGCGGTGTTGAGTGCGTCGATGGTGCCGTACTTCTGCTTGAGGTCGGACAGGAACACCCACTTGGCCGACTGGTCGACGGGGGACTGCAACGCCGCCACGGCCATCGCGGTCTCGTCACCAAAGGTCAATTCGTTGTCCACGAAGTAGCCGATGCACATCGGGTCCTCGATGGTTTCGACCAGTCGCGGCTCGCTGAGTTTGCGGCGGATGCTTGCTTCGAAACTCGGGTCCAGCACATCCTTGAACTTGCCCCAGTGACCGCTGGACCCCGCCAACGGCTTGGAATCGGGTCGCACATAGGCCACATAGGGCAGCTTGCCACGCAGGTAGATGTCTGGCGAAGACCAGTTCCCCAGCGTGTTCACGCCCCATGCAGGGAGGCGCTGCGTGCACATTTCAGCGAAACGGTTCTCCCAGTCGTCTCCATACTTACGCATAGCGTTGAACTTGTGGAAGCTGAACGCACGCACCGATTTGTTGTAGAAGTGAGACCGCTTGAGGTTGGGCGTCCAAGAGAAATAGAGCTCGCTGTTCTCGGCATTGTCTTCGGGCAGGTGATCGAACCAGTGCTGGCGTTCGTCGACGATGGTGCCCAGCTTGAACGCAACGCCGTCGATCCCCACGGAGAAAAACAATCGGCCTTCCGGATCGACTAGGGTCCACTTGCCGTCGTGTTTCGCGGTGCGGAACCAGCCGGTGGCTTCGAGTTGGGGGCCGTCTTTCCATCCGCCGTAGCGGTTCCACGATGAGGGCGGGGCGGCCTCGGCGAGTTGGGCGGCTTCATCGACGCCGGCTTGGATCATCGCCTCGAGCGAATGGGTTTTGCCGGGCCAGTCCTTGTGCTTGAACTGTCCGAACTGATCGATGAAGGGGAAGACCTGTTCGGGCACGGCCGTGGTGGATGGCGGGGCGGGTTCGCCGGCGAGGCGTATCGGGCCGAGCTCGAAGGAATGCGGGGTGTTGTCTTGAATCACGAAGAAGATGAGCTGGGTGATGTTCTCCAGGTGCATGGATTCGTTGCTGAAGAACGGGATGCCCCGCATGCCGAAGAAGTCTTCCGGCGAAATGCCCTCGTAATGGACGTAGGGCACGAGGGGGATACGGACTTCACGCATCACGCCCGGCTTCAGGGAGATGGGGTGGGTCCGGGTGAGCGTTTCCGAAGCCTCGGACCCCGCCGGCTGACTGTCGATCCGGCAGTGGATTTTGGCGGAAGATTCGCCGGTGTTTTTGATCTGGAAGACCAACTCACCATGGGTCGAGACGTCGGCCCCGTGGTCCAGGGTGAACGTGACGCCCGGCCACCTCTCGGTTTGACCCAGCGTCATCTGCAGGACGGGCCCGGCCTCGTTCTCGGTGAGGGACAAGGCCGCGTCACTGGTTTGCATGACCTCCAGCTCTAATTGGTCAGGCACCTGTATCAATACAACTTCGGTTGCGGCCAGTGGAAGAGCGAAAGCGAGCAGCGGGAAGAGCCAGCCAACGAAATAGGTCATCGCGAATCTCCGAGCGTTAACAGAAACAGCAAGATATGCACCTCTGAAGAATATTGAATCCGGCGTCACACGACATGGTACGAAAGGCAAAAAGGATGTCGCATCTCAGGGGTGGCGGGATTGATGGGGATCGGCGTGGTCTGATGCACGCCTCCCCAGCACGCCAATCGTTCGCTCTTGGGGAATCAAGTATGTGGCGTGAGGCTTGAGAGGCCTCGGCTCATGACGGCAAGACCGATAGAATGAAACCATGAAGCATATCTACGGATTATTTTTATTGATGGTTTTGTTGGGGACAGCGGGCGCGATGGCGGACGAAGCTGTGTTGTCGCCCTCCTTAAACGCGCAGCCACAGACGGCCGAATGGGCCGCGTCGTGGTGGATGCCGCGGCACGAAGCGAAGCTGCAAGAGATTAAGGACCGCGAACGGATCGACCTGGTGATGATCGGCGACTCGATCACGCAGGGTTGGGAGTCCGCGAACCCCGACAACGCGGCGTGGAATATGCAACCGGTCTGGAACGAGTTCTACGCCCACCGCCACGCCCTGAACCTTGGGTTCAGCGGCGACCGGACCGAGCACGTGTTGTGGCGGCTGCGTAACGGCCAACTCGACGGCCTCTCGCCCAAGCTGGCCATCATTATGATCGGCACGAACAATCTTTCCATAAAACGCACGCCTGACGATACCGCGGCGGGCGTGCTCGCAATCGTCGAAGAGGTCCGCACCCGGCTGCCTGATACCAAGGTATTGCTGCTCGGCGTATTCCCTCGGGGCGAGCAGCCCGACAACCCCGTCCGCGAGCCGATCAAGCAGATCAACGACACCCTACAGCAACGGGCCGACGGCGAGACGGTGTGGTACTTGGACGTCGGCCCCAAATTCCTGAACGACGACGGTGTCTTGCCCAAGTCGATCATGCCCGACGGGCTCCACCCCAACGCCAAGGGCTATGCGATCTGGGCCGAGGCTGTCGAGCCAACCGTGGCGGAACTGCTGGGCGGGTAAAGCGTGGCCGTGGCCCGCGGATCGTTCGGCTGGTGTGGTGTCGATGGTGTTGATTGAGCGAGTAAGGTGGATGTGGAACTCATGAGCCGCCTGTCGGTTGGAGGTCGGTGATGTTTTTTGCGTTCGTCTGGGATTCGGAGACTAAGTGATGCGGCAGATGGCTTGTTTGTTCTGTGCTTTACTGGGGTTATCTCAGATCGGGGCAGACGTTGACGGTCAGGTGGCAGCGAACGTGGATGCCGAGGGGCAGGCCAGCATCAACGAGTCCAGCTGGAACCTGGAGAACGCGCCCGGAAACCTGAAGCACGCACGACAAGGAGATGGGGCTTTGAAACCCTACCTCAGCGAGGTTGCGAGGCGGGGTTCGCGGTCGGTCGTTCATCAGCTTGGAACCGAGGGGGTAAGCGGCTCCCAGCGTAGCGAGCACCTGATCGTGGGCGGGCATGACATCAGTGAGGGGGACGAGTATTTCACGGGGCTGAGTGTTCGTCTTGAGCCGGGCTACCCCAAGCCGGGCAGCTGGCACGTGTTGCACCAGATCCAGCAGGCCCCGGCTGTGCCCCGTCCCGGCAGCAACAACCCAATGATCACGCTGAACCTCGACGCGGAGACCGACAAGCTCCAGATCCATTGGCGCACCGGCGAGGACGGCCGGGATGGGAAGTACCTCGGGCGTAAGGCCGTGATCGATTTCGAGGAAGGCCCGCTGCGGCGTGGCGTGTGGTACGACCTCATCGTCGGTTGGAAGTACTCGCCCGACAGCAACGACGGCTGGGTGCACGTCTATATCAAACGCAGTGATCAGCCCCAATACACCCGCTACGCGTTCGAGAACCTACGCGTCGGGTTCACGGACGCTCCGGACATGATCTGGCAGAACAAGTTCGGCCTCTACAAAGGCGGCGACGGTCAGAAGCACGTCGCCTATTTCGACGAGGTGCGGTTCGCCACGAGCCGCGAAGACGCCCGCATCCCCGGCAGCAGGTTTTGATGCCTCTTGGAACGTGCGGGACCGGTATGAGATTTCACTGATTCTCATCTGCTCGTGGTGGGGCGGGTATGATCGTGTTGGCCTGCGAGGACTCATGCCTTTGAGGATTCGCGATGCAGGATGTCGGAAACGTGAAGGAAATCTGGCGCTACCCCGTAAAAGGGATGGCGGGGGAGCGCCTCGATGTGGGCCAACTTGGCGAATCCGGAGTGGAGGGAGACCGGGTTTGGGCGTTGTGGGACGTTAAACGGAAGGAGATCCAGAGCTGCAAGGTTCGACCAAAACTACTGCGTTGCACCGCACGGACGCTGGACCGCGGTGAACACGTCGAGGTCAGGTTTCCCGACGGTTCGACCCTGACCAGCGAAGGCGACCGGACGGCGATCAACGCGCGGCTGTCGGATTTGGTGGGGCACGAGTCACGTCTCGAGCCGTTGCGGCCGGCGTCAGACGTAGACTTCTTCCGGCGGTATCAGCCGGGATGGCGTGATGATTTGGTGGCGACATTTGAGCGGGAGCCGGGCGAGCCGCTTCCGGATTTTTTCGATGATTTTCCGGAGGAGGCGCGGGAGTTCATCGCGGCCCCAGGTTCGTTCTTCCTGGTGACGACGCTGCATGTGGTGACCACCGCAACATTGGAGCATTTGCGGTCGTTGACCCCCGAGTCGGATTGGGATGTGCGGCGGTTCCGGCCGAACCTGGTGATCGAGACGCCGCCGGGCGTGGAGGGGTTGGCGGAGCAGGACTGGATCGGCCAGCAGTTGACGCTGGGCGAGGTGACGCTCGATTGCCCGATGACCACACCACGCTGCGGCGCAACCGTCCGGCAACAAGACGGCATCCCCGCAGATTCGACGGTGCTGCGGACCATCGTGAAACACGCCGACCAGAACCTGGGCATCTACGGCGAAACCGCGACGCCCGGCACCGTGCGACTCGGGGACGTAGTAACGCTGGTTTAAACGATCGTGTTACTCCGCGATGCGCCAGGTGCGGACGTAGTCGTAGCGGGTGGAGCGGTCTTCGAAGCTGAGCTTGGTGCCGTCCGGATGGTACATGCTGCCGGGCTCGCCCTTGGCGGGCGGGGGGTTGTGGTCGTAGGTCTCGACGACCATGCGCAGCCGCATCGGGATGTTGAACGGCAGGCCTTCCTCGGGGTGAAGGATGGCGACACGTTCGCCGTCAATGTAGAACCAGATCTCGGTCTCGGTCTTCCACCAGCAGGCGAAGGTGCGCCATCGGCCGGTGATCGGGCCGTCGGTGGGGATCTGGGCTTGGGAGAGACCTTGCTTGGGGAGTGGGCCCTGGTTGCGGACCGACAGCCAGTAGTGCTGGTCCCACTCTTTGGTCCACCACGGGTCATCCGGATTCTCACGGCTATCAACGCCGACGCATTCGACAACGTCGAGCTCGACCGAGCGGATGCCCTCGGGGGTTTCGGTGGGGTAGGCCATGAGCCAGAAGGTGGAGGACATGAAGGTGGCGTTGACCATCATGCGGGCTTCGGTGTACATGCCCACGTCGGCGGGAAGCCGGCTGCCGACCAGAGCGCCGCGGTGGGTCCACGTTCGGCCGTGGAGTTCGAACGGCTCGTCGATGCGGTCGGCGGTGAGCCAGAGTTGGCCGTCCTTCACGGTGACCTGATTGGCGTCGAAGATCGCGGGCGGTCGGCCCGACCAGTTCTCATCCAGCCAGATCCATTTGGAGAAGTTCAGCCCGTCGCCATCGAACTCGTCGGAGAGCTCGGGCACCAGTTCAAACTGAGCGCCGCCCAGGTCGGGTGCTTGCCCCTCGGCAAAGTCGGGCTGCGGCTCAGACGTCGCGGCACAGGCGGTTAATCCGGTCAAGCAAAACGTTACCAAGCCCATCAAAACGCGATCGATCCGAGTCATGTACTTCCTTTCGTGAAACACGTTCTGATCATAGACAGCAGAGCCTTGATTGTAACCCACTCGGTATGATCGGAGCCCCGCGGGGCTGTGCTGGGGACTCGGTGATGCGGCGGACGGAGTGGCCATGAAAATCGACTTCAAGAAAACGTTGCCGAGCTACAAAGCCAGGCGGGGCGTGTTCGAGGTGGTGGACGTGCCGGCGATGCAGTACCTCA
This sequence comes from Algisphaera agarilytica, assembly GCF_014207595.1. Taxonomy (NCBI): domain Bacteria; kingdom Pseudomonadati; phylum Planctomycetota; class Phycisphaerae; order Phycisphaerales; family Phycisphaeraceae; genus Algisphaera; species Algisphaera agarilytica. Next base: position 3,950,159 of record NZ_JACHGY010000001.1, read on the forward strand.
TGGTCGACGGCGGCGGCGGGCCCGAAGCCGAGTCGTTCAAGCGGGCGATCGAGACGGTGTACCCGGTGGCGTACACGCTGAAGTTCATGTCGAAGAACGATCTGGGTAAGGATTATGTGGTGCCGCCGATGGAGGCGTTGTGGTGGGCCGAGGATTGGTCGGTGTTCACGACGGGCTACGACCGCTCGCGGTGGGAATGGTCGGTGATGCTGATGACGCCGGACTGGATCACGCGGGAGATGTTCGACGCGGCGGTCGAGAAGGTGGCGGCCAAGAAGAACCGCCCACCCGGTTTGGACGAGCTCCGGCTGGGGACGCTGGCGGAGGGCCGATGTGTACAGACGCTGCACCTGGGCCCGTTCGCGGATGAGGGGCCGGTGCTGAAGCGGATGCACGAACAGTTCATCCCCGAGCAGGGTCTGAAGATGACCGGCAAGCACCACGAGATCTATTTCAGCGACTTCCGCAAGACGGCACCAGAAAAGCTGCGGACGCTGCTGCGCCAGCCGGTGGCTTAGCGGTTGAGGTGGGGCGGCGGGAGCGGTCTCGGGCAAACGCTTTGAGTGTTTTGAATTAGCCGCGTTTAACCCAGCCCAGGTTGCTTCAGCGCGGGGACGCCGAACGCCACAAACGCACGGAAATCCGGTGTTTATGGCGAAAAAAATTGACTCACACTAGGGTTCTCACTAATGTAAACGGTCAAGGCATTGCGAATTTCGCGGCCATTCATGCCTTTTTTTGATTCCATACATGGTCAGCGAGGATTGAGAGAGGTCTGCCGCAGGGGCGGGCTGGGAAAAATCACACATTACTTTGGAAGGGTGAGTTAACTATGAACTTGTTTAGAACTGTCGCGTTGGGCGGCATCGGTACCGCGCTTTGCGGGATTGGCGTGGCGGGAGCTTCGGCTCAGATCGCCACCGCGATCATCAGCGAAGGCGATGCGTTGGGCGGCTCGACCGTCGACGTCATCCGTTTCTCGGGCGACGCCAACAGCGTCAATGGTTTTGTGGTCCAGCTCGACACCGTGGACGGCGCGGCCCACATCTTCGGCAGCGTGGACGGCGTGACGCCTAACGGCATCGTACGGACCGCCGGGACGGTCGGCGGTTTTGTCCAGTCTGGGATTGATGGCGAAATCGGGTTGTCCGACGCCGGCGTGGTCACCTACGGCACCGACATCACCGAGGTGACGGGAGCTCCGATCGGCAATGCCATTTACCAAGACGACACGCTGATTGTGAAGGAAGGCGATGCCGCCGCTGGCACCGCAACCAACTTCCTCGACATCGTGTCCACCCGCAGCGGGACCGCGTCGTTCTTCGGCATCAGCCCCGACAACGGCTTGTTCGTCGGTGCGGGTCTCGCCAATTCGCCGCAGATCGGCGACACCATCCTCGGCATCGCGATCGACGGCTTCGACGAGTTCCAGCACGGCAACAGCGACGCCAACGGCCCGATCCAAGAAGTCAACATCGACACCGGCTCGTCGGCCGACGACGGCATCGTGCTGATCAACGGTGCGCCGATCGCTTCGGGAACCGGCAACATCCGCGAAGGCGATGCGATTCCGGTCGCGGATGGCGGCGTCGGTGACGACTGGGACAACTTCGACTTCCACCGCATCAACGAAAACGGCACCTTCCTGATCACCGGCGACACCAACCAAACCGGCGGCACGGCCGACGAATTCGTCTCCATCAACGGCAAGATCATCGCCCGTGAAGGCGACGCCATCGCCGGCGGCATCATCGACGGCGGCATCGAAAACGCCGACCTCAACGAAGACGACCTCTGGGCCGCCGTCTGGGACTTCGACACCGACCTGACCGGTGGGGGTACCGACGCGGAAGCGATCATCCTCGGCGACGCTTTTGGTGTCAGCCAGCTGCTTATCAAAGAAGGCGACACGGTGTCGGTGGGCGGTTCCCTCCAGACCCTGACCGACATTACGGTCGGCGTGGCCATCGGCGATGTCCAAGACGATGGCACCTACAACGTCTGGTTCCGCGGCGTGTCCGATGGCGTTCAACGTCAGTTCGTGATCACGGTCCCCGAGCCCTCGACGCTGGGCCTCCTGGGCCTGGGCGCCGCCCTCGCGGTTGTGCGTCGCCGTCGTGCGTGATCTGTAGAAGATGTTTGCTTGGCTAGTGTGTTTTTAATTTATCCTGCCGCATCGGCGAGCCCGGATTAAAAAGCACAGCCGTGAGCAGATTCGAGATTAAACCCCCAACCCCTTCGGCGATAAGCCGATCGGGTATGGGGGTTTTTATTTGCGGAAAATTCCGCCACTCGTTACGTCTGGTTGATAGAGCCGCAAATATTCGGGCGGTGATTTCGGTAACACAGAGTTTGGGTCGGTATAACTTCTTCTCAATCTTCCGGAGAATGATGATGCTTCGTGACGCAATATTTCGTTTCTGGTCCGTGTGTTGTTTTGCGGCAGCCGTCGTGCTGGGAGGTGCTGAGGCACAAACTCAGTTCCCCGACCCAGCGGCCGACCGCAATCAGGTCATCGGGCAGCGGCTGTGCGATGTGTTTGGCACCCGCGACACGCCGAGACCAGGCGACACGCTCGCGTCGAGCCTCCCGCCCGAAGCCCGGGCGATCAGCATCCGCAACCCCGGCTTCGGATTCACCTATGCCGACGGCCTGACGCCCAAAGGGGTGTACATCGTCGCCGGGCTCCGGGAAGGACACCCCATCACCATGCGGGGCCAGACCAAAGGCAAGACCGATCCGGTGATCGGCTGGACGTCGTACGGCTGTGCCGGCATGGAAACGTCGGATCCCCGTCGATACCCCACACGCCCCGACGGATCGACGGGTTACGCCATCGCGCAAAACAAAGAAAACTATCTGTATCAGGTCATCGAGGGCGAGCTTCGGCCGAACCAGCACTACCTGCTGCAGGTCGAAGTGTATGCCCGGGACGACTTCGATTCGGTGGAGCCCGATGAGATTCTGTTTGACCTGCTGGCGGGCGACGGCACCCCGATCCAATCCGTGGGCGTCCACCGATGGGTTCCGGCCCCCGATCCGGAGAGCCGTTTCTCGGTCGCGACCATCAGCCTGGTCACCGGGCCTGAACAACCCGAGGGCGACCTGATGATCCGTGTCGGCCTCAACACCGAACGCAAGCGGGTCCGGGTGAACTTCGACAACCTCCGGTTGTGGGCGGTCGAACGAGAATAACCGGCCCCTTTGGGGCGAGATGGAACAGGCGCGATTAACCGGCTATATCGCTGAATCCATTCCGCCGCGTAGGCTCGCAACTGTGCCGCGAGCTATACAATGGTGTTCATGTCGGTCACGCACAAACAGATTGCGGACAAGGTCGGGGTGAGCGAAGCCTCGGTCTCGGTCGCGCTGGGGAGCTCCGGCCGGATCGCGGCCAAGACCAAAGCGCGGATTCTCCAGGCGGCGGAAGAGCTGGGGTACCGACCCAATAAATTGGTTCAGGGCATCCAGACCGGCAAGAGCATGACCGTGGGGGTGCTCCTGCACTGCTCGGGCGACCCGTATGAAGACAACCTCTTCCGCGGGATCTACAAGGTCCTGGCTCAGAACGATTACGTCCCGATCGTGCTCTCGGGCTGCGATGAGCTGGAAGAGTTATCGCAGGTCCATGCGTTGATCGACCGCCGGGTCGATGGCCTGCTCCTGCGGCCGTTCAAGGCCATCCTCTGGGAAGACTTTCTCCCCGAGATCCTCGGGCGCGACATCCCCGTGGTCTCGGTCGACATCGAGATGCAGGCGCGGTTCCCCGAGATCGACTTCGTGGGCACCGATGAAACCCTCGGCACCGCCCAAGCGGCCGACGCGTTGTTGAATGCCGGGCACCGACGGCTGGGGGTCGTCACCACCAAGCACGCTTCGGCCGAGGGGGTGAAATACAAAGACAGCCTCTACTACCGACACCACGCCTTCCAGTCCTATGTTTCGGGCAAGCAAGGCGTCAGCTGCTCCTACGTCGAGGCGTTTTGGGCGCAAGGCATCCACGGCTACGAAAGCGCATTGAATCTGCTCAGCCAAGAAGATCGGCCGACGGGGGTGTTCGTCACGATGGACCACCTGGCGGTGGGGGTGTACCACGCCGCTCGCGAGCTCGGACTGCGCATACCGGAAGACCTGTCGGTGGTGGGTTATGCCAACAACCCGATCTCGCAGGCGTTGGCCCCGCAACTCTCGACCATCCACCAGCACGCCGACGAAGTAGGCAGTAAGGCCGCGGGGCTCCTGCTCGAACGGATCCAGGGTCGGCCGGAGGGTGACGACCGCCGGCAAATCCTGATCGAGCCCGAATGGGTCTCGCGGGATTCGGTTGCACCGCCGCCCCAGCCAAAGCGCTGAACCACGAGGTCATGCGTCTGGCCGCCTCCAACCCATGTGACGATTCCGCCTCGGCCTCTATCCGATATTGGGTTAATCTGGAGCCACTCGGGGGTTGTTAACTTGTCGCGTGATGGGGTGGTTAAGGCTTCAGGTTCTTTCGGCGTGCGGTCAGCAGGCCGCCCGCGAGTACCCCCACGAAGCCTAGCGTGCTGGGCTCGGGCACCGTGCCCGCAGCCGCCGCCGATTCCGCGCCGAAGTTGTCCTGCCACAGGGTGTAGTCGGCCGCATCAACCACGCCGTTGTCGTTACCGTCGGCCCGCAGGTCCGCCGTAGAACCGAAACTGTCTTGCCACACGGTGTAGTCGGCCGCATCGACCACGCCGTTGCCGTTGTAGTCGCCCGCCACGAGGAACGGATCGCGGCGGGCCCGGTAGGCGAGCGCCAGGGTTGAGGCGTCGGCCGAAAACTCGAAGCTCGCTCCGCTGCCGGTCTCAAGAATCTCAAGACGCAGTACGCTGAAATTCGCCAGCAGTTCAAGGAACGCGGGGGCGAGGTCAACCGCCACCGGTTCGGTCGAATCCAGGGAAAACTCCCCGAGTTGGAGGTTGTACTGCTCGGCGACGCCCGCCGTGGCCGCGGAAATCGGGTCGCCGCCTTCAAATGCGTACACCTCGAAATGAGCAGCTTCAGCACCATCGGCCGGCGTGAAATCGACGGTGTCCAAGCTCAGGGTCGCCGAGAGCAGATGCGCCCGATCGCGTGCCGGCACATCCCGGAGGTCGAATTCGAGTTGGGCGCGGGATTCGAGGCCGCCCGCGGATCGCTGAACTTTCAGCGGATCGACCCCGGCGGCCAACCGCCACGGGGAGGGCGAATCAACCAGCGATCGTTGGAATTGCGCGTCGGAATACGCCCCCAGGTTCAGCGTCCCGGAGTCGGGCAACTGGATAACGGTATCGATCCGGGGCTCGTCGAAAATATCTGTGCTCGCGGTATCCGGCAGACTGACGTTGCGATTGAAATCAAGGGCGAAGGTGGAGACCGCGATGTAGGGGTTGGCCCCGTTGAAGATCGAGTTGACTTGAATCAGGTCGGTGGAGAACGGTGCGAGGTTATAAGGGATTGGATCGGTGATGCCGGAGAACACGGCTGTCGAAGAGGGAGGTGTGTCGGCGTCCGCCGCTTCCGCGACCCCGTTGCCGACCCGCGAGTAAAGTGCCAGGCGACCGCCTACGGTACCGCTAAAGGTCGCGCCCCCCGGATCGAGATAAAGCTGTCGCCCGATCACCTGCCCAAAGCGCGGCCGCCGGCTGATATCGAACTCCAGCACGGTGCGGATTTCGCTGTTCGTCGTTGGATTAAAGCTGGTTTCAAAACTGCCCACCACGTCGGCGGGCGTCCCGGAAATCACGAAATCGTTGATGTCCACCAGTGGCGAGGCGAACGTGTACTCCAACGCCTCGACGTGCATCGTATTCAGCGAAAGCCCGCAACAACAAAGAGTCCACACCCAATACTTCATCGTTCTGATTCCGCCGGAGTTGATCCCGAATAAGCGATCTGTTCGCCGTTATCAATCTATCAACGCAACGCCCAAAGGTCAACGAACTTCGGCCACCCTTGGCGTCGGGCCGATCCGATCCCGGATCAAACCCTGACGCCTGCAGGGCGTTTCGAATCGGCCATGCAACATTGGGCCAAGCCCCGAGGTGGGAGCCCGGTGGCGGGCTGGTTGGCGGGGCAGGCCGATGCGTTAGTCGAAGTTGACGTAGAACGTCTTCTTTTCGAGGTACTGCTCGAAGCCGTACTTGCCGTCTTCGCCGCCGGTGCCGCTGAGCTTGTAGCCGTTGTGGAAGCCCTGGTGCTGCTCGCCATGGCCGCGGTTGATGTAGACCTCGCCGCACTCGAGTTCGTCGACGAGGCGGAGGATGTTCTTCATGTCTTTCGTGCAGATCATCGCGGCCAGGCCGTACTCGGCGTCGTTGGCGTATTCGATGGCCTGTTCGATGGTTTGGAACTTGATGACCGGCAGGATCGGGCCGAACGCCTCTTCGTGGACAATGGTCATGTCCTGCTTCACATCCGTGAGGATGGTCGGCTCGAACCAGTTGCCGCCTTCGAAGCCGGGCACCGAGGCTTCTTTGCCGCCGTGGGCGACGGTCGCGCCTTCCTTGACGCTGACCTCGACGAGGTGCTTCATGTGCTCGAGCTCCTTGGCGCTGACCTTCGGGCCCATGTCCATGGACTCGTCCATGGGGTCGCCGACCTTGATCGCTTCGACCTTGGGCATGAAGATCGACATGAACTCGTCGTAGACCGATTCCTGGATGTACATGCGTTCGTTGCAGGTGCAGACCTGGCCGCAGTTGTCGAAGCGCGAGTGCAGCGCGGCGGCGGCGGCTTGTTCGAGGTCGGCATCCTCAAGCACGATGAACGGGGCTTTGCCGCCGAGCTCGAGCTGGCAGTGGGCCATGTTGTCGGCGGTGGCTTTGATGATCGCTTGGCCGGCGGGGGTGCTGCCGGTCATGGAGACCATCTTGGTGATGGGGCTGCGGCACAGGGCGTCGCCCATGGTGCGGCCCGGACCGGTGACGATGTTGAGCAGGCCGTCGGGCAGCCCGGCCTTCTTGGCGAGGTTGGCGAGTTCGAGCGTGGCGAGCGGGGTCTCGCTGGTGGGCTTGAGGACCATGGCATTGCCAGCCACGAGCGCGGGGCCGATCTTACGGCCGGCCAGCGCGACCGGGAAGTTCCACGCGGTGATGCCGACGACGACGCCGCGCGGGATCTTGTGGATGTAAATGTGTTCGTTGCGGTTGTCGGACTGGACGATGTCGCCGTCCATCTGCCGAGCCCAGTCGCAGGCGTACTCGACGAAGGAGCAGAACACGTCGACCTCGAAGCGGGCGACGGTCAACAGCTTGCCCATCTCGCGGGTGGTGAGCACAGCGAGCTCTTCGCGGTTCGCACGGACCTCGTCGCAAAACTTACGCAGCAGCTCGGCACGCTCGCGCGGCGGGGTCTTCGCCCAGCCCTTCTGAGCTTTCTCGGCGGCTTCGAGCGCGGCCTGGGCGTCGGCTTCGTTGCCGTTCTGGATCGTGGCGACAACTTCGCCGGTCGCGGGGCTGAGCACCTCGGCGGTCTCGCCGGACTTGGAGTCGACCCATTGGCCGTCGATGTAAAGCTGGTAATTCTTCATGCTCGTGCTCCTCGGGGATTCGGGAAGGGGATGGATGAATCGGGTGGCGACTCGCTTGAGTCAATGATTAACAATCTGTAAGTGTTTTTTAAAAAAGCACTTGCTCATTCGCGGGTCGATATTGTAGCCGATATCCGACGCGACCGCCCGTATTCACAGCCGATTCATCCACAAAAAAGAGCCCCATCCGTCGTGCGACGCTGGGGCTCTTATGGGGGCTTGATGGTCGAAGCGGGGCGTTACAGGCCCTTCTCCCAGTCGCGAGACTCGCGCTGGTAGATGATGCTGGCTTCGTGGGTCTGGCTGTCCTTGGCGAACTGCTGCGTATCGGGGTTCCAGTGCACCGGGGTGCCGGCCCGCACGGCGATATGGCCGAGGTGGAGCATGGTGGACAGGCGGTGGCCCGCATCGACGTGGTAGCTGGTCGTTTTGCTTCGGTCCAGGATCGCGTCGATGAACTCGGGCTGTTCTTTCTTGGGCTGCTTCCAGTAGTTTTCGTGCTTCGCGAATTCTTTGTTGCGGAAGATGTTCATGTCGCTGGCGACGAGCTTGCCGTTCCACCCTTCACAACCGATCCAGCCGTCGGCGCCGATGAAGCGGATGTAGTTTTTGCCCAGGGTGTCGCTGGCCTGGATGACTTTGCCGTTGGCGTAGCGGAACTCGACGTCGTAGCTCGAGGGGACCGAGACGTAAGAAGTCTCGGGCAGCGTTTTGCTGGTGCCCACGACTTCGACCGGGCCGGAGTTTTCCATGCCGATTGCGATCTGGGCGCTGTCGCAGTAGTGCGAGCCCCAGTCGGTCAGGCTGCCGCCGCTGTAGTCGATGCTCTGCCGCCAGCGTTGGCCGTGGGTCACGCGCTGCGTGTACTCCGCCGCGGGGGCGGGGCCCAGCCAGAGGTTCCAGTCCAGGTCTTCAGGGATCTCGGCGGGCGCTTCGAGATCAAACAACGGCTTGTTGGGCAGGCCGCACTCGACCTTCTCCACCTCGCCGATCGCGCCGGTCCGCGCCAGGCCCGCCATGAGCCAGTACTTCTGCATGTGGCGGTCTTCGATGCCCCACTGGAACACGAGGTCACGCTTGATCGCTTCGTCGACGACCTCGTGGCCCTCGGTGATGGTCAGGGTGGGCTTCTCGCAGAACACGTGCTTGCCCGCACGCAGCGCCATCATCGACATGGGGACGTGCCAGTGGTCCGGGGTCGAGATCACCACGGCGTCGATGTCGTCACGGGCGATGATTTCACGGAAGTCCTGGTAGACCTCGCAGTCGGTGTTGCCGTACTTCTCATCGACGAGCTGCTTGGCTTCGTGGGCTTTGCTCAGCTTGCAGTCGCAGACCGCGAGCGTCCGGGTGTGGGGCGTGTTCAGGAACCACTGCAGGTTCATGCGGATGCCCTGCCCGCCCATGCCGATGAACCCGAGGGTGATCTCCTTGGAGGGAGCGGACTGCCCCAAGACACGAGAGGGGACGATGGACGGCGCGACGGCGGCACCGATGACAAGACCCGAGCGGCTGAGAAACTGGCGTCGTTTCATGTGGGGTATCCTTGAGACAAGACAGATGGAAGTTCGATCCGAGATGGATGTGACATCAAACTAAATGCCCCGGGCGATGGCGGGCAATAGACACAATCGATCAAGATTTGCACATAATCAACACACAAAACGTCTTATGCGAAGAGGAGGCAAAGCTTTGGCTCCGGATGTTTGACCGAAAGCGATCCGTTGCTAAAGCTTGCGGCTTCGCCAGAGTGGGAGGCGCGTGGCCGCGAGCAAATTTGAAGGCTATCGATGTAGACAGTTAACAACCGTCCCGGGGTTGGTACAATCGCACCGAATCATTTCAGATCAATCTCTTCCCGTACTCTCTCGTCGACGCCTATGCCTGTCGTATTGATGTATCGCCCCGGCCTCTTGAGGTTTGATGTGTTGCCGCCCGATGGCTCGTGGTTGATGTCACCGTCTGGTGGCCATCCGACGCGTGTTGCGTCGCTTGGAGGCCTCGGCGCGTGATGACGTACAGCCACCTCAAAACTGTGGCGGCGGGATTGCTTGCGGTGGCGGCGGGGCTGCTGGTCTTGTGGTCCATCATCCACGTCTCGGCCCGGACCCTCTTGCAGGAAGACGACGCCCGCGACACCACCCTGCGCATGATGGTGTGGGGCCACGAGCACGAGAACAAGATCCTCCGGGAGATGGCCGACGCTTACGAAGACTTGCACCCCGATGTGCGCATCGAGGTGATCTACGTCGCGCACAACAACTACCTGTCCAAACTCAAGACCATGATCGCCGCGGGCGATCCGCCGGACCTGTTCTATCTGCAGTACGACCTCGTGCCGGACTTCTCGTCGCTCGGGCTGGTGCTGCCGATGGACGAAGCGCTCGACGAGATGGGCAGCGAGTGGAAAGACGACGTCTACCCGGTCCTGCTCCAGGGCTTCCGCTTCGACCCGGAAACGCAGACGCGTGGTGAGGGGCCGTTGTGGGGCATCGCGCGGGACTACACGCCGTTGGCGATGTACGTGAACGTCGACCTCTACGAGCAGGCGGGGGTGCCCGTGCCCCACGACGGCTGGACGTGGGAAGAGTTCGAAGAAGCCTCGCGTGCCATCGACGGCCTGGGCGACAACATCTACGGCGCGTTCATGGGCCTCTGGGCCGACCCGCTCATCGCGATCATCTGGAACCACGGCGGGGAGCTGTTCGAGTTCGACGAACACGGCCAGCCCGACTTCACCCGCCCCGACATCGACAACCCCGGGCTGCTCGCGGCCTTCGAACGCATCCGCCGTCTGCGCATCGACGAAGGGGTGATCTACAACGCGATCGGCATCAACCGCTCGGGCGCCGAGGAATTCTTCACCGGCCGCGTCGGCACCATCGGGCCCACGGGACGCTGGACCTCGGGTCTGTGCGAAGCGATCGAGACTTTCCGCTACGCGGTCGTGCCGATGCCCCACGCCCCGGGGGTGGAGCCCCGCTCGCCGATCATGACGGCGGCCTGGGGCGTGAGCGCCAAGGGCGAACACCCCGAAGAAACCATGGAGCTGGTGATGTACCTCTCCAGCCCGGCGGGGCAGCGGCTGCTCAGCAGCGACGGCTTGTCGATCTCGATCAACCGGACCATCGCCGAGAGCGAAGAGGTGCTTTATCTCGGCCGGAAGTTCGAGGACGGGCCGGTGTATCTCGATATCGCCAAGTCGGTCGACTTCCAGCTCATGCCGCGTCAGCGGGAGTTCGAAGACATCCTGCTGGCCGAGCAAAACGCGGCGATCCGCCTGGGCTCGCGGTCGATCGAGGAGGCCCTGGGCAATATCGAAGAGCTCTGGGCGTTTGAGTTGTCTTCGCCATTAAAAACCAAGACGTATCCGCGGATGCCGTGGGTGTCGGTCGGCGCATCATTGCTGGCGCTCATCGCGGCGGCGGTGACGTTTGTGTGGTGGCGGGCGCGAAAAGAAAAACTCGGCGCTCTCGACCGCGCCCACGAGCGCTCGGGCTTGGGGTTCATCAGCATCTGGGTGATCGGGTTCGTCGCGCTCACGGCCGGGCCGATGTTCCTCTCGGGGTTGCTGGCGTTGTCGCGCTGGTCGGCCGTGACGCCGCTGGGCGAAGCGGAGTTTGTCGGCCTGGGCAACTTCGTGCACATGTTCTCGCACGACCCGCCGTTCTGGAAGTCGATCTGGGTCACCGCGTACTACGTCGTGCTGGCGATCCCCATCGGGCAACTCGCTTCGCTGGGTGTGGCGCTGCTCATGAACACCGAGGTCCGCGGCATCGCGGTGTTCCGCACGATCTTCTTCGTCCCCTCGGTCATCACCGGCGTCGTGCTCGGCGCGCTCTGGCTGGCGCTACTCAACAACGACTACGGCCTGATCAACCAGGTCATGAACGTGCCCCTCGGATGGCTGGGTATGCGTGCCCCCAACTGGTTCGGCGACGATGCGCAGTGGGCCGCGATCCCCGCCTTCGTCATGATGAACCTCTGGGGCGTGGGCAGCGCGATGGTGATCTACCTCGCCGGGCTCAAGGCCATCCCGAAAAGCCTGACCGAAGCGGCGATCATCGACGGGGCTTCCGCGTGGCACCGCCTGACCCACGTCACGCTGCCCATGCTCAGCCCGCTGATCTTCTTCAACTTCGTTATGGGCATCATCGGCAGCTTCCAGGTCTTCACCCAGGCTTTCGTCATGACCCGGCGTGGGCCCGACGACGCGACGCTGTTCTACGTGCTCTACCTCTACCTGCAGGCGTTCGAGTTCCACAACATGGGCTACGCCTCGGCGATGGCTTGGGTGCTGTTTGTGGTGATCCTCCTGGTCACGCTCCTGGCCTTCCGCGGCAGCCGGAACCTGGTGCATTACGAGGGGCTCAAGTCATGAAACCTTCAGAGCCCCAAACTGTGCAGAGCGAAGCGCAGCTCCCCGCGCCCGCCAAGCCGACGGACTGGCTGCGTATCACCGCGTGGGTCTTGCTGATCTGTGGCTCGATCATCCTGCTGATGCCGTTCGCGTGGATGGTCAAGAGCTCGCTGAGCACCGAGCAGGTCGTGCAAAGCGGCGAGGTGTGGGTCGGCTTCGGGCAGGGCGGTCCGCAGTGGGAGAACTACCCCGACTCGCTGGCCCGGATGGACTTCCTCAACGCGCTGGCCAACACCGTGTTCATCACGTTCTTCAGCATCGTCGGTATGGTGCTGAGCAGTTCGCTGGTTGGCTTCGGCTTTGCGCGTTTCCGCTTCCGCGGCCGCAAGCCGTTGTTCATCCTGATGCTCAGCACGATGATGTTGCCGCCGCAGGTGACGATGATCCCGGTGTTCGTGTTGTGGCGGTACCTGGGGGTGATCGACACGTTTTGGCCGTTGGTGTTGCCGATGTGTTTGGCCGGGCCGTTCTTCGTGTTCATGTTCCGCCAGTTCTTCAGCCAGATCCCCGAGGACCTGGTCGAGGCGGCGCGGATCGACGGCGCGAGCAACATGCGGATCTACTTCCAGCTCATGCTCCCGCTGAGCAAGCCGGTGATCGCGATCACGGCGATCTACACGTTCATGGGCGTGTGGAACGACTTCCTGGGCCCGCTCATCTACCTCAACAGCCCCGAGAAGAACACGCTGGCCCTGGCGCTCAACGCCTTCCGCGGGCAGTACGGCATCAGCGATGCGCACCTGCTCATGGCGGCGAGCTTCGTCTGCATGTTCCCCTGTGTCGTGCTGTTCTTCGCGGCTCAGCGGTATTTCATCGAGGGCGTCTCGACCAGCGGAATGAAGGGTTAGACCTGCTCGTCGGTGGCCTGCCGCTGCGCGGAGGGCGACTTGCCGAAGAACATTCGGAAGCTCTTGTTGAATTGCTGGGGGTCGGGCAGGCCGACGTCGCGGCCGATGTCTCCGATGGGTCGGCTGGAGTGGATCAGCAGGTGGCGGGCACGCTCCATCCGCCGGGTGCGGAGGAACGCGATCACGGTGGTGTCCAGGTGCTCCCGGAACATGCGGGTCAGGTGGTTGTGGGAGTAGCCGACGTGGTCGGCGATGTCGCGGACCCGGATGTTCTGCTGGATGCGTGAGTCGATGAAGCCGATGGCGTCGGTGAGCGCGGCGGGCAGGGCGTCGGCGGTGTCGGGGCCGTACCGCCGGTTGGACAGGTCCCACAGGATGCTCCACAGCACGGCGTCGGCGTGGCGCGGCTCGGCGGACTGCAACTGGACCACGCGTTCGAGGCGGTGGCGGTAGGCGGCCGCTTCCTCGCCCAGCGGGTGGCTGATCCAGGTGGGCCGGTAGTCGGCCGCGCTGTCGTCGAGCGCGAAGTGGGCGCACAGGTGTTCGCTGGCGCCGCGGTACCGGTAGGTGGCGGGCGTGTTGGCGGGGGTCAGCGTGATCATGCCCGGCTCCAGCGCAATCTCCTGCCCGCAGACCTCCAGCGTGGCGCGGTAGGTGTAGAGGTGCAGGGCCCAGAGCTCCGGGAGCAGGTAGCGCTCGACCGGGTGCTTGGTCCCCTGCAGGCCGTAGCCCGCGAAGCGGACCCGGGGCGGGCGTGACAGGTCGATCCGGATGGGAGGGGCGGAGGCAGGCATGGTGAAAATTTACCACACAAGGTGAGCCCGGACCATTGCCAGACGCGATCGGAAGGGTCATAATTTTGATCCATGCCTAATGGCTGAATCCTGGGTCGGCCGGTTCTTGCAAACCGGCGCGAGGCCCCAGCATGTCTTGATTCGTTCGGTGTTTACGGTTTGTTCTCTACGGAATCCCCGCCATGAAAATTGCTCTTGCCTGCCTCGTGTCCTCGGCGTGTTTGGCCTCTTCGCTGGTGGCCGAACCCGTGGTGCTCACGGTCGACCCGACCTCGGTCCGTTCCATCGGCGGCATCACGACGCTGGAGCGTGAGAAGTACATCGTGATCCACGCCTCGCCGGACGATGGCGACACCGACGATGAGAAGTTCCGCTACATCGAAGAAGAACTCGAAGCCCACTTCGGGCGCGACGGAGGTATCCAAACGGGGCAGCTTCAAGCCACTCCCGCCGACCCGGACAACCCGGGCATGCCCGACGTGGAACGCATGCGTCGCGCCGGAGCCGAGTTCCAGGCCGAGCGTGCCAAACGGCCATTCCGATTCCGCCCCGAGGTGCTGCGCGAGGTCGTGCTGTGCACGCACCCCGAGTACATGATGGGGCTGGTGTCCAACGACGCCGCCGAGTTCGGACCGAAGACCCCCGAGGCCGCCGCCGAATTCTGCGCCCAGTTCCTCAAGTATTACTACACCGACGAGTCTCGGCCTCAGTACTACGAAGTCTTCAACGAGCCTTTCATCAAAGCCGACAAGCTCGGCACCACCGCGCGGGCGATGGCCGAGCAACATGTCACGACCGCCCGTCGGATCCGCGAGGTGCTGCCGAACGACGACATCATGATCGGCGGCTACTCCGCGGCCTGGGCCGAGGTCGAGGCGCGCAACTTTGAACACTGGAACGGCTGGCAGAAAATGTTCATGGACGTCGCCGGCGAAGAGATGGATTTCTTCTCCATCCACCTCTACGACGGGGTCAACGTTAAGGGCACCCACGCCGAACGCACCGGCAGCAACGTCCTGGCGAACATGGACCTCATCGACGCCTACAGCTACATCAAGTTTGGCGTCGCCAAGCCGCAGTCCATCACCGAATACGGCCGCATCATCCAGCACGACCGCGATAAGAACTGGCCCAACCGCCTGCGTCGCGAGACGGCCCTGATCGGCTCGTTCAACGGCATGCTCATGATGTACCTCGAGCACCCCGACCGGTTAATCAAAACCGTGCCGTACATTCTCGGTGTCGCCGAGTGGACGTACAGCTTCCCCGGCGGCATGTTCAGCAGCGAAGAAGCCCCGTCCGGTTTCCTGCTGTACCGCCGGTCCGGCGAAAACTACGTGCTCACCGGGCTGGAGCTGTTCTACCGTTTCTGGAAAGGCGTCCATGGCGAGCGTCGCATCGCCTCGGCCGACGACCCCGATATCCGCACGCACTACTTCGCGGACGGCCTGCGCCACACCGTCGTGCTGCACAACATGGACACCGAGCAGCGCACGGTGAAGCTACAGGGCTTCGACGAGCTCGACATCGCCCGTGTGAGCCTGCGGACGCTGGGGTCGCGCAACGGTGCCCCGCTGCTGGGCGAGCAGGTGCTGTACGGCCTGCCCGATGAGATCGAGATCGGCGTCGCCGAGGCGGCGGCGGTGATCATCGACCTCAAGAAACCTTTCGAGGCCGAGCAGACCGTGACCGAGACCCGCGTGTACGCCGAGACCTATCTCCAAGCGATCGAGGCGGACCAGCCTATCGAGTTCACCTACAAAAACGTCCCGACCGGCGAGGGCGACGCCACGCTGCGGCTGAGCATCGGCCGGGTGCCGGGGCTGTCGCTCCAGCCCGAGGTCTGGGTCAACAGCACCGCCGTCGAGGTGCCCACCGACTGGGCCGGCGGCACACAGGAAGGCCGGCCGACGTTCTTCGGCATGATCCCCGTGCCCGTCCCCGCCGAGGCGCTCGCGGAAAACACCACGGTCAAGCTCGTCTTCCCCGACAGCGGCGGCAAGGTCGCCAGCGCGGTGTTGCAAACGAATCTGGTTTCGAAAGACTGAGTGAAGCCGCCGCAAGGCGGGCATATCTCCTCGCGATCGAGAAGCACCTCAACCATGGGTGGACGACATCCACTCCGTACATAGCCCGATCTGGGCGTCAGGAACATCAGCATGATTGATAGCAAGACCCTCCGAACCCGCCGTTGGCTGCGCCCCGCATGGTCGCTGGGGTTGGCCGCCGCGCTGGTGTCGGGCCACTCGACACCGGCCCACGCCGAGGCGACCCAAGTTGCGGCTTCGGAACAAGCCAAGCGTCCCAACGTCATCTTCATCATCACCGACGACCAGAAAAACCGTGAGCTGGGCTACCTCGAAGGCGAAGCGCTTACGCCGAACTTCGACCGTATGGCCCGCGAGGGCGTGGTGTTTGAGAAGAACTACGTCGCCGCGAGTGTCTGCTCGCCCAGCCGATACACCTGCATGACCGGCCAGTTCGCCAGCCGGTGCGAGCTGGACTTCTTCAACCTGCAGACGACCGAAGAGGGCGTCCGCCGGGTGCTGTGGAACCTGGGCTTCGCGGACGGACAGCCGAACCTGCCGCGTGTGCTGCAGGCCAACGGCTACCGCACCGGCTTCGTCGGCAAATGGCACATCAACGGCGTGGGCAGGACGTACGAGACCGTCCCCGGAACCGACGCGTCGGACCCCGCCATCGCCAAGATCCTCAAAGAAAACCACGACCTCATCGCCAAAGACATCAAGCAGTTTGGCTTTGACTACGCCGACGGCGTCTACCGCGGCAACCTGCACGATGACAAGCTGCTCGTGAACACCGGCATGGACGAGCACAACATGGAGTGGCTTACCCAAGCGGCGCTGAATTTCATCGAAGAGAGCAAGGACGAGCCGTTCTACCTCTACTTCGCCACGACGCTGAACCACGTGCCCGACCCGAAGATTTCGATCAAGGCCGACCCGCGCATCAGCGGCGAGGGCCTGCTCGACGAGCCGATCACCGGCATCATGCCGCCGCGCGAATCGATCTACGCCCGCCTCAAAGAGCACGGCGTGCCCGAAGACCTCGCCGACGCGACCTGGCTGGACGACGGCATCGGCGCGGTGCTCAGCAAACTCGAAGAGCTCGGCATCGCAGACAACACGCTGGTCATCTACTTCAACGACCACGGCATGGCCGACCAGAGCAAAGGCACAACCTACGAGGGCGGGCTGATCTCGCCGACCCTGGCGTACTGGCCCGGCCGGATCAAGCCCCAGCGCGTGAGCACCATCACGCAGAACACCGACTTCGCCCCGACGATCCTCGACGCCGCGGGCGTGACCCCGCCCGACGACATGATCATCGACGGCAAGAGCTGGCTGCCCCTGGTCGAAGGCAAAGTCGACCACACCCACACCTCGGCCTACTCCGAGATCGGCCTGGTCCGTTCGGTCAGCACGCCCGAGTGGAAGTACATCGCCTTCCGCGTGCCCCCGAGCCTGCAACGCACCAAGGCCGAGCGTTTGGCGGAGCACAAAGCGCTATACGCCGAGCTCTACGAGAAAGAGCCCTGGACCCGCGACAACCCGAAGTACGCGATCGACCCCGAAGCGCGCTACCACCAGATGGGCATGGGCCCCGGCGGCAGCCGTTTCGAGCGTGGCCAGCTCAACCCCGACGCCGCGTGGATCGACAACTACTTCGACGCCGACCAGCTCTACCACCTCGCGGTGGACCCAAAGGAGAGCAACAACCTCGCGAACGACCCGGCCTACGCCGACAAGCTCGCCGAGATGAAAGCGATCCTCCGCGGCTACCTCGATGACATGCCCGACCAGTTCGATACGCTGCTCGATTGAGTGGATTCCGGTTTTTACCCCTGATGTAGTTTCGTTATGTCCACACCCGCCAACCTCCCCGTATCCGACTTCATGACCCGGCTCGAACCGGTCGGGCGCGTCCTCGAAGACCCGGACTACAACGTCTGGTGCTGTTCGCCCATCCTGGGTGAAGACGGCCGGACGCATCTGTTCTACGCCCGCTGGCCCAACGCCGCGGATCATGTGGGCTGGATCACCGTAAGCGAGATCGCCCACGCCGTGGCCGACCAACCCGAAGGCCCCTACACCACCACCGGCACCGTGCTGGCCGGTCGGGGGGGTGACCACTGGGACGCCCACACCATCCACAACCCCGCGGTCTTCAAGATCGACGGCGGGTACGTCATGTACTACATCGGCAACCGCGAGCCCAACGTCGAAACGCTGCGCACCGGTGCCGCGTTTGCCGAGTCGCTCGACGGGCCATGGGAACGCATGGACGAGCCGCTCATCCCCGGCGGCGAACACCCCGACGACCTCGACAGCGCTTACGCCTGCAACCCCGTCATGGCCCAACACCCCGACGGGCGCTACATGCTCTACTACCAGGGCATGAGCCTGACCGAGTGGCGCTACGACATCGAGCTGCGACAACTCAAGCCCGGCACCGGCATGGTCGGCACCAAGGCCAACCGCCGCGGCCTGCTCGCCACCGCGACCGACCCCCGCGGGCCTTACACCCTGTACCCCGGCAACCCGATTATCGACCTCAACCGCTACGGCAACCACAACCCGCAGTGCGAAGACCCGACCGTGTGGTATGAGGATGGCAAGTTCCACATGCTGGCCCGCGACATGGGCGTGGTGAACCACGAGGTCGGGCTGTACTTCTCCTCCGACGACGGCGTCCACTGGTCCGACCCGCAGCTCGGCTTCGAGGCGATGTCGCATTACGTCGATGAAGCGCCCAACGGCCTGGACCGCGAGGGCCGCATGGAACGCCCGCAGGTGTTGCTCGGCGCCGACGGCCGGCCTACGCACCTCTTCGGCGCATTCCGCGGCGGGAAGTACAACACGTCGTCCGCTTTTGTGTTCCGGATCAAGCCGTAACCACCCCAACTGTTTTCCTGACTTTCACGCAGAACCCCATGCAAACCCTCACCCTCCAATCCCCCGGTGTGTTTGCCACGACCGACGTCCCTGAGCCCACGCCCGGCCCCGGCGAAGCGTTGGTCGAGGTGGTGAGCTGCGGGATCTGCGGCACCGACATCCACGCCTACGGCGGGAATCAGCCGTTCTTCTCCTACCCGCGTCGGCTGGGGCACGAGCTGTGCGTGCGAGTGGTCTCGGCTCCTAACGGCAGCGACCTTGAGCCGGGCACGCTCTGTGCGGTGCGCCCGTACTTCTTCTGTGGCAAGTGTCCCGCGTGCAAGGCGGGCAAGACCAACTGCTGCCGCGAGCTGAGCGTCATGGGTGTGCACATCGACGGAGGGCACGTTCCCCGGCTCGCCATCGATGCCGACTTCCTCCACCCCGGCGAAGGCCTGAGTGCGGATGCGCTAGCGTTGGCCGAGCCGTTGGCGATCGGTGCCCACGCGGTCGAACGTGCGGCGATCAAACCCGGCGAACCCGTGGCGATCATCGGCATGGGCCCGATCGGTTTGGCGGTGGCGCTGTCGGCCAAAGCCGAGGGGGCCGAGTTGGTGTTGGTCGATCGCGATGCCGGACGGTTAGATTTCGCCAGCAAGACGTTGGGCCTGGGTAAGGCGGTCGTGGCGGGCGAGGGTATGGCGCAAACGTTCCGCGACCACTTCGGCCAACTCCCGAACTGCATCATCGACGCCACCGGCCACCCCGCCTCGATGAACGGCTGCTTCGACCTGGCCGAGCACGGGGGACGCGTCGTGTTCGTCGGCCTATTCACCGGGGACCTGCAATTCGACGACCCGAACTTCCACCGCCGGGAGCTGTCGCTCTCCGCCAGCCGCGCCGCGACGGCGTCGACCTTTGACCAACTGATCGAGTCCATGCAGGCCGGCCGGATCGATCCCACGCCGCTGATCACCCACCGCGTCGCTTTCGACGACCTCGAGCACCAATTCGCCGAGGTCATCCGGTCTCCGGGATTGATCAAGGCCGTGATTGATTTTTAACCACCGACCAAGCGAGTCGAGAACCCCCATGCGCATAACCAAGCTCGAGCCCATCATCCTCCACGCCCCGGTCACCCGCGGCGGGATCGCCGACAGCACCCACTCGATCACCCACTGGGGTGCGCCCGGCGTCGCCATCCACACCGACACCGAGCACGTCGGCTACGGCTTCTCCGGCACCCACGCCCATCTGCCCACCGACAAGCTCATTACGTCCTGCATCACCGACGCCTTCGGCCCGCTGCTGCTGGACGAAGACCCGCGCGACGTCCGCGGCCTCTGGGAAAAGCTCTACCGCCAGAGCGAGATCTACTGGGTCGGCCGATGCGGCATCACGCACCTGGCGCTGGGCGCGATCGACATCGCGCTGTGGGACCTCAAGTGCAAAGCCCAGGGGCTGCCGCTGTGGAAAGTGCTCGGCGGCCACGCGTCCAACAAAGTCGAGGCCTACAACACCGACGGCGGCTGGCTGAACTGGAGCATGGAAGACCTCGTCTCCGACTGCAAACGCATGATCGAAGAGGAGGGCTACCGGGCCGTGAAGATCAAGGTCGGCGGCGACAGCGGGACGGAAGACCTCCGCCGCGTCGAGGCGGTCCGTCAGGCGCTCGGCCCCGAGGTACGCATCATGACCGATGCCAACGGGCGCTGGCCGCTGCCCGTTGCGATCCAGCTCGGTTCGCGCCTGGCCGACTACGACATCACGTGGATCGAGGAGCCGATCGCGTTCGATGACACGATGGGCCACAAACGCTTGGCCGAGTCGATCAGCACACCGATCGCCATGGGCGAACAGCTCTATGAGGCGTTCCGCTTCCGCGATTTCATCCAAGCGGGTGCGGTGCATTACGTCCAGCCCGACATCGTCCGCCTCGCGGGCATCACCGAGTGGTGGCAGGTCGCGGACCTCGCCCACAGCTTCAACCTGCCGGTCGTGCCGCACGTCGGCGACATGGCCCAGGTCCATCAGCACCTTTGCATCGCTCACCCCGCGTGCGGCCTGCTCGAATACATCCCTTGGCTGCGCGATTGGATGAAGCACCCCGCCGAGGTCGTCGATGGTTTCTTCACCACGCCCGACTACCCCGGGGCCGGCATGGAGCCGACACCCGAAGCGCTCGAGACGATCAACCAGCTCTGACCCATCCCTTCATTCGCTAGGCTAGTTCCGATGAACGTAACTTCTTCTCCGTCTCTGCAGGATCGTGTCGCGCTGGTCACCGGCGGCGGCACGGGCATCGGCCTGGCGATCGCCCAGTGCATGATCGACGCCGGGGCCAAGGTGTGCATCAGCGGGCGTCGCACGGAGGTCATCGAAAAGGCCGTCGCCCAGCTCGGCCCGAGCGCCCACGGCGTTGTCGGCGACGTGAACAGCCCCGAAGGCCGCGCCGAAATGATCCGCGGCGCACAAGAACAATTCGGCCAACCGATCACCCTCCTCGTGAACAACGCCGGGCACCAGCACAAGCAGGAAGCCACCCAGGTTTCCGATGAAGACTTCGACACGATGCTGTCGACCCACATCAAGGCGGGCTTCGCGCTCAGCCGCGACCTCGCCCCCGGGATGATCGAAGCGGGCGGCGGGAGCATCCTCTTCCTCGCGTCGATGGCGAGCTTCATGGGCGTGCCGCACATCGTCGGCTACACCACCGCCAAGACCGCGGTGCTCGGGCTGGTCCGTTCGCTCACCGCCGACTGGTCATCCCAGGGCATCCGCGTCAACGCCATCGCCCCGGGCTGGATCAGCACGCCGATGACCGACGAAGCCTTCGCCAAGTCGCCCGAGCGCAGAGGCAAGGTCCTCTCACGTACCCCGATGGGCAAGATGGGTACCCCCCAAGACATCGGCCACGCCGCGGTGTTCCTCTGCTCAGACCAAGCAGGATTCATCACCGGCCAGTGCCTGTGCGTCGACGGCGGCGCGTCGATCGGGTTTTGAGAATTCCCCACGGTTCTTCTTTGTCTTACTCCCCTCCCTTGAGGGAGGGGCGGGGGGAGGGTGTCGAGGCTTGCAGATTGCCGCGATCTGGGGCGAGGTTAGCCACCCTCCCCTGACCCCTCCCTCAAGGGAGGGGGATCAAGACTGCTGTATTGCATGCCGAATCGCTACCCCTGACGCGGCAGGAACCCCACCGACGATCGCAGAATCCGCGCATTCAAATCCTCAACATGCGATTGCGCCTCGGCGTCCTGCGTCTGCTGCTTCAGGTCCTCGAAATTCGCCGCACAGAACCGGCAGCCCAGCGTTTCCAGGTGGAACCGCACGTAGTCGTGCCACGGCTTGTCGAGCGAGCCGAGCAGGTACGCGCCGATGGTGCTGCGTTTCGGGCAGCTCGGGCGGGCGGCTTCCCACGCGGTGGTGAGCAGGGTGTCCGTTAGCGGCGTGTTGCCCGCCTCATTGGGCAGAGTGTCGCCGATGCGTTGGAGCGTGCGGCGTTTGATCGTGGCGACGGTGTTGCTGCTGATCTCTATGTGCCCGGCGATCTGGACCGGCGGCAGCTGGGCGTAGAACAACATCTCGATCACCCGCAGCTTGTCGAAGTCGCACTCCGCCTGGTACCGCGCGGTCACCGTCCGCAGTGCATCAGCGAGCCATTCCTGCTGGTTGTCTTGGGCCTCGCGCAGCCCGGCGTAGGCCGAGGGCGTGGGCTGATGGGCTTCCATCGCCGCGATGGTGTCTTGCCGGTCCGACAGGTCCGTGCTCAGTCGGCAGGGACGGCGCGCCTGCTTGCGGTACTGGTCGATGATGCGGTGGCGCAGGATCTGAAACAGATACGTCTCGATCGACGCGGCGCCGCGGAAACGCTCGAGCTGTTTGAGAAACGTGACGAAGCAATCCTGCACCGCGTCCTCGGCGTCGGCGCGGTTGCGCGTCTGCTGCGTGGCAAACGCCACCAGCCGGCCTTGATACAGGCGGACCAACCTGGACCACGCGGCCTCGTCACCGCTGCAGATACTCTTCAGAAGCAATCGATCTGCTTCGGTCATGCCATCCACAGTAGCCCAAGCAGCAACGCCCCGCCAAGGATGACCGCGATCACCGTGACCGACAACGCGCCTTGCCGATACCCCAAGGTCCAGTTGTCCAGCACGCGGTAGATCAGCAGCGTGATGCCCACGAGCACCCCGAGCCCTAGCACGCGGAGGACGTAGCTGAAGATGACGGGGCGCATCGGGGCGCTGGGAGCCGGCGAATAATCCGCCGCGGCGTAGGCGGGTTGTCCGTTGGGTGGGGTGCCAGACGGCCGCGGCGCCTGAGCCAACTGCTGTTGGGGCGGGATGTCGACCCAGGTGAAGTTGCCTCCTTGGTAGAGGAGCTTGAGCACCTGCGGGTTCGCATCCACCAGCACCGCGTGGCGGAACACGCTGCCGTAGGACCGCTCAAGGCGTTGGGTGAACTGATCCTCGACCAGGTTGAGCCGCCGGAGGTTGCGGACGATCGAGTCGAGCTCGGGGTACAAGATGCTGGAGTCGTAATCACTCGGCGATCCGCCGCGTTGGTCGGCCACCCGTGGCGCGAGTTTCGCCGCGACAGCCCGCAGCGCCGCGGTCTCGGCGTCTTCGGCGGTGCTCTCGGGGTTGAGACTGAAACCCATCATGAGCTTGGGCGAGTCGTGCGTGATGCGGTAGGCCGAGAGATCGGTCAGCCAGGGCTTGTCGACGAAGCGTGCGGAAAACGCGAAGGGCACCGCATCGGTCTGGTGCTCGTCCCGGGCGTGGTACATCCCGATCGGCGACTCGGGGGTCGGCGGGTTGAGCGTGAGCAGGATGCCGTGCTGACGGGTGTGGTTGGAGACGCTGGGTCTGACCGCCCGAGCCGTGATACCGAGTTCGCGTATCGCATCGGCTGCGGTCTGGTAAGTGTCGGTCGGCGGTCCCTCCATCGAGTGGATGAGCGTCAACGGCAGCCGCCAGGGCTGACCGTACGCCTCCACGATCGCCGCGGCGATCGCCTGCTCGGCCTCGCGCTGCGAGGGATAGAAGTCCACCTCGGCGTCCGGCATGATCTCGGTCGCGGGTTGCCACTCCGTGGGGGCGACGGAGATGTTGGGCGGCTCGACCGCTACCAACGGCACGGCCGGCTGGGGTACGGGGCGCGCGGTTAATTCTTCGCGAAACGCCTCGCGTTGGCGCTCAGATTCAGTTTGGAGATAAGCCGCATTGTGTTGCTGCACGGTTGCGGTTCGTTGAACGCTGAGGAACACCATGCCGAGGGGAAGCACAAAGAACATCATTGCGAACAACGCCACGGCGACCCATAGCCCCGTGGAGTTCTTTCGCTTGATCGCCGTCACGACCAGCATCACAAAGCCCGCCATGAGGATGCCGACGAGCAGCAGGATGAACAAGGCGGCAAAGGATACGACTACCGGGGATTGGGCCAAAAGCGTAACGTTCATGAGGACACCTCCGGTCTGGTCGAATGCGAAATCACGCGACTGCGCGCGGGGATGGCCATCAACACCATGCCAATCGCCAGCGTTGCAAAACCGCCGATGACGTTAGTCATGCCCTGGTCAAGGTAGAGGTCCAGGGTCGCGGCGAACCCCGTCTGGCCTTGTTCGAGCAGTGTGGTCTGCATCTGGTTGAGTTTCCAGTCACTGACCGCGCGGAATCCGTCCTCGGTCATCGACATCATCGCAAAGAAGAAGAACAAGCCGCCGGCAGCGAGGGCCCGCAGACAGTGCAGCGCGCCGCCCCGGCGGCCCATGACAATCATGAAGGTGCCCAGCACGATCCCGGCCAGGCCGACGATCCCGATCAGCCGGCCCAGCAGCAGCGGCCACGCGTCGTAGCCGAACTCCCGGGCGATCTCTTCACGCATGTTCTCGAACACCGGCAGCACCGATACCGCCTGCGGTAGCGACATAAACACCGGCATCACCAACGCCAGGCTGACCAGCAGCAGCAGAATCCCAAACAGGTGTAGCATCATCGCAAACGGATTGATCCGGCCGTCGATGCGTGGTGTCCAGGTACGCTTCACCGCAGCGCTCTTGCGCGTGACGTGGGCCGAGCGGCTTTGCGGCGGCCCGGCGAGTTCCCAACGGACGAGCGGCTTGCCCTGGGTGTCGGTAAACGCGCCGCAGAGGATGAGGATGCCGTCGATAAGTTGGCCGATGCCAAAGAGGCCGAACGTGCACAGCCAGAGGATGCCCGTGAACCACTTGCCGACGTAGAAGCGGTGCAGCCCGCCCAGCGGCATGATGATCCACACCGCACACAGCAGTAGGGCCGCGAGTCGGCTGTGGCGCGAGGAAGTATCCGTCGGCTCAGTTTGCGACTCGGCCTTTGGCTGCGGTGAGACAGGCGCGGCCTCGGGATGCGGGGGCTCAGCCACGGGAACGGGGAGCGGGACGACCGGAGTTGCCGGGGATAGCGGCGCGACGGGATGAGGCGTGTTGGTCGGACGCACCAGCTGCGCTCCCAACGCAATGATCACCGGCAGCACAAACGCAATCGCGACCGCTTCGGGCATTAACACGAGAGTGGGCAACGCCGCGGCCAGCCCCAGGCCAACCCAAAGCCCCGGCGAGAACGCAACCGCTCGGTCCGGATGCGTATAGCGAGGCCAATACACACACGCCGTCACCAGCGCGGAGAAGAAGGCTGCTGTAACGAGATGGCTGCCCACGCGATCGGATACCCCGCCGGCGACCACGATAAAGATGAACGGCAAAGCGATCAGGGCGTGGCTCAGGATCGGGCGGATGGCGAACCCCAACCGGGTTCCCAGCAAGGGATCGGGTTCGTAGCGGCTTCCGCGAGTCACGGCCCATGTCGTCGCCGGGCCCACGAACATCAGCATGAAGAGCGATGACCAGAACCCTTCATCGGCGTGACGCTCCATGCCGGTGCCGGTCAGGGCCGCCGCAACCAAAGCAAGGATCACGGTCAGCATGAGGAACAGGCCGCGGCCCTGGCTTGGCCAACGCCGCTCGTTTGCGGCAGGTGGTGTCTTGGCACCGGCTGCGGGACGCAGCGCACGCAGCGGGACGCCCCCCGGCGATACGTTGTTCGCTGGCGGCGTCTCGAGCTTTCGCCCCACCCGCTTGGCGATCACGCTCAGCTCGTCGGCGTTGAGCTGCGACACGCTGTTGCGGACGTGCTCGGTCCCGAACAAGTCTTCCACCGTCTCCGTGGCGGACGCGTAACGGTCGGCCGGGTCTTTCTGCAACGCCTTGCGGATCACCTTGGCAAACGCCTCGGGCACATCATCCAGCTCGGGCTCGGCCTGGAGATGTTTCATCAGCACCTCGCTCGGGCTGTCGCCGGAGTACGGCACCCGGCCGGTGAGCATTTCGTAGAGCAGGCAGCCCAGGGCGTAGAGGTCGATGGACTTGTCGTACTTGCCCGCGCCGATCTCCGGCGCCATGTAGTGCACCGTGCCGACGGTGACGGTTTGGCTGGCGACGGGGTCGGCGGACATGAGTTTAGACAGGCCGTAGTCGCCGATTTTTACGTAGCCGTCTTCGTAGAAGATGTTGGCGGGTTTTAGGTCGCGGTGAACCACGCCGTAGCCGTGCAGGTGGCTCAGGCCCTTGGCGACTTCGCGCAGGAAGAACGCGGCCTTGTCCGGGCCCAGGCCCTCGGGCGAGTCGTTGAGCAGGTCGCGCAGCGACGGCCCGGCGACGTACTCCATCACCACGAACGGCGTGCCGTCCTCGGCGGTCTTCACATCGAAGATGCTCACCAGGTGCGGGCTCTTGAGGTTCATGCAGTGGCGGATGCCACGCAGCTCGATCTCGTCGTAGCCCTGAGTGACGTAGAGCGCTTTAAGCGCGACCTCACGGCCGGCGTCGCTCTCGGCGAAGTAGACCTCGCCGAAGCCGCCGCGCCCGGCGGGGGCGCGCACGGTGTAGCCGTCGAGGGGGCGGTCGCCGG
Organism: Algisphaera agarilytica; assembly: GCF_014207595.1. NCBI lineage: Bacteria > Pseudomonadati > Planctomycetota > Phycisphaerae > Phycisphaerales > Phycisphaeraceae > Algisphaera > Algisphaera agarilytica. The sequence goes on from NZ_JACHGY010000001.1 coordinate 3,976,596, forward strand.
GTTGGTATCGATACGTTGACAAGAGAGGTGGACCCTGGATTGAGGCGGTCAGGCCGATGACAAGTCGAAAGAGGTGACGGACCACGCTTGGCCGTGGATGGTTTGCTCTGGGCCGCCCGGCACAAGCGGTACGCCCTCGGCCGCGAGCCCGTCAGCCGTGGGGCGGAAGGTGACGGGGTGCGGCAGCTTCGGGTCACGCAGGTGGCAGCCGCGGTGCGGACCGATGAGCAACTCGCCCGAGAGCAACACGACGCGTCGCAGGTTCGGCGTGGTGAAGCGCCCGGCGGTCAGTTCGAGCACCGCGGTCTGACTCGCGGGGTTGGCCCGCAGGTAACGCAGCTTGATGCGTGGGCCGACGCCCAGGCGGTCCTGGTGCGTGAGCAGGGCGTGCGTGGCGGGCTGCTGGTTCACGGTGAGGTCGGAGCTGGCCTGGACGAGGTGGCCTTCTTCATCACGGGTGAACGTGAGGGGATGGCTGGATTCGGATGCGATCAGCGGCAACACGGATGCACCAGTCGTACCCAGGCTCACCTGCGGCGTAGCGCAGAGCACGGCCAACGGCTGGCCGTCTTGGTGCAGGATGAGTGGAGATTGCGACAAAGTAGAAGCGGCCACGGCCTGGTGGGGTGAATCCGTCATCGAGCGATACCCATATCCTACCGCTCGCGTTGCCGCTTGAGTTGCGACATTCGACGTCGCGCCGCCCACTTCCGCGAGGGCCCCGATCGGCCCGGCGATCAACGCTTCCTGTGCATCACGCAGCGATTTCGTTTGCGCAATCGCGTCGTCTAGCCAATCCACGCCCCGGAAGTGACGCGCTGCGCGTTGAAGCGGGGGCAGCGCAACGGCGGCGTCACCCCGGTCCAGCGCCACCGCCGCGGCTTGCAGATCGTGGCACACCTGCGTCAGCGTTTCGCTGGCCCCGGTCAGCTTGAGTAACGTCAGCGCTTCATCGGGTTGGCCGGCACGGAGATGGTCCTCGGCAGACTGCGCGGCATGCGTGTGTAGCGCGTGTTTGAGCACGTCGCTCTCGGACGATGGCGGGAATGCCGCGAGACGTTCGACGACGTGGGCCGCTCCAACGAAATCATTTCGCTCTAGCGCCGCCTCACCGCGTTCGATGAGAGCCTGACGTTCGAGCTTGCGGAGGTCCAGGTGTTCAACCAGGCGTTTGCCCGCGACGCTGCCGAGTTCCGGGGCGGCTTCTCGGGCGCGGGTGGATTGGCCCAGGTCGGCCAGCCGTTTGGCGTAGGCCAGGCCGTCGGCGGCGCATCGTTCTTGGCGCTGTTGGGCTGCGCGTTCCTGGGCCACTTGAGCGAGGAGCTCGGCGGCCTCGGCTTGGCCCGGCTCGATGGACAGGACACGCTGGGCATCGCTTCGGGCCTCGGCCCAACGCTCGGCACCCAGGTGCTCGCGCCCACGCTGCACGAGCCGCTTGCAGAGCTCGGTCAACGCGTCCTGGGCCCGGCGGTGCGGCCGAATACTCGGTTGCGTTAAAAGGTTCGCCGCCTCGTCGAGCCGACCCGCGTGCATGGCGGTGAGGGCGTGATGGAGGGTGGCGTGGTTCATGACGGGCGGTGCGGTGCGGGCGTTGGCGGGAGAGACGAGACTTGAAGCTGGCTAGCCTCGGTTAGGAAGTCAACCGGGAGGGTGGGAACTTAGGAGAGCTGCGAAGGGTGATTGCCTTGGTCCCCTCTCCCCCCGGGAGAGGGTTAGGGTGAGGGCGGCTGGGACGCTCGATGGCCTGCATCGGCTCAGATCATCCAGACTCACGTGCCCTCACCCCGGCCCTCTCCCGGAGGGAGAGGGGGTAAAACCAGCGGCCTCGTACACGTTCTTACTGGCCGATCCGTCCGGCCAGTTCCATGTTTTCGATCGCGGGGGTTTCGTCGATGCCGAGCAATGCATCGACCTCGGCTAGCAGCTCGGCCTCGGTGGGGCCGGCGAGCGGGATGCCGGCGGTGAAGCGTGCTTCGTGGGCCAGCGTGCGTTCGGCCACGTCCAGACGTTCCTGCAGCTCGGCGATGAGGTTCTCGGTCTGGTTCAGCTTGCTGTCGTTGAGGGCGAGGCCCGACGCCGACTCGGCGGCCTGCACCATGCGGAACTGCGCGGCGAGGCTTTCGATGCGGTCTTCGAGTTGCAGCTTGCGGGTCTGGGCCTGCTCAAGCGAGGTCGTGGCGGCGGCCAGCGACGCACGGCGGCTTTCCTCGACGCGGCGTTTGCCCTCAAGCACGAGCTTGGCTTCCTTGAGCATCGACACGCGTCGGCCCATGTCCTGGGTGACCGCGTCGCGGCTGTAGGTCCGGCCGTTGACGTAGTGGACGGTCTGGCCGGACGCCACGACGTCACGCAGCTGGGCGAGGGCGGCTTCTTCCTGGGCGACGCGCTGCTCGCTCTCGACGATGCTGCGTGAGAGGGCTTCCAGCTCGACTTCTTCCCGGGCGATCTGGCGGATGTTGTCGTGCAGCTCGGGCAGCACTTCGTCGAGCAGGTCGCGGGCCCGCTGCAGCTCGAACGACAGCGGCACCGCCGCTTTGGTCTCGCGCTGGACCGAATAGACCGAGCTCTTGGCGTAACTCATCAATTCTCCGCCGAAGAGGAGGGCACCGGCGGCGACGCCCACGGCACCGATGAGAAGGACTTTTTTGACCGTTTTGGGGACCAACATGGCTAACTCCAGTAAGGGGAAAAGGGGGCTCAATTCGGTAGACGCGGCCCGATTTCGAAAATGACAGCGGAGTTAGAAAAAATTTTGAAAAACGACGGGCTGATGCGCACAGCACATCCGCCACGCCCCTGTATGGAGGCGCTGTTCTATGCATAGACGTCACGAAAGCTCAAGGATTTCAGACTTCACCCGACGGGGCGCATTATGGTCTGGATGTGGTCTACCGCCAGACCAGACCACCAAAACCAGACCAGTTGACCAGCGAGGCAAAGCCGGGTGGCCGGGGCAGAGTCCGCGATGCCCCGGAACCAGTGGCCAAAGCGGCGGTTTAGGATCGCCGGCTAAACGTGACATGGAAATTGGGGCGATTAGAAAATCACGTCACGGGGGTTTACGACTGGCCCTTGCGGTAGGCCGAGGGGCTGCGGCCGGTGAACTGCTTGAACTGCTTGGAGAACGCGAACGCGTCGGCGTAGCCCAGCAGGTCGGCGATCCGGCTGACCGCATGGCTGGATTCTTTGAGCTCGTGGCAGGCGCGTTCGATCCGGGCGGCGACACGGTACTGCTGCGGGCTCTTGCCGAAACGCTGGCGGAAGAGGCGGGAGAAGTGGGCGGCGCTGACACCCAGGTCCTCGGCCATCTGGGCGATGGAGATGCTGCTCGCGGGGTCGTGTCGCATCTGGGCGGCGAGCGTGGTGAGGGCGGTTTCGTGGGGGCCGCGGTCCTGCCGCGCGGGGGTGTGCAGCAGGTCCAGCAGCACGGCCTGAAGCAGGGTCAAGGTCGCGGGGTTGGCCCGGGCCGATTCGCCCCAGCGATCGGGGGTGGCGCGGTCGATGGACTCGATGATCCGCCGGGTGGCCAGGTCTGTGAACGCGAGGTCGGCGACCTCGAAGAACTCCGGCGGCTCGGTGGAGAAGCTGCCGGTGAAGTGGATGTACGTGAAGCCCAGGGGCTGGGTGTCGCTGGTACCCGCGTCGTAGATCCCGCCCGGCCGCATCCACGCGCAGAAGCCGGGGCGCAGCTCGTGCGTTTGGTTGTGGCGGTCACGCATCCAGCCCCGCCCACCCCAGACCAGCCACAACTCGTGGTCGCGCAGGGCGAGAGACGTTTCGCGGTCCCGTCCCCAACCGGGCTCGGCGGTCTTGCTGCCGCAGGGGTGGGTGATCGCGAGATCGTTGAAGCTGACTACAGGATCAATCGATGACATGATTGGTGTGGATGAATCAATTGTGATTGAGGGTATGCAGCGGCATAATACATCAAGCCAATACATCCCCAAAGTATTTCTTGTTTCTGTCCCGTCTGGAGTTCTGTTTTGAAATCGATCATCTCGGCTTGGGTTCTGTTGCTGCTGGTTGGTGCGTCGATGAACGCCGTGGGGAACGCGCAGGCCGACGCCCCCCGGCCGAACATCTTGCTGTTCTTTACTGACGACCTGGACTTCGACGAGATCAACCTCTACGACCTGACGCAGTACCCCAGCCACACAGGCATGCGGCAGCAGGGGTATTACGACGGCAAGCCTGACCAAAGCGACTACTTTTCCAATCCCCGCATGCTCACGCCGAACCTCGAGAAGCTGGCGAGTCAGGGGCTGACGCTGAATCGGTTCTACATCACCTCGCCGATCTGCACGCCCAGCCGATTCACGATCCTCACCGGGCGTTACGCGTCGCGCAGTCAGGCGTTCCTGCATCACAGCCCCGCCGGCGGCCCGGCCAACGTGAACTGGGGCACGGGGCTGAAGATCGCCGAGACCAACATCGCCAAGGCCCTGCAAGACGCGGGCTACTTCACCGGCGTCGTCGGTAAGTGGCACCTCGGCCACGACATCAGCCGTTACGACAAAGAGCTCAAAACCCTCGATCCCATGAAGCCCGAGGACAACCAGCGCATCCGCGACGCGCACGAAGACACCTGCGAAGCGTTCAAGCAAGCCGGCTTCGACTTCGCCGACAGCATCTACGTGGGCAACATCGGGGAGATCCACGTCCCGCAGATGCTCAAGCGGGAGAACCTGCCTTGGGTTACCCAGGGCGCGCTCAACTTCCTCGACCTGCAGAGCCCCGAGAGCGATAAGCCGTTCTTCCTATACATGTCACTGCCGCTGCCGCACAACCAGTTCTACGACACGCAGAACCGCTCGGGCAAAGGCGCGGGCTGGTGGAACAACGACCCCCGTGCCACGCCCGGCGGGTATCTCGACGAGGCCCCCACATCCCAGCCGTCGAGCGACGACGTGATGCGCCGTATCCGCGAGGCGGGTTTGCCCGATGTGAATTCGATGGCGACGAATCTGGACGACAGCCTCGGGGCGGTCATGGCCAAGCTCGAAGAGCGCGGCCTGGCAGAGAACACCGTCTTGATCTTCACCAGCGACCACCAGAGCCGCGGGAAGAACACCGTGTACGAAGCGGCGCGGGTGCCGTTCGTTGTGCGTTGGCCGGGCAAGATCCCCGCGGGCGTGCGGTCCGACTTGTTGTGCGGTAACGTCGATCTGCCCTCAACGTTTCTCGAATGGGCGGGCGCTGAAAACGTGCCCGAGGATGTGGGGCAGGACGGCGTGAGCCTTGCCCAGGCGTTACTGAATCCCGAGGATGCCACGCCGGTGCGCGACGCGTTGCTACTGGAATGCGGCTTCGCCCGGGCGGTGGTGACGGACCGTTGGAAACTGATCGCCTGCCGCGCGCCCGACGAAATCATGCAGCGCATGGCCGAGGACGCCGCGCGGGCCGAGCGTGAAGGCACCCGCCGGTACGTCGCATGGGACGGCCGCACCAACGAGCGGAACCGGGGCAAGCGGGGCTTCAGCGCCGGGGTCGTGATGGACTCGGACCGCGACTTCCCGCACTACTTCGATGCGGACCAACTCTACGACCTCGACGCCGATCCGTTCGAACAGGTCAACCTGTTCGGAGATGAGGCGAACCGCGAAACGATCGAGCAGTTGCAAGACCAACTGCGCGGTTTCCTCGAGACACTGCCGCACACGTTTGGCGAATTCACCCCGTAAGTCTGCTTGAATTTGCGTCACGCCTCGGCAGGCGATTTCGAAAGATCGTCTTCCACCACCACCGCCGCGGAGGTCGGCTTGAGGTGGACCGCGTCGCCGATGTCGTAGAGGCTGCCGCCGGTGGTTTGGATGAGGTAGGTGCCTTCGCCGTGGCGGACGTGGTAGGTGAGGTCGTGGCCCTTGAACTCGCGGAGGGTGATCGTCGCCGGGGTGTTGACGCCCGCCTGCATGTCGAACGAGAGGTGTTCGGGGCGGAGCGAGAGCGTGACCGGGCCCTCGGCGTGGCGATCGATTTCAACGCGGCCGATGGGGGTTTCGGCAAAGTTGCCCTGGGCTTGGCCGGTCATGAGGTTCGAGTTGCCCAGAAACTTGGCGACGAAGGCCGAGCGAGGCCGGCTGTAGAGCGAGGGCGGCGGGCCGATCTGTAGGAGCTGGCCGTCGCGCATCACCGCGATGCGGTCGGCGATGGACATGGCCTCTTCCTGGTCGTGCGTCACCAGGATCACGCCGAGGTCGCCGCGTTGGACGAGTTCCTGGAGCGACTTGCGCAAACCGATACGCAACTCGGTGTCGAGGTTGGAGAACGGCTCGTCGAGCAGCAGGACGTCGGTGCCCGGGGCGAGAGCGCGGGCGAAGGCCACGCGTTGCTGTTGCCCGCCGGAAAGTTCCTGGACCCGGCGGTTTTCCAGGCCGTGCAGCCCGACGCGGTGCATCGCTTCTCGCGCGATCTCGGTGCGTTCTTTCTTGCTGCCGTGGCGCAAGCCGAAGCGGACGTTCTGGATCACCGACAGGTGAGGGAACAGGGCGTAGTCCTGAAACACAAAGCCGATGCCGCGTTTCTCGGGGGCGAGGAAGGTGTCGGCGTTTTGGCAGAGCGTGTTGCCGTGGCGGACGTAGCCTTCGTCCGGACGCTCCAGCCCGGCGATCGAACGCAGCAGCGTGGTCTTGCCGCATCCCGAAGGCCCGACGAGCGTGAGGATCTCACCCGCCGAGACGCAGAACGACACTTCGTCCACCGCACGGGTCTCCGCACCGGGGTAGCGCTTGGCGAGCCGTTCGATGCACAGGCGGTGACCGTCGACGTCCGGGGGTTCGGGATGGATTTGGGGCAGTCGCATCTTGGGGCAATCTCAGTCCTGCATCTTACGCGACTTGGCTTGGCGTTCGCACCAGATCAGCACGCCGACAAACACCGCGGACACGCCGAGGATGGTCAGGGCGAACGGTGCCGCCTCGGCGTATAGGTTTTCGTTGCTCAGGTCCCAGAGGTTGTACGCCAGCGTGTCGTAGTTGGCGGGGCGGAGGAGCATGACCAACGGCAGCTCTTTGATCGCCGAGAGGAACACCAGCGCCATCGACGCCGCGAGGCCGTTACGCAAGAGCGGGAACGTGACCGCGAAGAACGCCGCGATGGGCCCGCGTCCCAGGCTGCGTGCGGCTTCTTCCACGCGGACGCCGGCCTGCATCAACCCGGTGCGCACCGGGCCGATCGCCTCGGCGAGGAAGTGCAGCGTGTAGGCCAACACGATGAGGCCCAACGATTGGTAGATCAGCGTGTCGCCCGCCTCGACGATGAACCCATCGAGCCACAGCGCCACGCCCACCATCGCCAGGCCCAGCGCCAGCCCCGGCGTGGCGTAACCCGCATAGGTCAACCGCTCCAACCCTCGGCTACGCCAACCCGCGTAGCGCTGGGTCAGCAAGCCCATGGTCAACGCGATGCCGGTCGCAATGATCGCGGCCGGCACACAAATCTTCAGGGAAGCAGCCGTCGAAGCGCCCCAGTCGCGGGTCACAAATCCGAGCGTGGGCTGGAAGTACCAGTACACCGAGGAAAACGTCGGCAGGCCGATCGCAAAGAACAGGAACACGATCAGCAACAGCACCACCGGGATGGCGAACCAGCGCAGCCGGACCTGGTGTTGCACTCGCGCCGCCCCGGGCGTCACCCGGTCGTAACGCCGACGCCGAAGCAGCAGCACTTCGCCGCCGATGAACAGCCCCGCAACCACGAGCATGAGCACCGCGACCCACGCGGCGTAGGTCGGCTCAAACGACAGCGAGTTGTAGAGCAGCACGCTCAACGTATCGAAACGCATCAGGCTCACCACGCCGAAGTCGCCCAGCACATGCAAGACCACCAGCAGCGCCCCCGCGAGGTACGCCGGGCGGAGCTGAGGCAACTCGGCCCGGAAGAACGCACGCCATGGCCCATCGCCCAGGCTCCGCGCCGCCTCCTGCAGCGACGGGTCGATGCGTGCGAAGCCCGAGCGAAGCGTGAGGAACATGTAGGGGAAGTTGTAGAGCGTCAGCGAGATCAGCGAGCCGGTGAAGCCCGTCAGGCGCGGCGTCTCCCATTCCAGCAAGCGGTAGGTCACGCCGTACGACCCGCCGACCGACAGCAGCGTGTACGCCATGAGGTAGCCCGGCACCGCCAACGGCAGCACGAGCAGAATCGACCACACCCGCCGGCCAAACAGGTTGCTGCACGTCATCAGCCACGCCGCGGGCAGAGCGAGCAATGTGGTTGTCGCCAACACCGCGGCGCACAAGCCGAACGTGTTGAGCAGGACCTGCAGCGTCTTGGGGCGGAAGATGATTTCGCTGACTTCGCCGTCGGCTCCGCGCACCGCGGTGATCACCAAATACCCCAGCGGCAGCAAAATGCAAAAGCCCACCACGAGGGCGGGCAGGCTGAGCAGCCAGGGCCAAGGCTTGCCGCTGGCCGGGGGGCGGACCGCGGCGGGGCCTATGCCGGCCGCGGTGAGGATGATCTGACGGGCTGGCCGCATCGTTGGGTTTAGAGCAGGCCGACTTCGCGGAGCAGCTTCAGGGTTCCGTTGAGGTCACTGATGGCGTTGAGGTCGACTTCGGGGGCTTGCTCGAGCTTGGTGTCGAGGTCGCCGTGTTGGCGGTGGGGCATCACGCCGTCGACGACGGGGTACTCGAAAATCTCGCCGACGAAGTAGTGCTGGCCCTTGTCGGTGAGCAGGTAATCGATGAGCTTCTGCGCCGCCTCGGCGTTCTTGCTGGACTTGAGCACGCCCGCGCCGGCGACGTTGACCATGTTGCCGATATCGCCTTGCTCGAAGTTGGTTTGCTCAACGGGGAACTTGCTGTCGCTGATCTTGAAGCGGATGAGGTAGTAGTGGTTGGGCAGGCCGAAGTCGATCTCACCCGCGGCGATACCCTGGATGATGGCGGTGTTCTTGGGGAAGGACTTCACGCCGTTGGCCTTCATGTCCAGCAGCCACTGCTTGGTTTTCTCTTCGCCTTCGGACAGACGCATCGCGGTGACGAACGCCTGGAACGACGCGTTGCCCGGCGCAAAGCCGACCCGGCCCTGGTACTTCGGATCGGTCAGGTCGTAGACGCTGGCGGGGAGGTCGTTCTCATCCACGCGGGCCGAGCTGTACGCCAGGGTCCGCCCACGCAGCGAAGTCGCGACCCAGTCGCCTTCTTCGCTGACGTAAGTCGGGTCCACCCGAGCGGTGATCGACTCGGGCAGGGGGGCAAGCAGGCCCGCGTCGGACAGCGAACCCAATGCCCCGGCGTCTTGAGCGAGCACCACGTCGGCGGGGGAGCGTTCACCCTCGGTCTTGAGCTTCAGGGCGATCGCGGCGGTCTTGTCGTAGACACGGTTGACCTTGATGCCGGTGTCTTTTTCGAAGGCGTTGAACAGGTGGTCCATGAAGGATTTGGATCGGCCCGAGTAAACGGTGATTTCCTGGGCGATCGCGACATTGCCCAGTGCGCTGGTCAAGCCAAAAGCAAGCAGCAGGGCCAGGGTACGGCAGGCGGATTTCATGACAGATTCCTGTGGGGACGGTTGTTTAGAATTTGACACGCAGTCTCAATACCGCATTGTGGCACATCGGGCGAACGAGTGCAACGGGTCGGTGAGCGGGCGATGGGCAAGAAAAAACCGCACTCAAACGCAGTGAGGCGTCGGAGTGCGGTGTAAAGTGGCCAGACCCGGACTTGAACCGGGGACACCGGCATTTTCAATGCCGTGCTCTACCAACTGAGCTACCTGGCCGGCCAACCGTTTCGCCGGGGTCAATTCCGGGGCGAATCGGATCAGTTGGGCCACAGAGATTAACGTGCCTATCGCACTTGTCAACCGCGATAGGATCAGTACACTATGCGACTCGCCACAGCGCGGCCGATCGGCCTGCTGGGCGTGTGACCCGGACCTAACCTCAGACGCAGGATGCGTTTGCCCGACGGAGGCTATCCCCTCCGCCAGCCCCGAAAGTTCGCCATGGCCAAGAAAGAAATCAGCTCGCAGTTCAAGATCCAAGCCCCCGGCGGCCAAGCCACCCCGGCCCCGCCCATCGGCCCCGCCCTCGGCCAACACGGCGTGAACCCCGGGCAGTTCATCCAACAGTTCAACGACCGCACCCGTCCCCTGAACGGCAAGGTCGTCGGCTGCGTCATCACCGTCTACAAAGACCGCTCCTTCGAATTCGAAGTCAAGGCTCCGCCCGTGGCCGTGCTCCTGAAGGACGCCGCCAAGGTCGACAAGGGCTCGGGCGTTCCGCACAAGGAAAAGGTTGGCTCGGTCACCATGGACCAGGTCAAGGCCATCGCCGAAGAAAAGGGCAAGGAGCTCTCGGGCCACACCCTCGAAGCGAACTGCCGCATCGTCGCGGGCACCGCTCGCTCGATGGGTATCACCGTCGAAGACTAAAAATAACGCTGACCGCAGGTCTGCGATGTTCAGAAGAGGCCAACCACGGGCCCTGACCGTGGGAGATTCCGCCGCTCAATCGTGAGACGGCCAATCGAAAGGAAAGTTGATGTCTCGGAAAAAAGGTAAACGCTATACCGCCGACGCACGGGTCGCTAACGACGACGTGCTGCCTCTCTCCCAAGCGGTGGAACGCCTAAAAGGCTTCCGCGCCACCAAGTTCGACCAGACCGTCGAGCTCCACATGCACCTGGGTATCGACCCCAAGCAAGCGGACCAGATGCTCCGCGGCTCGGTTTCGCTTCCCCACGGCATCGGTGGTGCCCAGAAGCGCGTCGTCGCTTTTTGTGCTCCCGAAAAGGAAGAAGAAGCCAAGGCCGCTGGCGCCATCGAGGCTGGCAGCGAAGAGCTGGTGAAGAAGATCGAAGGCGGCTGGATGGATTTCGACGTCGCCGTCGCTGAGCCCGCCCAGATGCGGGTCGTGTCCAAGCTCGGTAAGGTGCTGGGCCCCAAGGGCCTGATGCCCTCGCCCAAGGCCGGCACCGTCGATCCCAAGATCGCCGAGGCCGTCAAGGCCTTCGTCGCCGGTAAGGTTGAGTATCGCAACGACGACGGCGGCAACATCCACGCCCCGATCGGCAAGCACAGCTTCTCGGCCGAGCAACTCGTCGAGAACGCCGAAGCGATGATCAAGCTCATCACCCGTCTGAAGCCCGCCGCCACCAAGGGTCAATACGTCAAGAAGATCGCGATCACCGCGACGATGACGCCCTCGGTTCTGGTCGAAGCGTGAAGTCCTGATAGGCGCTAGGCGTTCGTCGCTAGGCGCTAGGAAAACATACGAACCTTCCTCGAATAACGAAACACAACCTAGCGCCTAGCGCCTAACCACTAGCGCCTGCGAGCGCAGCGAGCAAAACCATGAGCAAGCCCGTTAAAAACCTCATCGCCTCGGCTTACGCCAAGGAATTCGCCGACCTCAGCGGCGCCGTGCTGATCGACATCCGCGGCGTCGAAGCCAACGACAACAACGCCCTCCGCAACGAGCTGGCCGAGAAGTCGATCAAGGTCCGCGTGATCAAGAACAGCCTCGCCAAGGGCGTTTTCGCCGGCGGCGAACTCGAAGGACTCAACGAGTTCCTTGAAGGCCCCGCCGCCATGGTCTTCCCCGCCAGCGAAGACACCTCGGTCGTCGGCGTCGCCCGTGAACTCATCGACTGGGCCAAGAAGCTCGAGAACATGGAGTTCAAGGGTGCCGTCATGGACGGCATGACCTTCGGCCCCGACGAGATCAAGAAGCTCTCGGAATACCCGACCAAGGAAGAAGCCCAAGCCCAGGTCGTCCAGATCCTGCTCACCCCGGCCCAAAACCTGGTCAGCGCGATCACCGCCCCCGGCAAGAACCTCGCGGGCATCATCAAGACGATCCAAGAGAAGCTGGAAAACGGCGAAACCATCGCCAAGGTGGGCTAACCGTAGGGTGGGCACCGCCCACCATTAATCGTTTTTTACGTAACCCGGTGGGCTGTGCCCACCCTACATGAATCAATTACACGATCTCTCACTGGCCCCGCTGGGGTTAAATCGTCGATGGTCGACGACCTATGGGAGACGCAACGTTTGGAGTTTTAGTTATGGCAGAAGCAGCAATCGCAGAACTGGGCGACAAGCTCGTCGGTCTCACCCTCAAGGACGCCGTTGATCTGGCGGACTACCTCAAGGAAACCTACAACATCGAGCCCGCCGCTGGCGGTGCCGTGATGGTTGCCGGTGCGGGTGGTGGCGGCGCGGCCGAGGAAGCCGAAGAGAAGACCGAATTCGACGTCGTCCTGAAGTCTGGCGGCGACAAGAAGATCCAGGTCATCAAGGCCGTCCGCGAAGCCACCGGCCTGGGCCTCAAGGAAGCCAAGGCTATGGTCGACGGTGCCCCCGAGACCATCAAGGAAGCCATGCCCAAGGAAGAGGCCGAAGCCCTCGCCGAGAAGATCAAGGAAGCCGGCGGCGAAGTCGAACTCAAGTAGTTCTAACGCCCTCGGATGTCGTCGCCCGCTTCGGCGGCGTGACGACGCCCTCCGAAATACAAAACCGCACCGTGAAAACGGTGCGGTTTTTTTGTGGGTGCAAGCAAGCCGCGGCGTTGAGATTCGCAGTTGTGGGGCAGGCGGGCGGGATATACTCGTCCCATGGGCGGATCGGCACTGGTTCTTGTTGCGGTGGTGGTGACGGGGGGCTTACTCCTGGCCCTTTTGGTTCTGCTAGTCCTGGCGCTGCTCACCAAAATCCGTGGCGGCGAATCAGATGCTGCGTTCCAGCCCGATGCGGAATGGAAGGTGCTTCGGACCTACAACACGGCCGAGCAGGCCCACCTGGACCGCGCCATGCTCGAGGGTTGTGGCGTCCCCGTTCGGCTGGCGAATGAGCACACCGTGGGCACGGACTGGATGTACGGGATCGCGGTCGGCGTGGACCTGCGGGTGCCCGAAGACCAACTGCAGTCCGCAGAATTGATGCTACGTGACGCGAGGGTGGGCAGCGCTTCGGTCGACCTCGAAGTCGAGGAGTTTCCGGAAGACGAATCGGGCCGACGGTGTTCACGTTGCGGCTCGACCGAGGTCTACCGTGTCCGGGCGGGCATCGGTTGGGCGATCAGCACGGTGGTGCTTCTGGGCATCCCGCTGCTCCGAAAGAAACAACTCAGATGCGACGCGTGCGGGAACATCGGCCCGATCGCCTCGATGTCATGAGCAGCGGGGCGAGCAGGCACAGGGCCACCGAGGGCTCGGGGATGATGGTGGAGGCCGGCAGGTTCGTGTTGCCGAAGTTGTCCTGCCAGACGGTGTAATCGGCCGCGTCGATGACGCCGTTGCCGTTGCCATCCGCAGCCAGGTCGGTGGTCGAACCGAAGGAGTCTTGCCAGACGGTGTAGTCCGCGGCGTCGACGATGCCGTTGCCGTTGTAGTCCCCGGCGAGGAGCTCGGCGACGGTGGCGGTGATCGACAGCAAGACGCCGCTGAACGTTTCGTCGATGCCCACGAGGATGAGTTCGCCGTTGGCGTCCTGCGCGAAGCCGGTGATGCGGTAGGGCAGTTCTTCGCCGTCGGGATCGATCAGCATCTGGAAGACCGTGTTGCTGCCCGGCGTGCCGGTGGGGTCGCCGTAGAGCAGGCGTCCGCCGTCGCCGACGGTTCGGCCTTCTTCGTCGAACTCTTCGCCCACGCCCTGGAACTCCCCGAAGATGTATTGGCCGTAGAGTTCCGGCAGTTCCGAACCGCGGTAGACGAAGCCCCCGATGGGGCTGACGCCGTCGGTCTGGTCGTACTCGAAGACGGGCAGGTCGTTGACCGGGCCGTTGACGATGGCCAACAAGCGGGCGACTTCTTCGTCGGTGAGTTCACGCATGATGGCCGTATTGCGTGTGGTCCCCGATTCGTTGTTGGCGATGGTCCCGTTGGGGTGGGTGATGAACTGCACCATCGGGTTGGGGTTAGTGACCGGGTCGTAGTCGGCGAGGACCTTGCCTACGGAAGTGGGCGGGATCAGGTTGGTCGGCCCGCCGACGCGGTGGTGGGTGCTGTCGGAGCTGTGGTTGCCCAAGTAGATGAACGAGCCTTCAAGCAAGCCCCAGCCGAAGTCGCCGGCCGAGTCGCCGCTGAGCACGTCGCTGACGTTGAAGGACTTGATGGATTCGATGTTGGCCTGTCCGGTTTCGCTGACGTAGGCGTCGTCGCCGTCGAAGCTGATGCGGTAGGGGTTGCGGGCCCCGTAGACGAAGACCATGTCCTCGGCCCCGATCGTGCCGCCGTCGTAGTGCGGGTTGTCGGTGGGCACGGAGAAGCGGGCCTCGCCATCGACCGAGAAAACCGAGCGGTCGGCGGTGTTGGTCAGGGTGAGCGGGTCGATGCGGAGGATCTTGCCGTAGGCGTTGTCGGGGCTGCTGGAGTTGTTCTCGTAGTCGGTGGCGTTGCCGCCGTCGCCGGAGGTGACGTAGAGCAGGTTGTCGGGTCCGAAGGCGAGGTCGCCTATGTTGTGGCCGTGGTGCTCCTGGTGGAAAGTCGCGAGCACTCGCCGGGTGGTGTCGGTGCCCAGCGACAAGGTGGACGCGCCGGGGGCGGTGGTGGTGTACTCGGCCAGCACCGATTCGTGCTCGCCCTTGGTGAAGATGGTCCCGTTCTCGTGGTAGCCATAGAACGGGTGGTCGAAGTCGGAGTCGAACCCGCCGGCGGGCGGGGTGTTGTTGGCCTCGACGGTGTAGAACTTGCCGTAGCCGGCACTGCCCGTGTTGTGGAAGTCGGGGTGCAGGGCGATGGAGGTCAGGCCGTAGTCAAAAGGCTCGCTGAGGTTGGCGAAGCCGTCGGCCGACGGCGTGGTGATCCAGGGCGTGGCTTGAATGTCCCCGGCGGAGTCGATGAGGTGAATCCGGCCATCGAGCGAGGTCAACAGCGTTCGGCCCAGGGCATCGAACTGCATGTCGGTGGTGAGCCCCATGTTGATCCCGCTGGGGTTCTGCGCGTACGGCGTCAGCTTGATCGTGTGGTTGGTGGAGAGCACCTGGATGTCGGTGATGGTCGTGCCCGGCGCAACGCTGGGGTCCGACAAGTCCATCGGTTGGCCCGAGGCGGATAGGCCCGCGACGGTCAACGTGTAAACAACTCCCGAAACAACCAAACCCCTCATACCCTGATCTCCCGGTTACGGTGTGAACTCACGCAAACCCCCAAGGCCGATAGTTGAACAAAAAACGAAGTGAACCCTGCATCGACACGAGGCAGAGAAAAGTCGATGCCGAACGCAATCATACACGAAGGTGAAATTTGGTTAAGTCGGTGATTGGGATTTAACGCAAGAAGTGTGAAATTCGTTCACGCCGCGAGCCGACGAAGGCACAAGACCGAGCAAACCGCATGCAACTGGTGCTGCTTGCACGGGTTTTTGAAAGGTCTATAGTTCGAGCCGTCATCGCCAAAGGCTTGGCCGGAAGGCTGCAGATCACCCCAGCGGGTTGTAGCCGGCCGGACCGTACTTGTACGCAAAGGGACCGTTTCGATGGACCGTGGCCGACTGATCAAACTCTGTATCGCGCTGATCATCCCCCTGATCGTGATACTCATCCCCCGAGACATGATCCCCATCGACGGGCTGACGGTGACCCAGCACCGGGTGGTCGCGATCTTCGCTCTGGCGCTGTGTTTATGGGTGCTCGAGCCGATCCCGATCTTTGCCACGTCGGTGTTGATCATCGTGGTGGAGCTGATGACGATCTCGAACAAGAGCATCAAGTGGCTCATGCCGAGTGGCGAAGCGCCCGAGGGCTTCGGCGAGATGGTGCCGTACAAATCGATCATGGCCACCTTCGCCGACCCGATCATCATGCTGTTCCTCGGCGGCTTCTTCCTCGGGGCGGCGGCGACCAAATACAAAATGGACACCAACCTCGGCCGGGTGCTGCTCAAGCCCTTCGGCACGCGGACGGCCCTGGTGATGCTGGGCATGATGGTGGTCACCGCCGTGTTCTCCATGTTCATGAGCAACACCGCGACCACGGCCATGATGCTCGCGGTGCTCATGCCCGTGCTCCGCAGCATCGACGCGGTCGACCCCGCCCGGATCAGCTTCGCCCTGGCGATCCCCTTCGCCGCGAACATCGGCGGCATCGGCACGCCCATCGGGACGCCGCCCAACGCCGTGGGCATGAAGTACCTGGTCGACGGCGACGGGCAGGCGCTCGTGACGTTTGCCGGGTGGATGGGCTTCGGCGTGCCGTTCGTGATAGTGCTGCTGGTGGTGGCCTGGCTGCTCTTGCTGTTCATGTTCAAGCCGAGCAAGCCGAACCTCGAGGTTGAATTCAAGGGGCGGTGGCTGCGGAGCCCCCAGGCGTGGGTGGTGTATGTCACCTCGGCCGCGACGATCCTGCTTTGGCTCACCGGCGGCACGGTGCACGGGCTGACCTCGCACACGGTCGCGCTCATCCCCGTGGCGGTGTTCTGCTGCACGGGCATCATGACCTCGCAGGACCTCAAGGGGCTGAGTTGGGACGTGCTGTGGCTGGTGGCCGGCGGGTTTGCGTTGGGGCTGGCGTTGCAAGCGACCGGGCTGAGCGCGGCACTGGTCGAGAGCATCCCGTTTGCTTCGATGCCCGCGCTGGTGATCATTTGCATCGCGGTGGCCCTGACCTTCACGATGGCGACGTTCATGAGCAACACCGCCGCGGCGAACCTCGTGCTGCCGATCATGGCGGCGCTGGGCGCTTCGCTGAGCTCGCTGGTGCCGCTGGGCGGGCAGATGATGCTCATCCTCGTGGTGACGTTCTCCGCCTCGCTGGCGATGACGATGCCCATCAGCACCCCGCCCAACGCGATGGCCTACGCCACCGGCTGGATCAAGACCGGCCACATGGCCAAGGCCGGCCTCGCGGTCGGTGCGCTGGGTCTTGCCCTCACCGCGGTGATGGCGGTGCTGATGAACGTCATGGGCTTCTTCGATCGCTGACCCGGACGCCGTCATGGACTGCGGCGTTGACCTGATGGATGATGATGGTGATGTCTAATCCGAGCAACACCAACCTGCAGGACGTGATCGATCGGCACTTCAACGAGCCGACGCGGACCGTACGTCTGGCCACGGGCGAAACGCTCTTGAACCAAGGCGATCCGAACCGCCGTCTGTATCGGGTCCGTAGCGGGCTGATGCGGGGCCATATCGCGGAAGACGACGGCACGCTCACCGATGTCCTGCGTGCGGGGCCGGGCAACCTCGTCGGGGTGCAGAGCTTCTTCGGCAACGGCGTGAACTCGCAAACCCTCACCGCGTTGGAAGAAACCGAGCTGGGCTATATCGAGCGTGATATGCCGATCAAGCCCGGCGAGCCATCGCTGGAACGCCTGCTCATGCCGATCGTGCTGGGCGAACTGATCCGTCGGCAGCGCAAAGCCCTGGAGTTGGCCGAAAGCGAGCGCGAGACACGTGAACAGCTCGATCAGTTGCAACGTGTCTCTGCACTGGGGCAACTGGCGGCGGGGGTGGCTCACGAACTCAACAACGCGATAACCGTATTGGTGCGCGGGACGTCGTGGATCGCGCAAACCGTACAGCTGGTGGTGGATCAGAACGAGCGTGTGTTGCACCGCGCCTTCGATGCCGGGCTCGAGCACGGCCGCCGCGCTTCCGCCGCCGAGGTCCGGCAACACACCACGATCCTCGAGAAAAAGCTCGGCGTGTCGTACAGCGACGCCCGCAAGCTCGCCCGCACCGGCCTGTCCGAACCCCACCTGGCGAGCTTCAACGACCTGAAGAAAAACGTCGACCACGTCGTCAGGCTGTGGGAGCTCGGCGCGACCATCCACGACATGCGTCTCTCCGCCGACCAGGCCGAGCACGTCGTGCAGTCGATGCGCAACCTGGGCTCTAGCCGTGTCCGCGACGACCAGCCGGTGGACATCAACGAGACGATCAACACCGCCCTCAAACTCCTCCGGGGCCAGCTCGAGCACGTCGAACTGTCCGCCGACCTCCAAGACCTGCCGACCATCCGCGCCAGCCAGGGCAAGCTGGTACAGGTCTGGACGAACCTGATTAAGAACGGCATCGAAGCGATGACCGCGGGCGGCACGCCGACCCGTCGCCCCAAGATCAGCATCACGTCCCGTGCCACCCGCGATTCGGTGATGGTCGTGATCGACGACACCGGCCCGGGCATCCCCGACGACGTGCTGCCCCGCATCTTCGAACCCAGTTTCTCCACCAAGACGCACGGCCTGAACTTCGGGTTGGGACTGGGCCTATCCATCGTCCAACGCGTCGCTGCGGAATGTGGCGGCAACATCACCGCGAAGAACACCCCGACGGGTGCCCGTTTTATTGTTCAACTCCCCCGAGAGGTGCTCGATGTCTAAACCCGTGATCCTGTGTATCGACGACCAACGCGAAGTGCTCGCGGCGCTGATCAAAGACCTCGAGCCGTTTGCGGAGTTCTTCGACATCATCGATGCCGAGAACGCCGAGGACGCGGGGGCGGTGCTCGACGACATGATCGACCGCGGCATGCCCGTGGCGCTGATCATCTCCGACCACGTGATGCCGGGGATCACGGGCGTGGCGCTGCTCACCCAGATCCGTAGCCGGGGTGACCTGCCCCACACCCGCAAGCTTCTGCTCACCGGCCTGGCGACGCACGAAGACACGATCCGAGCGATCAACGAAGCCGCGATCGATCAGTACATCGCCAAACCGTGGCACGCCGATCAATTGCACGAGACCGTGGGCCGGCTGGTGACCCAGTACATCCTCGACGTCTATCCCGACAGCTATCAGCCGTTCCTGCCCATCCTCAATCAGGACGTCATCCTCGACCGCATGCAGCACGGCCAGGGTCCGCACGGCGACCGCTGAGCGCTGCTCGCTTTTCGCTCCACACGACGCTTCATCGGTCGGCATACAATCACGAGGTGACGTTCAACCCCGCCGATATCCTCGCCGCCGACGGCCCGATCGCAAGGCGATTGGGCGATCGCTACGAGCACCGGCCCGAACAAGCGCAGATGATCGAAGCGGTTGAAGACGCGCTCGACGCCGGCCACCCGCTGATGGTCGAAGCCGGCACGGGCGTGGGCAAGTCGTTTGCGTACCTGCTGCCCGCGGTGGCGCACATCCTCCGGGCCGGTGAACGCGGGGCCGACCAGAAACGCCGGGTGATTATCTCGACGCACACCATCGCGTTGCAGGAACAGATCATCGAGAAAGACATCCCGCTGCTGCAGTCGATCCTGCCCGGCGCGGGCGGCGATGAGTTTTCGGCCGTGCTCGTGAAGGGCCGGGGGAATTACGTTTCGCTTCGGCGGATGAACCGGGCGTGGGAACGCAAGGCCTCGCTCTTCGACGAGTCGGCCGAGGAACGCACCATCCGCGACATCGTGGCGTGGTCGAAAGAAACCTCCGACGGCTCGCTCGCCAGCCTGCCCCAGCTCGAAGCGCCCAACGTCTGGAACGACGTGCAGAGCGACAGCGAGGACTGCATGGGCAAGCGTTGCCCGAGCTACAAGGAATGCTTCTACCAGAGCGACCGACGGCGGATGATGAACGCGGACCTGCTCGTGGTGAACCACGCGCTGTTCTTCGCCGACCTGGCGTTGCGGGCCGAGACGGACGGAGGCTACGCGATCCTGCCGCCGTACGACGCGGTGGTGCTGGACGAGGCCCACACGATCGAGGACGTCGCCAGCGACCACTTCGGGCTGAGCGTCAGCAAGTACCAGGTCGGCTACCTGATCTCGCGTTTGTACCAGGCCAAACGCCACCGCGGCCTACTGCCCTCGCTGCAGAACAAGCTCGACATGCGGCTGTTCAACAATACCGTGCTCGCGCTCGAAAAAGCCTACACCGCCAGCGAAAACTTCTTCGATGAATTAATCGTCTGGCACGAGCAGCAGGGCGGCCGGAACGGACGTATCCGCGAGCCGCAGCCCATCAGCAACACGCTGACGCCGCTGCTGCACGAACTGTCGCTCATGCTGCTGCGAGTGAAGAACGCGTTGGACAGCGAAGACGATCGCCTCGAAGTACAGGGCTACGCCGACCGGGCCCAGGCGCTGGGCGACACGCTCAAGGCGCTGATCGATCAGACCGTGCCCGACAGCGTGTACTGGGCCGAGGTGTCCCGGCGGGGGCGGTACCACCGCGTGAAGCTGTGCAGCTCGCCGATCGAGGTCGGACCCCTCATGCGGCAACGCCTCTTCGAGAGCAAGACCAGCAAGGGCGACCCGCTGCCCGTGGTCATGACCTCGGCGACGCTCGCCACCGCGCCGCGGCGCACCTCGCCCACGGCCAGCGCCGAGCCACGCCCCGCCAACCAGGTTGCGGGCCCGGACAAGTTCGCCCACCTCAAGCAGCGGCTTGGCTGCGACGAGGCGCAGTCGCTGCTGCTGGGCTCGCCCTACGACTACGCCGAACAGGCCGAGCTGGTCGTCGCACGTCATCTACCCGACCCGGGGTCGCCCGCCTTCTTTGACAAGATGACGCCGACGCTGTTGCGCCACCTCGATGACAGCGACGGCGGGGCGTTCGTATTGTTCACGAGCTACGCCATGCTCAAGCGGACCGCCGAGTGGCTGCGGCCCCGTCTCATCCAACGCAACATGCCCGTGCTCGTGCAGGGCGAGGGCCTGCCGCGCACCGCGATGCTGGAACAGTTCAAACAGGACCACCGCAGCGTGCTGCTGGGCACCGACAGCTTCTGGCAGGGCGTGGATGTGCAGGGCGAGGCGTTGCGCTGCGTGATCATCACCCGGCTGCCGTTCGTCGTGCCCGACCGCCCGCTCATCGAGGCCCGCAACGAGCGGATCAAAGCCCGTGGCGGCAACCCGTTTGCCGACTACTCGCTGCCCGAAGCCGTGCTCAAGTTCAAGCAGGGGTTCGGCCGGCTCATCCGATCTAAACAAGACACGGGTAAAGTCGTTGTCCTGGATAGCCGGATGATGACCCGGCCGTACGGGCGAAAGTTCATCGAGGCGTTGCCCCGCCTCCCGGTGGTCGAAGACCGCCTGCCCAACCCCGATACCAATGCCATCGACCCGGCATGGAGCTGACTCAATGACTCACAAGAAACGATACCTGGTCCTGTGCACCGCCAACCGCTGCCGTTCGCAGATGGCCCACGGCTGGCTGGCCCACCTCGGCGGCGACGCCGTCGAAGTCTCCTCCGCCGGCGCGAAGCCCGGCGGCGTGCACCCGCTCTCGATCCAGGTGATGAACGAAGCCGGCGTCGACATCAGCGGCCACAGCTCCGACCACCTCGACCAGTACCTCGAAGACGACTTCGATGCGGTCATCACGGTTTGCGACAACGCCAAGGAAGCCTGCCCCTACTTCCCCGGGGCCAAGCGATTGATCCACCACGCCTTCGACGATCCCGACGACAAGACCGGCACGCTGACCGAAGAACAGATGCTGCCGACCTTCCACCGGGTGCGTGACGAGATCCGCACGTGGTGCGCCGACTTCCTCGCGGAAGAAGGCGTCGCCGTCGCGGTGTGAGATCGGTTGGGCTTATCTGCAATACGGATCGCGATGCGGCGGGTACGAATGGTCCCTGCGGTGTTTGTCGTAGTACACGTCTCGGACGCCGTGGTGTCGTTTGTGTTTGTGGTGGTCGTGATCGGCTTCACTGCCGATGACGTAGCCGATGGTCGCGCCGACCGCCGCGCCGATGAGGGTGCCGGTCTGGCGATCGGTGGCGCAGCCGGTGCTGGCGAGCAACACCCCGCCCAACGCAAGTGCGGCGAGCGGGAGGCGGACGGATGTCGAGAAGGTGGATCGGGACATGGCGGTTCTCCGGGGGCCGGACGCGCAGAAGCGACAAAGCACGTCTCACCTCTTGGGGCGTGACGCGCGGGTTGGGACAGCGGAGAACGTGTAAGCCGATGTGATTACGTCGTTAACGCGTTGTCGCCCCTGCGGGGCAAGCGGGTTAGAAGCTGCCGTGGCGCGACAATGCGTGCCATGCCAGCAGGTCTTTGAAATGCTCGGCCACTTCGTCCGGATCGGCGTCTGGCGGGGGCAGCGGGGCTTCCGCCGGCAAGTAGCGGCGGAGAACCTGATGCCAGCGATCGTGCCAGACCCATTGCAAAGGTGACGGATTACCGTGGGCTGAAGTCTCAAGTGCAAGTGGACTACCGAAGCTCAAGAGATGGTCCAGCACGTCATGGCTTAAACCGCGGTGCAGCATGGCCAGCATTACCGTGGACTCGGGGATTCCTTTGCGGCCAAGCATGCCCAAAAGCTGTGTGTCCAGTTCCGGGCGCTGGTTCTGCATCCACTGGGCCAGGCGCATCAGATACTCGGTTGTGACAAGTGTTTCTTGCTGCTCGGCGCTCTGCAGCAGTTCAAGCCCTTGGCCGGTGAGCCCAACAAGGATGGCGCCCGAACCTCGGGCGTCGGGGTCGTGATCTTTCAGAAGTCGGTCGATCAGACCAGATAACTCTTCTCGGCTGAATCGATTGGCCAAGACGACACAGGCCAAGTCGCGGACAGCGCTCCGGTCGTTAAGACGAAGGGTGTCAACAAGCCATTGCGGCTCCGCGTCACGGCTTACCCTTGTGGCGGCGATGCGCACGAGGTGGGGCATGGCGGGATCAAGCTTCACGTCCAACGATGCGGGGGCGGCGGACTCAAAAGCGATCAATGTGTCTGTGTCATCCCATGAACCGCTGAAGAAATTCTCGGGCGGGGCCGGTCGCACCGAGGCCTCGTACGGTTGAGTGGTGGAACGCTCCCAAACGGCAAGCAACCGGCTGGCCAAGCTTGCGATCTGCGGTGCGGGGTCTTGCTGTGCGTTCTCGATGTCCGGTAGGTAAATCGAGGGGTGGCGTGGCACAAGGCCGGCGATGGCAAGCAGCGCCGCCTCGCGAACCCGGGGCTCGGGATCGTCGAGCAGTGACACCAGCCGGTCGTGGAGATAGACCGGCTCGATTGAGCCGTGACCTCTCGGCAGGTTGCCCAGTTGGAATGCCGCGGCCCGGCGTATCGCTGCGTCTTGCGAAGTCACCCACCGATCAAGCCATTTGACGTAGTGATGCACCGGAACGGGAGGGCAAGACCATGCGCGATGGGCGTCGAGCAGAGAAACCAGCCGATCGTAATCCTCGGATGAATCGACGGTATCGAGATGGGGAAGCGCTGCCTTGACGACCGCTTTTCGTTCAGCCAGGCCATCACCGGGGAGCTGATGTCCGATCGCGATCAGGTGGGGAAATTCGAGTCGGTCGAGTTGCCCCAGCCAGGCGTGGCGGAGTTCGGGGGCTTCGGTGGCTCCCGCGAGCACCATCGCTTGGTACACCTGCAGCACCGCTTCGCTGGAAAGCTCCGGCAAATGGCCCGCGACTCGGGTTCGGAGTTTCGGGTCGCTGGAGGCTTCGCGGATGATCGTGTTCAGCGCGCGTTCGCGAAAGGCGAGGTCCTGCGAGTCGAGCCCGTGCAAAACGATGTGGCGTTTCCTCGCTTCAACCCCGGCCAGCACCATGGGCACAACCAAAGCCGAGGCGAACAGCAGTGATAGCCCTAGATGGCGCCAGTAGCGGGGGGGCAGAGGCCGTCGCATAGGGAGTAGATTAAACGCTGGGCGCTCGCCATGCCTTGGACTTCATCGGATGCGGCTCAGTCGCGCAGATCGAGGTAAGCCAGTTCCTCGGCGGTCAGCTTGAGGTCCATCGCGGGCAGCGAGGTCGCGGTCTCGTTGAGGAAACGCGGGCCGATGAGGGCGAAGGAGGGGAACGGCTGGCAGAGCACGTAGGCCGCGGCGATGTTGATCGCCGAGACGTTGTATTTCTCGGCCAACTCGAACGCACGCTCTCGGCGCTGGCGGTTCTCCGGCGAGTCCCAGGAGTTGTCGTGGTCCCAAATGCCGGCCTTGCCCGTCGCTTGCCGCGAGAGGAAGTAGCCCCGCGCCTGGCTGGACCAGGCGAAGTTGGCGATCTGGTTTTCGATGAGGTATTCGCGGAACTCATCGGTCGTGGCGGCGATGCAGCCGGCCCAGACCGGGTTGATCATCCGCGCCAGGGAGAAGTTGTTGCTCAGGAGGCTGAAGCCCTGTTTGCCGTTGGCCTTGGCGTATTCGTTGGCTTCGACAAAGCGTTCCTGGGTCCAGTTGCTGCCGCCGAAGACCTTAATGCGGCCCGCCTGGGCGTGTTCGTTGAGCACGTCGACAAACTCACCCACGGGCACCTCGAGGTTGTCGCGGTGCATGATGTAAATTTCGACGTGGTCGGTCTGCAGGCGGTCGAGCGACTCCAGCAGCTGTGAGGTCAGCGCTTCGGGGTTGCAGTGCGGGGTGTGGGCGCCCTTGGCGATGATGTTGATCTGGTCGCGCACGCCGCGGCTGGTGTGCCACTGGGCGAGGAGCCTCTCGGGGCCACCGCCGCCGTAGATCCAGGCGGTATCGAAGGTGTTGCCGCCGCGCTCGATCCAGTCGTCGAACATGACCGCGGTGTGGGCGAAGGTGCGTTGGTTGTCGCAGCCCATGACGAAGCGCGAGACGTCGCGGTCGAGGCCGGGCACGCGGTTGTACTGCATGTTGTGGCCGTCTCTGGGGGCCAGGGCGCGTCCGCTGATCGGGGTGGGGAAGCCTTCGGGGGTTTCCTGCGGGTAGGTCAGGCCGATGGCTTGCCGCCACTGGTCGAGGGTGTCCATCTGGCCGAGCGTGTCGTCCCAGGTCATGGCGGGGCTGTCGGCTTCGAGTTTGCCCGCGAGGATGGCGTCGGTGGCGACCTTGATCTCGTAGCCGAAGGCCGAATGCTGCGACTCGATTTCGTGGACGGTGTCTTCGCCCTTCACGGTGACGATGATCTTGCCTTGCTCGGCGCCGTCCCGGCTGTTGAGCCAGGGGTTGGGGACAGAGATGGTGCCGAGTTCGCCGGCGATGTGGCAGGTGTTGTCCAGCGACGCACGGACCGCGGTGGCGACCTCGGCGATCGCGCCCGTCTCAAACTCGAGGTGGGCCGCGGCCCATTCGTCGACGCCCGTCTCGCCGAGGTGGCCCGAGGCCGTGACCTTGGTGGGGTTGAGGAACGGCTTGCCGACCGAGGCCCCCGCGATGAGGCGGGCGTATTCCACGGCGTAGCAGCCCACGTCGAGGATGCCCCCGCCGCCGAGTTCGATGTTGAGCAGCCGGCCCTCGGGGTTGGCGCCCCAGTAGTCGGTGTTAAACCCAAATGACACGCGGATCATGCGCACCGGGCCGATCACGCCGCTCTGCAGGACTTCGACCAGCTTGTGGGCCTGTGGGTGGCAGCGGTCCTTGAACGCGTCCATGAAGAAGACGTTGTTCTCGCGGGCGGCCTGGATCATGGCCATGGCGTGGCCGTGGTTCAAGCCGACTGGTTTCTCGCAGAGGATGTGCTTGCCGGCCTCGGCGGCCTTGATGGCCCACTCGGGGTGCATCGGGTGGGGCGTGGCGATGTAGACCGCATCGACGTCCGGGTCGGCGAGCAGTGCGTCGTAGCTGCCGTGGCAGTTGGCTTCGGGCAGTTCCATCTCGTCGACGAAGGCCTTGGCCTTGTCCACCGA
The DNA here is from genome assembly GCF_014207595.1 of Algisphaera agarilytica. Lineage (NCBI taxonomy): Bacteria > Pseudomonadati > Planctomycetota > Phycisphaerae > Phycisphaerales > Phycisphaeraceae > Algisphaera > Algisphaera agarilytica. The sequence continues at coordinate 4,002,021 of NZ_JACHGY010000001.1, forward strand.
TCGGCTGCCGACCGCGGCGACACGGACGTGGGGCAGGCCACGGGCTCCGTTGACGAAAGCCTTGGCGATGGTTCCGGCACCCAGGATGCCCCAAGCGACTGATTCGGACATGGTCGATACTCCAATGCAAGCAGGTGTGGCGGACATGAACCGTCCGCTGAAGTCTGAACGGCCCAACAAACTATCCGATTTCCGGGCATCGGACATTGCCCCCTTGGGCAAAAGCATGTCATAATTGGACGTATGGGCCGAGTGCTGAAGCAGGACTACCGCAACGACACGTTCTATCGCAGCGGACGCCCCGAGCGGGGGCCAGCCTGGTTCGATTGCGGCGTGCTGATCAAGAACGATTTATCGCTTAGCTATCGGAATCGTGTCATCGAAGACCGGCTTGTTGTGGTTTTTTTGCTTCAAGGGAGCGGTTTGTACGTGGACGGCGACGGCCGGGCTCACCGCGTGAAGGCGGGCGACCTCGTTCCCCATGTCCCGGGCCGGCGCCACTCTATGGTTCCCGATGAGAACGGCGGGTGGGTGGAGTTCTTCATGCAGGTGCCCGCCGTGTTTTTCCGCGCCTTGTCGGATATGGGCCACCTCCCGGACGATGACGGGATCCGCCACCCCGGCGTGCGGAAGGACCTGTTGGCGGGGATTGACGACCTGATGGACGCGGTGCGGGACGCGGATGAACTCGATGCGCCGCGGCTGTTGAATCAGGCGCACGGCCTGTTGAACGACTTCTATCGGCCGGCCTCCGAGGTGGTGGGGGAGGGGTCGCACCAGGCCGCGATCGAGGCGGTGTGTGAGGCGTTGTCGGGGGTGGATGGGGCGGAGGTGGATGTGTCGGCCATGGCCGAGGCGTACGGCTTGAGTTACGAGCGGCTGAGGAAATTGTTCCGGGAAAAGGTGGGGCTACCGCCGGGCGAGTACCGCATCCGACGCCGGATCGACCGGGCCCGCACGATGATCGCCGAGCGGGGGTTGAGCAACAAGGCGGTCGCTTTCGAGCTGGGGTACCCCGACCCGTTTGCGTTCTCCAAGCAGTTCAAGAAGTACGTAGGGATGAGCCCTTCGGCGTTTCGGGCGCACCTGTAATTTGGTTTGTTGATGTGTGCTAAGCCGCAACCGGCAAGACCATTAGCCTTGCTCGGGGCTGGCGGCGCTCAGGTCGAGTGTCTCGGGTAACTCGTCGCCTTCGGCCAGATGAACCAGGCCTTGCTCATCCTTGGTGGCCAGACCCAACTCGGTCAGGGCGTTGAGCGCGGCCTGCTGCTCGGCCTGCTTCTTGGAGTTGGCCCAGGCGGAGCTGAACCGGCGGCCCTCGATCTCGATGCACACCTCAAACGCCTTGGCGTGGTCCGGCCCTTTTTCATCGAGCAGGATGTAGGTCGGGTTGCAGGGCAGCAGCTTCTGCGAGAGTTGTTGCAGCACGCTCTTGAAGTTCTGCTGGTGCCGAGACGTGGCGGCTTCGTGGATGTACGGCTCCATGTGCTTGACGATGAAGTCCTTGGCGGCCTCCATGCCCCCATCGAGGTAGATCGCGGCGATGATCGATTCGAGCACCGCGGCGGCGACGCTGGCGGGCAGGGACGGCCGGCCCGACATGCCCTTGCCGAGGTTGAGCAGGGCGTCGAGTTTGATCGCGATGGTGACCTCGGCACAGACCCGGCGAGAGACCACCGCCGACTTGATCTTGGTCATGTCGCCTTCGAGCAGGTCCGGGAAGTTCTGGTAGAGGTATTCGCAGACGACGTAGCCGAGGATGGCGTCGCCGAGGAACTCCATCCGCTCGTTGGACTTCCGGCGGTCGTCCGCGGAGGAGGCGTGGGTGAGGGCTTCCTCAAGAAGGTCGGTGTTATTGAACCGATATCCCAGTACATCAAACGTTTCTTCGGGCATCGCGCTAACCTGAGAGATGAACTTTCAATCCATCCGAGGCGTATCACGGGTACGTCGCTCGGAACAAGCGGTGGCGCGACGGGTGCTCGGTCGGGGTGATGTGGGCACGGATGCCGTGAAATCAATTCAACACATCAACCATCGAGGCGATCAGCCGTGACGACAGCGATAAAACAGTATTGGACCGGCCCGACTGCTTGTCAAAGGTTTGTTCGGCGAATAGGCTTATTTCCTATGCATACCCATTCGATGCGGCGGTTTCTTTGTGTGCTTGGCGTTTGTCTGCTGTTGACGACGGGCGCGACTCCAATCCATGCGGCCGATCCTGATCCGGCCCCCGCGGCGCCGACGCCGATCATGGCCTTCGACGAGGTCAAGGTCGGCATGAAAGGCTACGGCAAGACCGTCTTCCACGGCAGCGAGGTCGAGCCGTTCGGCTTCGAAGTGGTCAGCGTGATCAGCGATTCCTCCGCTCAGCGGGGCACCGTGTGGGTGATCTGCTCGGACGAACGCATGATGCGTAGCGGTCCGGTGCAGGGCATGTCCGGCTCGCCGATGTACGTCTGGGAAGAAGGCGAAGAAGGCACGATCGGCGAAGGCGGGCGGCTGATCGGCGCGTTTGCGTTTGGCTACTCGGATGTGAATGTGTGTTTGGTCGGCGTGCAGCCGATCGAGTACATGCGTGAGGTGGGGGACCGAGCGCTGGAAGAAGACCTGGATGAGGCTCAGGTGTCGCAGGTGCCGCCCGGGACGATGCAGCGCTCGATCGTCGCGCTGGAGACGGCGGCCGAGCGCGTCGGGGCTTCGGAGCAGGCACGCTCGGGCTTGCTCCGGATGCAAGAGCTGATGAGCCATTCGCCTCAACTCAAGCCCACGCAGACCCAGGCCGAGGCTTTGGCATCGGTTCAGGTGCCCGCCGGTTTGGCCACGGGCGGTGATGTGGTTCCGATGCACCTGCCGATGTCGGTGGGCAACGCCCAGACGGCAGAGTTCTTTGCTCCACTACTCGCACCGGCCGGGATCGCGGCGAGGTCCAGCCCGATCACCTCGGTGGCGGGCAAGCCGCCGAGCAATGTCGATCCCGCAAAGGTGAAGCTCGAACCGGGCAGCGTCCTGAGCATCCCGCTGGCTTATGGCGACATGGACGTGAACGCCGCGGGCACCGTGACCGATGTCCTGCCCGACGGCACCGTGCTGGGCTTCGGCCACGCGATGAACTCGGTGGGTTCTTCACGTCTGCCGATGGCCTCGGGTTACACGCACTTTGTGGTCTCGCGTGATTCGATCAGCTTCAAGCTGGCGTCCAGCCTCGACATCGTCGGCAGCATCGTCCGTGACGAGGCCAGCGCTGTGGCGGGTGTGGGCGATATCGCGTTCATCTCGGCTCCGGTGAACATCCAGGTTGACCTGCCCGCTCAGCCCACCCGCAACTACAGCTACCACGCGGTCGACCACTTCCTGCTGACCCCCAACATCGTGGCGCTGCTTGCGTCGTCGAGCCTCAACGCGGTGCAGGGCACGCCGATCCTCCACACCATGCACGCCACCGGCACGATGACCTTCACCGGCGGCCGCACCTTCGAGCTCGACAGCCTGATCCCCGGCCAAGGCATGAACGGCCTCATGTTCGACATGCTCCCGCCGATGATTGCGCTGATGCAGAACCCGTTCGAGCCGCTCAAGCTCGAGTCGGCCGACCTGACCATCAAGGTCGAAGAAGGCATCCACATGGCGTCCATGGTGTCGGCCAGCCTAGACCAGCGTGTCGCCAAGCCCGGCGATACCGTGCAGGTCACGCTCACGCTCCAGCCGTTCGACGGCCCGGCGTTCACCCGGACCCTGCCTTTCACCCTGCCCACCGACCTTACCGAGGGCGAGTATCAACTGCTCATCAGCGACGCGGATTCGTATAGCTACCGCATGATTGCTTCCCGGCCAGACTTGGCCAACATCGACGATGCGGATCAGCTCCTGCGGGCGTTGCAGACCATCGCGGACGTTGATCCGCGGGGGATCTACGTCGGGCTACCGCTGCAACGCCAAGGCATCGCGGTGGGAGGGCAGGCGATGAACGACCTGCCCTCGAGCCGAGCGATGGTGCTCGCTTCGACCGCGTCTTCCACCACCATGCCCTTCCCGCGATTCGTCGAATCGGCCTATCCCGCGGATCAGGTCATCTCCGGCGAACTCTTTTTGCCGCTGCGGGTCGTCCCCGATCAGCCTTGACCGGATGGCTGCGACTTCAGACTTCTAACGGATTGAACCAAGATTTACCGCCGACTCGGCACCACCTCAGGATGAAACTTTGACGCCAACCCCTCCACGATTCGTCCGTCCGCTGCTCGCTCTGGCCGTGCTCTGCCCGGTCGCATTGCCCTCGGCCTACGCCATCCAACCCCAACGCTGGACCCACTCCACCGAGGCCGACTTCGAGGCCGGCGAGCTCGACGGGGTCGTGGTCACGAACCTGGGCGACATCAAGCTGGCCACCGCGGTGGATTCGCTCGGCGAGTTCCCCGAAGAGGTCACCGTGATCTACGACATGGCCGTCGTGGGCGAGACGACCTTCATCGCTGCGGGCCCGGCGGGCAAGCTGTTGAAGCTGGTCGACGGTGAGATCACCGAGCTGGCCGACCTCCCCGACCATCAGGTGTTCGCGCTGCTTGCTTCCAGCGAAGGCTTTGTCACCGCGGCCCTCAGCGGCCAGGAGTCGAAGCTCGTGGCCTACGACGCCGAGGGCGAAGTGCTGCGTGAAATGCTGCTGCCCGAAGACGTCCGCTACATCTGGGACATGGCCACGCGAAACGACGGCGAACAGTTGGTGCTCGCCACCGGGCCCGAAGGCAAAGTCCTGGGTGTCAACGCCGACGGGGAAACGGTCGAGCTGCTCGACACCGCACAGGCCAACGTGCTTTGTCTGGCCGAAGGGGCCAATGGTGCAATCTTTGCGGGGACCGACACCGATGGCTTGGTGTACCGCCTGGATGCCGAGGGCGTGGCCTTTGTGGCCTACGACGCCGACGAGCCCGAAATCGGAGCGCTCTTGGTTGCCGAGGACGGCAGCGTCTACGTGGGCACCGCCGACGCCGAGCAAGCCACGCCCGGCCGGATGGAAGACCCCACCGAAGAAGAAACCGGCCGCCCCGAACCCGAGGGTGACGCCGAGGCCGCACCGCCGGCCGAGTTGCCGGGCGATCCCGAGCCGCAGCCTCTCGATACCGCCGAGGGTGCCGAAGCCGCCGAAGGCGTTGCCGAGGAAACCGAAGCGGGCGCCGAAGCGGCGACCGAGGAAGCCGCCGCCGAAGATGCAGCGGCCGAGGACTCGGCGGAGGAGACTGAAATCGCCGAAGCCGGGCCGCCGTCGCCCGAGCAGCTTGACGCCCTCCGCGAAGAAGTACGCAAGCGTCTCCTGGCCGCGCGCAAGTCCGGCAAGGTCGCGGCGGGACCCGCCAGCGGCAAGTCTGCAGCGCGTCCCACGCGCAACGCTCGCCCCGCCTCCACCGGCGGCGACAAGTCCGGCAACGCGGTCTACCGCATCGACACCCAGGGCTTTGTCAGCGAGGTCTTCCGCGAATCGGTCGCGGTGCTGGACCTCGTCGAGCAGGCCGATGGGCACATCCTCGTGGGCACCGGCAGCGAAGGGCAGCTCTACCGGCTGGACCCCGCGGCGGGTGAAACCAGTGTGCTCAACGATCTCGAAGCCCAGCAGCTGCTAACGCTCGTTGTGGCGGACGGTCGCATCCTGGTCGGCGGCTCGAACCCCGCGGCCTTGATCGAACTTACGGATGAAACCGCCGGCGAAGGCAGTTACACCAGCGATGTGCTGGACGCGACGCACATCAGCCTCTGGGGCACCTTCCTCGTCACCGCACAGGGGATGGGTGACAACGGCACGGTCCAGGTCGAAACCCGCTCGGGCAACGTGTCCGACCCCGAGATCGCTGCTTGGTCGGAATGGTCCGTGGCGGAGTCGGTGACGGCTCAAGTTGCAGATCCGTTGCAGCCGCGGGAGTACACCATCGGCTCGCCGCCCGCGCGGTTCCTGCAATACCGGCTCACGCTTCAGGGTGGCGATACGGCAGAGGCCGGCGGCCCAACCGTGGGCAAAGTCGAACTCGCCTACGTCACCCCGAACCTCCGGCCGAGCGTGTCGAGTTTCACCGCGGCCTACCCCGATTTCGCGGGGGTCGATCAGCCCGCCAGCCCGGCCATGAGCATCGGCTGGGAAGCGACCGACGAAAACGGCGACCGCTTGCTGTACGACCTGGAGTTCAAACCCGCCGCCGCGACCAAGAACGGCTGGCTCCCGCTTGTCGAGGACCTGGCCGACGCGTCCTATGAATGGGACACCCGCAAGGTGCCGGACGGGCGGTACCACCTCCGCGTCACGGCGGACGACCGCCTGGACAACCCCGGCGATATGGCGATGCAGGCCCGCCGCCTGGCCGACCCTGTGCTGATCGACAACACCCCGCCCGCCGCGGGCGAGCTCAAGGTCGAGGTCACCGGCACCACCGCCAAGGTCTCCGCCACCGCGAAGGACGCCTACTCGCCGATCCAATCGGTCGCCTACACCCTCGACGACGCCAAGGAGTACACGCCCGTCCTCCCTGATGACCTGATCTACGACTCGACAAGCGAGGCCTGGTCGGCTACACTCTCCGACCTTTCGCCCGGCGGCCACAGCCTGACCGTGCGGACCCTCGACGCCCGCGGCAACGCGACCTACACGTCGACCTTGTTTGAAGTCAAGTAATGTCAAGGGCTTAACGGATTACGCCCTTGCCCAACCCGAGTAATTCTGCCCCCGAGAATCCCCGATGTCCACCCACTACCCCAAACGTCGCAGCCTGATCAAGCGTGCCCGCAAGTTCGGTTTCCGCGCCCGCATGCGGTCCAGCGCCGGCCGCAAGCTGATCAACCGTAAACGCCGCGCCGGCCGCAGCGTTAACGTGCGTCGCAGCTTCTAAGCCCGCGGCGAATCTCAAGCGAAACGAAATCTGACCACGGCTTCACGGCCGTGGTTTTTCGTGCGCGGGCAGTGGGGCGATCCATTTCAAATTAGAGCATTCCTATTCCACCTGTAGCGTCGGCGTCAATCCCCCTCCCTTGAGGGAGGGGTTAGGGGATGGTGAGTAACCTCGCCCCAAACCGCGGCAAACCGCAAGCCTCGACACCCTCCCCCGGCCCCTCCCTCAAGGGAGGGGAGATGATAAGACGCTAGGGGTGAAGTCGTTGTGCGAGAGCTGCGACGCCACGCGTCGCTGTGTTGCACACAGGCTCAAAGCCGCTGTTCAAGCTCGGCGATGCGCCGCTCCAGTGCCTTGATTTGGCTGGCCATTGCGGGGACGCGCTTCTGGCTGAGCACCACGCGTTTGGCGTCGCTCAGCGGCGTGGCGGGGGTGCCGCCCCAGGTCTCGCCGTCGGGGATGTCGGTCATGACCTTGGCGTCGGCGGCGATGGTGACGTGGCTACCGATCTTGAGGTGGCCCGCGAGGCCGACCTGCCCGCCCATGGTGACGAAGTCGCCGGTGGTGGTGGACCCGGCGATGCCGACGTGGGCGACGATCATGTTGAACCGGCCGAGCTTCACGCCGTGGCCGATGACGACGTTGTCCGAGAGCTTGGTCCCGTCGCCGATCACGGTGCTGCCGAGCGCCGCGCGGTCGATGCTGCAGTTGGCTCCGATCTCCACGTCGTTGCCGACCACGGCGTTACCCGCCTGGGGGATCTTGTGGTGGCGGACTTCGTCATCGCCGTCGCGCTGGGCGGTGGCGTAGCCCAGGCCGTCTTCACCGATGACGGTATTGGCGTGGACGGTGACGCGGTCGCCGATGACGCTGCGGTCGTAGACGCACACGCCCGGGTGCAGCGTGGTGTCGTTGCCGATGACGGCCTTTTTACCGATGTAGCAGCCGGGGTAGAGGATCACGCGGTCGCCCAGCCGGGCGCCGGGGGCGACGTAGGCGAAGGGGCGGACGGTGCAGAGCTCGCCGACGATGGCGGTTTCGTCGATGTAGGCCTGGGGGCTGATGCCCACTGCGGGCTGCGGGCGGAAGCCGTGCAGCTTCACCATCGCCTGGCGGAAGGCGAAATACGGATTGTCGGCGATCAGGACCGAGCAGCCGTTGGCCCGCTTGGCATCGTCGGGCGACACCACGACCGCCTCGGCTTTCGTGGTCGCCAGCTGGTCGGTGTAGCGGGGGTTATTCAGGAAACTCAGGTCGCCTGGGCCGGCGTCTTCGAGCGTGGCGCAGCCGACGATCTCGGCGTCGGGGTCGCCTTGCAGCGTGGCACCGATCATCTCGGCGAGCTCAACTAACTTGATACTGGACATAGGCCCATTGTAATTGATCCGCCGCCTTGCACGGAACAAATCGATGCGCGTAGGTCAGGCATGCTTGCCTGACGCCGAGTTGCAGAAAACCGTGTCAGGCAAGCATGCCTGACCTACGAAAACGCGATGGCCGGTGGCTCACGCCGAGGCGTTCTCTTCCGGGACCAGCCGCGCCACGACGACGGTGATGTCGTCGAGTTGGGGCTCGTCCTTGCCGCCCTTGAACGTGTTGAGGTCGTCGATGATCTGCTTGACGATGTGCTCGGCAGGCTTGTCGTGGTTCTTGCGGATCAGCTCGTACAGCGGTTCCTTGCCGTACATCTCGCCCTCGTTGGGTTGACGGCATTCCCAGATGCCGTCGGTGCCAAACAGCAGCAACGCTCGCGGCGGCAGGTTCTCGTGGATCGTCTCGGTGAACTCCCAGCTCGGCTCAACGCCCAGCGGCAGGTCGTGGCCCTCGATCTCGAAGAACTCGTCTTTGTCGGGGTCGTACACGATGATCGGGTCGTGCCCGGCCGAGACCAGAGTGATCTCGCGGGCGGGGCGGTCCAGCACCGCGTACATCAGCGTCATGAATCGCCCATCCGGGCTGTCGTGGTAGAGCGACGTGTTGACCGACTCGATCATCGGCTCCAGCGGGCCCGGCGGCAGGGCACGCGAACGCAGCAGCGCCCGCGCGGTGCACATCAAGAGGGCGGCCGCAACGCCGTGGCCGGTGATGTCGCCGACCGCGATCGCCAGCGACCCGGGCTTCCATTCGCCCAAGTCCAGGTAGTCGTAATAGTCCCCGCCGGTGCGGTCGGCCGGGATGTTGATGCCCGCCACGTCCAGCCCGTCGACCTCGGGCTCTTTGTCCGGGAGTAACCCCTGCTGGATCGACTGGGCGACCTTGAGCGAGTCGGCCATGTACGCCCGTTCCTCGAGCTTGGGCACCATGTCGTTAAACGCGGTGGCGAGTTGGCCGATCTCGTCACGGCTGGCGGAAGGGGCGCGGGCGGAGAAATCGCCCTCCGAAATTTTCATGGCCGAGTGCGTGAGCTTGCGGATGGGTTCGACGAAGTGCCGGGCCGTGAGCAAACCGATCAACACCGCGACCAGGCCGACGATGAGCAGGATGAAGGTCTGCTGCTGCCGCAGCTCGCGCAGCGGCTGGTCAAAGTCCGAGCGCGGCTTAACCACGCCGACCACCCAGTCGCGTCGCTGCATCGGCGAATAGCTGACGATCATGGTCTCCCGGCTCTCGGGCGCCACGAAGCTCTCGCTGCCGCGCATCACCGCGCCGGTCATGCTCACGGCCATCTCGGGATCGAGCCCGGCCGACTCGATCTCATCCAGCCCGTAACGCACCTGCGAATCGATGGTCGCCCGGACTTCGTCACTGAGCGGGGCCAGGCTCTTATAGAGCATCTCGGGGTTCGGGTGAGCGAGGATGATCCCCGCCCGGTCGATCAACGCCACAAACCCTTCGCCGCCCACGGCCGACTGCTGGCAGATCTCGTGGACCTTCTCGCCGGCCAGCTTCAGCACCAGCACGCCGACGATGTTCTGCTCCGCATCAAACACCGGGCTGGAGAAGTAGATGCCCGGCCGACGCGTGGTCTTGCCGACCAAAATCTCGGAGGTGTATTTTTCCCCCGCCATCGCCGCCTGCATGTACTTGCGGAACGTCAGGTCCTGGCCGACGTTTTTCGAACTGGTCGAGGCGATGCCCGTGCCCTCGGGGTTGGCGATGAACGCCGAGGCGATATCGGGGTTGGTCGCCTTGATGTCGTCCAGCAGCTTCTGCACGGGCGGGAGCTTGGCGTCTCGCTGGTCAACCGGCGCGGCGCAGAACTCGATCACGTACTCGTTGCGGGCCATGAGCTGTTGCAGGTTGCCCACGTCAAGGATCAGGCGATCGATCTCCGTCGCCGTCACGTTGGCCAGCAGCTCCAGGCTCTCGAGCGCCAGCGTCTCCACCGTATTGATCCCCCGGCGGATGTTGAACACCGTCGCGATGGTCAACGGCACCAGCGACGCGATCAGCAGCAGCACCCCGAGCTTAAGCGCGATGGGCAGCGGCATCTGGCCGGAGGCGGATCGGGAAGGGGCGTTGTCGGGCATGCCGGTCTCGTCTTGATGGGGGCGGGAAGTGATCGGGAAAAGGGCCTGCGAGTATGCTAAAGATTCTACTCGCTGGCGTCGCGTTCCAAATACTCCCGCAGCGCCCCGGCGTTGTTGAGCCGCTCTTCCTTGCTGGCGAACACCAGCGTCACCACCTCGTGCCCCGCGATCTGTTCCCGCAGCGCCGCGACACCTTCCGGGTTCGCATCCAACTCCGCAAAGTATCGCTGGCGAAACTCATCCCACTTCGCCGGGTCGTGCTGATACCACTGGCGCAACGCATCCGACGGGGCGGTGTCCTTGGCCCAGTAGTCGATGTTCGCTTTGTCTTTGGAGATACCGCGTGGCCAGAGGCGGTCGGCAAGGATGCGAAAGCCATCGCTTTGGTTAGACGAAATGTGAACACGTTTGATCTGGAATTGTGACATGATTTGTAGAGGGATCGACACTACATCGCGTTAAGCATCTGGCTTTGCAAGGCGACGTTTCCAATCCAGTTTCACATGAATGCGTTTGGCCAGCGTTTCATCCCATGTGACTTCCAGGCCTTGTTCCCGCATTGCGTGGGCAATCATCAAACCAATGTCGACAGATGGCTGTTCGCCCTCTAACACAGAGCCATAACTCAGATACACCCCGTACCCTTCAACGGCACTTTCGGTGTCTTGCTCGTGATAATGCGCGCAGCCAATGATTTCACGCCCTTTGTCTTGCTCGGCTTGAATCTCATCCCAGATTTCGGCGCTTGCGCAGGTACCGCAGCAACTGAAATTGTGCCTGCACACCACTCCTTTATCTTCGAGGGATGCATAGGCCATGTCGAAGCGATCACAGTCTGTCTTTTCGGGCCAAGTTTGCTCAGCTTTAAGGTGGTTTGCGATGGCTGAATTCAGGGCTGACTCTGCGTGTGGACGAAGTGCGACAATGTCGTGTTCATCTTCGAGCACCTCCAGAGCCCTGTCGACAACGTTATTCAGGTCAGCAAAACCGCTGGCAACATCACGCTCGATGTAACCAGTTACTTCGTTGATAGCTTCCTTCAGCGAGGAGCCATCATCTGTGATCGAGGTGTTATTCGAATTTTTTCGTTTAAACCAGCCAAACATACAGACTCCCGGATAGTAAAGATGGCTAAATCAAGTCACAACTGCACGTACTCCACATCCGCGACCTTGGCATCGGCGGCTTCGGGGAGGTGCATCTCGGTGGCGAAGCCGTCGCCCATCTCGGTGCGCCAGTCGAAGGGGTTGTAGAGCTTGCGTTCCATCTTGCCGGCGACGGCCATGAGGTCCAGGGCGATCTGGCCCTCGGTCTTGGCGAGCTCGATGACGGGCAGCGCCTGCTCGAAGTGTTGGTGGCGGCCGTTGACGTTTTCGAAGCTGCCGGACTTTTCGACCCAAGTCGCGCCTGGGAGGACGACGTCGGCGGCTTCGGTGATCGCGGACGGCAGGGTGTCGATGACGACGGTGTAGCGGTCCTTGTCGCTCGCGGCGGCGACGACTTCGGGCGTGGCCCATTCGCTGGGGTAGTTGCCGGTGAAAACCAGGGCGCGGTTGTGGGTGAGATCGCCCATCAGCTGGTCGAAGCTCTTGACCTCGTCGCTGACCATCTCCAGCGCTCGGCGGACGCCGCGGGCGTTGGGGGCTTTCTCGGCATACACGGTGTAGCCGCCGGGGAAGGTCTTGTCTTCGCCGTCGAACGGCACGGGGCCCACGGCCAGTACCGCGTTCTCGTCGATCGACGTGATCATCTTGCCCAAGAGGTACGCCTCTTCGCTGGCGAGCATCGGGCTGACGACCAGCGCCAGCGTGCCCCGGCCCTTCTTGAGCACGGTGAGTTCGAGCTGCTCGAACACCTGGGCGTAGGCGGCGTTCCAGTCGAGCTCTTCGAGGCTGCCGTGGACCTTGTGCAGGGGGGAGCGCAGGCGGTCTTGGTGGTGGACGAACTTCCAGCCGTAGCGGATCTCATCGGAGGTCCACCAGGTATTGACGTCCATGTTGGTGCGGGGCTTGATGCGGTAGACCTTGTCTTCGTTGGTCTCGATGGACAGGTTGTCGCCCGACGCGGTGATGCCGTCGATGGACGGGGTCTTCTTGAGGTTCCAGACGCGCATCGACATGAGGAAGTCTTTGTCGAGCAGGGCCCCGACGGGGCAGATGTCGATGACGTTGGCCGAGAGCTCGTTGTCCAGCGGCTTGCCGGGGAAGACGTCGATCTGTTCGGAGCTGCCGCGTCCGAAGATGCCGATCTCGTCGGTGCCGGTGACTTCGCGGGTGAAGCGGACGCATCGCGTGCACATGATGCAGCGGTCGCTGTAGAGCAGGACGTTGGGCCCGAGGTCTTTCTTGGGCTGCTTGATCTTGGTTTCTTCGAAGCGGGACTGCGATCGGCCGTACTGGTAGCTGTAGTCCTGCAGCGAGCACTCGCCGGCCTGGTCACAGACGGGGCAGTCCAGCGGGTGGTTGATCAGCAGCATCTCCATCACCGATTTCTGGTTGGCGATGGTCTTGGGCGAGTTGGTGAGGTGAACCTCCATGCCCTCGGCGGCGGGGGTCTGGCAGGTCGGCACGAGCTTGGGGATCAACTCGACCTTGTTGTCGTTGCGGGGGTTAGGCGCACCGACCTCCGCGAGGCAGATGCGGCAGGACGCGACCACGGACATGCCGGGGTGGTAGCAGTAGTGGGGGATTTCGATGTTGTTGTCGAGGGCGACCTGCAGGATGGATTTCTTGCCTTCCCAGGTGCATTCACGGCCGTCGATGGTGAGCTTCTGCATAGTATGTGTATCGTATGGGCGTGGGCAGGTGACGGCAAAAAAGGTTGGGCCCGCCGGAGGACTTTTCGATGCGGAGACGAGACGTGATCAAGAGCGGAGCGGCGGCGGCGGCGGGGCTGGTGGCTGTACCGGCGGTGCGATCCGAGCCGCATGCCCCCGATCAGGCGTCGCCAGAGCCGTGGATCGCGTTGCTCAGCGACCCCCATATCGATACGGCCGAGTCGAAAGTCGTCAAGGGCGTGAACATGGCCGAGCACCTCACCGAGGTGATCCATCGCCTGCGTGCCGCAACGCAGCGCCCCGAACACGTCATGATCAACGGCGACTGCGCATTGGGCTCGGGTGAAACTGGTGACTACGCGTTGCTTCGCCGGCTGCTGTCGCCGATGGAAGACGAACAGTGGAGCGTGCGGCTCGCCCTGGGCAATCACGATCACCGCGAGCGGTTCATCGAGGGCCTTGGACGTTCAAGCGAGATTTACCGGACCTTCGGCCGACACCACCAGGCGATCCGCGGGCACGGCAACTCCGTGTGGCTGATCCTGGACTCGCTCCGGGAGACCGACGAGGTCGCCGGCGAGCTCGGGCCCGTACAACGCCAATGGATCAGCGATCAGCTCGACCAAATCGAAGCGAGCGATCCGACGGCCAGGGTGTTCCTCCTGACTCACCACCAACCCGAGGACCCCAAAGACCCGGACGACGACGGCTACGGCCTGGCCGACAGCAACGCCCTGATCGATCTCCTGTGGAACCGCCGGCAAGTCAAAGCGATCTTCCACGGCCACAAACACGCCTGGGGCATCCGCGAAGCCAACGGCATCCATATCGTCGGCCTGCCCGCCACGTCCTACGTGTTCAAAGACGGCGAACAACCCGGCTACGTCGAAGCCCGCGTCCGCCCAGACCACATCGAACTGACCCAGCGATGCCTGAACGCCCAACATCCCGCCGAGGGCCAAACGCACGCCTTGGCGTATCGCTGAGCCAAACGTGGCTCTGAACCGAAAAACCCTTGTAAACCAAGGGAATGGCTCGAAATCAACCCCACCTGGGCCCCTAGGGGCAAGTTATACATAACATGTATTATAGGACTTAAGGTCGAGGTCTAAGCTTACGACAAGTTCGGGTAAATTGGTTTTTGAGATGGAGCGAGCCGTGGCCGTTCTGGCCGTGCTCGGGAGTGATTTAATGCAGAAACCGGTTCTCAATGTGAAGCTGATCTGCCTACACCTCTTGGCTCTGGCTATGGCTATTCCTGCGGCATCCCACACACTTCCTGAAGACGCTCCTGAGTCTTCGGCTTTGGAGCGATATGAGGAAAAGATTTACCAAGCTCGTATCGATCGAATTGTATTTTACGAATTGGAGATAAAGAAATCGGAGTCGTATTTCAGGCGCGAGTATGGCCGTATGCCCAGGCGAGATAATTACACACGATTGGCGGAACGTGATGTAAACCGCGCCGATCTGTATTACAGCATGAAGGATGCGCTTTCTGGTCTTAAGAGAGACGAAACGTCCGGTATTCTGGTCAGCTTAGATGTGGTCAATCCGGTGGCATACGACACAGGGTTGCTCCACCAAAATATCCAAGGCAAGCAGTTTTTCTTTGTAGTTAAAGAACTTTTATCTGAAGACGAATGCCGTATTGCGGTCAGCTACGAAGACCGGTCAGGTACCCAGGGCGAACTTCACGAGAGATACGCCGATCATTTTGTTCGCGACATTTTGATTGTTGGGGCAAGTACCGAAAACCTAATCGTTGATGAGCAGTTGCCGGTTCACTGGAGGCTGCGTCCACATGAGGTCATTGGAGTGCGCGACAACTCTGTGTGGATGATTCATCCCATCATGAGTGATGAGGATGGGATATCTAATGATTAATACGCATTGGCCTCTAGGAATTTAGGCGATGTTTGTTTTCCTCGTCGATGCGTTCGCGTTGGGCGTCGCTGAGGCCGTGGCTGTAGAAGAATTCGGGTTCGAGGTAGTAGTGATGGTGCTTCTTCATCTCGGGGTCGTAGTGGTCGAGGCTGAGGCTGCAGTCGAAGCGCATCAGGATACTGGCGCTCTTTTCCCATGAGTAGGCGGGAGCGAGGTGGCTGATGCCCCAGGTGATGCCCCGGCCGTTGCCGTTGCTGTCGAACGCGTCGGGGACGTACGGGCCGGCGGCGATGGGCATGAGTTCGACCATGGAGGCGATCTCGAAGTTCACGCCGTCCTCGGCGTACTGAACCGTGAAGTGCTCGTTGCCGTCTTTGATGACCATGGCGGCGACCCCCCCTTTGAACGGGAACATGGCGGTCTCGTGGCCCGAGTTGAGGACGGGGTTGAGCGGGTGTTTTTTGAAGGGTCCGAGGGGATCGTCGGCGATGGCGAGGCCGGTCATGCGGACCAGTTCGGGGTCGCCGTCGAAATCGGATTTGTAGTAGAGGTAGATCTTGTCCTGATAGACGATCGGGTAAGGGTCGTGGATGGAGTACTGGTCCCATTCGCCCGCTTCGCCGTTTTCGATGACCACTTTGTTGAGCGGTGTCCACGGGCCGTCGGGCGAATCTGCATGCGACACCGCGACGGGGCAGTCGTCGCCTCTGAGGCCGCTGGCCTCCATGAAGGCCTGGTAATACAGGTAGTACTTGCCTTTGTAGACCAGGATGTCCGTCGTGGTGACGGAGCGCCAGCCGACTTCAGGTTTAGGTGGGCGCGGGATGGCAACGCCCTGCTCTTCCCAGGTGAAGCCGTCCTCGCTGGTGGCGTACCAGATCTCGGAGAGGTCCCAGTCGGCGGACGGGATGGTGTCGGTGGCCTGCGCAGCGTTCCGTAAGCCAACGGGCTTGGTTTCGGTGTGGCGGTAGGTGTACCAGACGTAGTACTTGCCGTTTTCGAAGATGACTTTGGAGGGATCGCGGCGGGTGATGGTGCCGTCGAAGTTGTTGTAGTCGAACCCCTTCAGTTCGGTGTATTTGAACTGCGTGTAGAGCGGGTTGTCTTCGGGGCGCGGCGCCGGGTATTGGTTGTAGTTCCGCTCCATGGCGGCGCTGAGCTCGCGGGACGGTTTCTCCTTGGGGAGAACAAAGGGGAAGCCTTTTTGATCGGGATTTGAATCGCTCATAGATTTGCTTAGGGAGGTGTCGGGTTCATCGGTGACGTTGGATTAGCGTATCCTACGGTTTTCTGAGATTGTTAACATCTGGGATTCTCTCATGCCCGAGCCCCTCTTTCAAAACGTTGCCGGTCGCTACGACGCGGTGTTGTGTGACATCGACGGCTGCCTGCTCAACGAAGCCGGCGGGCCGTTGGATTTGGTGGCGCTGAATAAGATCGCCGAGCACAACGTCCGGGCCAAGACGGACCGGGATCGGCCGTTGGTGACGGTGTGCACCGGTCGGCCGTTGCCGTTTTCCGAGTGCATGTGCCGGTTGATTGCGAACGATGTGTTGCCGTGCGTGTGTGAGAACGGCGTGTGGGTGTACGACCCGTCGGTCAACGGGTATCACCTGGACCCGGCGATCACCAACGAGCATGTGGATGCGGCGGTCGCGTTCCGCCGATGGTGTCTTGATGTATATGCCGATCAGGGCGTTTCGAGCCAGCCCGGCAAGAATGCCAGCGTCAGCCTGTACCACCGCGACCCGGACTTTCTGGAGTCGATCAAGCCCCGGCTGGCGGAGGCGTGTGCGGAGCACGGCTGGCCGTTCCGCGTGGGCGGCACGTGGAACTACATCAACTGCGACCTGGAGCACATCTCCAAGGCCACGGGCATCGATCAATTCCTCAAACGCACGGGGCTCGATCCGAAGCGGCTCGCGGGTGTCGGCGACACCAAGGGCGACATCGCGATTGCCGAGTCGGTCGCGTGGTTCGGCGTGCCGGCGAATCGTGACCCCGCGATCGATGCGCATGCGACGTACATCTCACCTCTCGAGCAGGCGGACGGCGTGGTCGACATGCTCGAGCGGCTCTGCGATTGAGCGTATTTTGAATGACTTCAGAGACCGGCGATATCCGCGGCGCGTTTCAGCGTCGTCCGCGTGATGTTCATCATCAGGTCGGGCGGCCAATCGAGGGTCTGATCGTTGAGATAGATGTCGGGCACAACCGCGAGGGTCATCGTGCGGACTTCTTCTTCGATGGAGCGCCTTCGTTGTTCGCCGGCGTCGGGCGTGCTGCCGTCTACCGGGTCGTTGAGGTCGTAGGCGAGCATCAGCGTCGTGACCTGCCAATCGAAATAGCCCTGCAGGGCGCTTTCGTTGGCGGCCTGATCGCCGGCGGGATCGGAGGCGTCGGGCAGGTGCAGCGTGCGTTGTCCGGGGAGCTGTGTGATCGGGTCAAGCATCGATCGCCCTGCCTTTCTCGAAGACGGCCAGGGCGTCGTCGATGGTGAAGGTGTTTTCGTACAGCGAGCGGCCAATAATGGCCCCCTGCACCGGGAGCTCGCGGAGGGCCGCCAGGTGCTCGAGCGTGCCGACGCCGCCGGAGGCGACGATGGGCGTGTGCGTGGCTTCGCACATGGCCTTGGTCTGTTCGATGTTGGGGCCCTTCAGCGTGCCGTCGGTGGCGATGTCGGTGTAGACGATCGCGGCGAGCGGCCAGTCGCTGACTTTCTGGGCGACCTCGATGGCGGTGGTGTCGGTGGTTTCTTCCCAGCCGGACACGGCGAGCTTGCCCTCGCGGGCGTCGAGGCCCAGGACGAGTCGGCCGCGGTAGGTCGGGTTGCCCATGAGCGACTCGAACCAGTCCCAGTTGCGCAGGGCGGCGGTGCCGATGATCGCGCGGGTCACGCCGATGTGCAGGAGGGCGTCGATGGTGGCCTCGCTTCGGACCCCCCCGCCGACCTCGACCTTGAGGCTGGTCTTGGAGCAGATGTCGTGGATCTCGTCACGGTGGGCGAGCTGGCCGGTCTTGGCGCCGTCGAGGTCGACGACGTGGAGCCAGGTGGCGCCGGCGTCTTCGAACTGTTTGGCTTGGTCGAGCGGGTTGTCGCCGTAGGTCGTTTGCTGGGCGTAGTCACCCTGCATGAGGCGGACGACTTTGCCGCCGCGGAGGTCGATAGCGGGAAAAAGATGCATAGGTTTTAGTCTAGCTGAAGTTTTCGATACAAGCGCCTGCGCGGCGAGCGGCAGGGGCTCTGCCCCTGCACCCCGAAGGCATCGGGCACTTGTTGGGGTGAAGGTTATTCGCCGTAGGGCTTGGTGGTGGGGTCGTTGGGATTCTGATGGTAGCGCTTGGCGAGTTCGACGTAGTGTTTGGCGAGCCAGCCGAGGTATTGCTTTTCTTTGTCGTTGGTTTCACGCATGACCCGGCCGGGCACGCCCATGACGACGTGGTCGTCGGGCACTTCGAGGCCCGGAGGGACCAGGGCGCCCGCGGCGATGAGGCAGCGCTGGCCGATGACGGTTTCGCCGAGGACGGTGGCGTGCATGCCGATGAGGCTGCCGTCGCCGACCGCCCTGCCGTGGACCACGGCGTTGTGGCCGATGGTGACGTATTCGCCGATGACGTTGGGCTGGCCCGAGTCGCAGTGGACGGTGGCGTTGTCCTGGATGTTGGTGCCCCGGCCGATGGTGATGGGGGCGACATCGCCGCGGATGACGCCGCCGGGCCAGACGTTGACGCCGTCGCCGAGCGTGAGCTGGCCGGTCAGGCGTGCGGTGTCGGCGATGTAGGCCGATCGCCCCTCGACTTGGATGCATCGCATGGTCATGCCCGGGATTGTAGTGACCTGGCCCGAAAGTTGAACCCGCCGCCGGGGCCGCTATGGTAGGCGCACCGTGCGAGCCCTTTTCGCCTCTCGATGGTTCCGTGTGACCGCCCTGCTGTGGGTGGTGGGCTTTTTCGTGGTCTTCATGCCCGCCCACCGCCGGGGGATCGTGGCGCTGCCCAACGCCCCGCTGGCCCAGATGGCGGACCCCGCGGACTCGTCCAAATCGGACAAGCCGTTTTGCCCGCTCTGCACGATCTCGCAAGACACGCCCGCCCCGGCCGACGCGCCGGTGAGCTGTGCGATCTGTCACCTCAAAGCCAACCTCGACACCCCGCCGACGCTGATCGTACCGCCGGTGTTCGTTGATGAGTTGGACTACGCCCTCTTTGAGCTGCGTGAGCTGGAGCTGGTCTCCGCCGCGTCGCAGCACCGCATCCTCGGCCGAGCCCCGCCGACCCACGCCTGACCCCGTGGATCGTGTTTGAGGTTCTGATTTTCTCACCGAGGAAGGCTCGACGTGCGCTATCGCACCGCGTTTACGCTTATTGAATTGCTGGTAGTGATTTCGATCATCGCCCTGCTGATCGGCATCCTGCTGCCGGTGCTGGGCAACGCCCGTCGCACCGCCCAGGCCACGAAGTGCCTGTCGAACATCCGGCAGATCGAGACGGCCAACTGGCTCTACGTCCTCGACCACGACGGATTGCTGTTGCCCACTAGCCACAGCGGCAAATCGTGGATCGAACATCTGCGTGATCAGTACAGCCCCGAACTGGTAATGCGATCGCCGCTCGATACCAGCCCACACTTTGTGGGCGGCACCCCTACGCCTTCGACCGGGCAGTATCGCGAGACCAGCTATTCGCTGAACCTTGTCCTTTCACCAGACGGAGTTGATATAGGCCTCCCTGACGCGGTGGCCAGTATCGACTCGGTTCCCCAGCCCGCCAATACGATCCACACCGCCATCACCGTTTTCGAGGGAGAGTTTGCGGCCTCTGACCACTTTCACCCGCATGGCTGGGCCCATCCCTCCCCAGACTTTTCTGCGGCCCTCGCTGCCAACGAACTCGAGACCTCGGCCTACGGCGGTGAACCCGAAACTCGTGAAGCGATCGGCGGCTACGGCTACCTCGACGGCCACGCCGCCACCCACCCGTTCCAAGACAACTACACCGACGCCATCAATCACTTGTTCAAACCCAACTAACCCACTCAGCCTTTTCGCAAGCCCGCGACGAGGCCTCTGAATCACACCCAGGAAGTACCATGAATCACAAAGTTTCCACCACCGCCCTTTCGACCGCCCTGGCACTGACCTCGGCCGTCCCCGCCCTGGCCCACGACGGCCGCCGCCTGGACATTCAAATCAACGACGACCAGATCGTCACACAGGGCTACATCAGCGGCTCGAACCCCGTCGACGACGGCAACGGCATCCGCCGCGACTACTACAACGCGGTCCATAGCCATTGGGGCACGATCGCGGGGAGCTCGGTGACTTCGTTGCCGGGTTTCGACATCGAGGCGCCGTCGGACCTCGGTGGTCGCGGCCTGACGCTGACGGTCGAAGGCGCGTACAAGTGGGCCGACGCTCCTTTTGCCGACTTTGCGGGCGGCCATAGTCACACCCACGCCTCGGGCAGCCATACCGCCCCGATGCACAGCAGCCCGACGCACTTCATGCCCGACTTCCAGCTTCTGGACGGGCAGGAAGAAGCCATCGACCTCTACTTCACCAATGTCCCTACCGCCTCAGCTGTCCGAAGCAGCACCTTGGACACGCTTGATTCGATCGCGCTCAGCGACTCGGTTGCGCTCGATGCCCACTACGACCTGCGGTTCGAGTACCTCGCGGGGAGTGGCGGCAGCCTGATCAACAGCGCTGCGCCGCTGACCGATGTGTACCTGCTCAAGGTCAAGCTCACCGCAGATGGGAACGATGCCCCCGCCGAGAGTGATTCGATCCACATCATCCTGTCGCCGGCGGGCACGAACGTCGCCGGCTCGCACGGCCTGTCGCTGGCGATCGAAGAGCACCTGGGCACTCCGATCCCCGAGCCGGCGTCGTTGGCGCTGCTCGCCATGGGTGGGCTTGCGTTGGCCGGGCGTCGACGCGGGTAATGAGCCGTTAGCTAATCAAACTCGACACGTGAATCACACCGCCCCGCCAACTATGTCGGGGCGGTGTGCGTTAAGGCTTGGTGGCGGTCACCATTCCCAGCGTGTAAGGCACGGCTTCGATCGGCGTACAGCAGCCCCGCTCTAGCCCGGCGGTATGAAGCAGGTCGATCACATCATCGGGCTGGTGGGTCTGGCCCGCGCGGGTACGCAGCGCGAGTCCCAATGTGTAGAGCGTGCGGTTCAGGTCGCCCGCAGCTTGGCCGGGGAACACGTCGATGACGACCAGACGCCCACCGGGGCGCAATGTCGCGGCCAGGCGTTTCAAGGTTTGCCCGAGCGCGTCAGGGGGCATGAGGTGGGCCACGTTGGCCAGGATCACCACGTCATGGCTATCGGCGGGGAATGACGCTTCAGCGAGATCGCCGGGCATCAACTCCAATCGATCGGCCAGTCCCATACGCTGGGCTGTGGCCTTAGCCACTTCCAAAACCGCGGGCCAATCCGCGGCGGTCACCCCGGCTTGCGGCAATCGTTTGGCGAGGCTCAGGCTCCAGATCGCCGAGCCCGCACCCGCATCGAGGATACTCACCTTTCCCTCCGCATCGAGGGTCGCGGCGAGAGATTCCGCGGCCCACGACGCGGCGGGCGCGAGCATCCAGCCCAACGCCGCGGCCTGGCCTTGGTAGCGGGCTTCGCTCTCGGCCGGGTCGTCCATCTGCGCCATCGGCTCGGACGTCTGCAAAAACTCGGGCAGGTGATGCCAGTATGGATCGCCCAGCGTTCGGTACGGTCCGCGCAGCAGGCCATCACCCAAGGGGCTCAACCTCCACAACCCGTCTCCATGTTCAACGACACCGAGTGTCTTCAGCACGTCACACAACATCGCGATGGGCTGGGCCTGCGCATCCAGTTGCTCCGCAAGCGCGGACGCAGAGCTCGGCGATTGCGCGAGCGTATCGAGCAGCCCCGACGATACCGCGGTGCGGTACACATGGTCAGCGCCGTTGGCCGCCATCAACTGGAAGTAGTTCTCCAAAGTGGGCGTCGGGTCGTTCATGGCTTCACCTTCCTTGCTAGTGACACGGTAAAGATGCCCCACTCGTCAACGAGAGTCTGCACCTTCTCGAAACCCGCCGCCCGCACGAGTTGGTCGAGTTCGGCTTGGGTCCGCCGACGCATCACCCACGACTGGCCGCGGTGACTGGGCAGCGTGCGCGCGATCATTTCGACCTGCGGGTGCCAGGGTTGGCCGGTGTAAACCAGGTACCCCCCTGCCGATAGCCCCGCGGCCAGGCCTTTGAGCGATTCGAGGATGGGCGCGTTCTCGGGAAAGAGCTCATAGAGCCCGGAGACCACCGCGACGTCCGGCGTCGGCGTGATGCCAGCCAGCGACGCGGCGTCGAACGCATCGCCGGGCTCGTAGGACACATCATTCACCGCCAAACTTTCGGCATGCTGCCGGGCATCCTCAAGGTTGGCAGGATCGAAGTCACGCAGCGTTGCGGAGACGCCGGTCCCTTCGACCGCTTTGATCGCTTCGAGGGTGTATCGACCGCAGCCCGCTGCGATATCAAGCAAGTGCACATTGGCTTCTTCGGGGCGGTCCTGCGCGGCGAGCGTGATAGCGTGGCCGATCATCTCGTGGAGGTGCAGTCGTCGTTGGCGTATGCCGCGCCAACCCAGCGCATCCAGATACGCCCGGTCGAGTAGCCGGCCGATACCTAACGATCCCTGGGCGTGGTTCTCGTAGACATAGTCCAACGACTTTCCGGAGTCGAAACCGGTGTCGAACCCCAGCCGAACGCCGCGGCTGGTTCGGCCCAATGTCTTGAGCGCTGCGGTCTGCGCCAGATAGAACAGGTTCTTCGGTGACAGTGTAGGCAGCTGCGTGTTGAGCCATTGGTACTCGTTGAACGTGAAGCCGTGCTCGTCGGCATCTAGCAACGCCGACTCTTTCGCGGATTGAGCGAAACGCTCGTCCAGGAAGCCGCGGATGGCATCGAGCACCGGCTCGCGATCCGCCTCGTGCAACACGTCGTGGTACATCTTGGGGAATACGCGCAGCTTCTTCGTGGGCGAGCCGAGCCTGTCGAAGAAATTCCGCTGCGCATTGAGGCTCACCACGTAATCTGAGCCACCTGAGAGCATGAGCGTCGGCGTCTGGATCGCGCCGGCGTCGTCGATCAGGCGGCTGCCCGCATCGTGTAGTCCGAGCAGAATATTGACGGCGATGGCTTTGGCGATTTTCGGGTCGGCGTCGTAGGACGCGGCCTGGGCCGGGTCGTGCGTGAGCATCTTCGCCTTCACATAACTCTTCACGAAAGTCTTGCGCTTGCCGCGGAGCTTTTGCAGCAGCCGCAGCCCGGGGATGGCCAACGGCACGTACAACCGCACACGCAGCGCGGGCGTAGCGAGGATGAGGCCGCGCAGCCGCGGGGCGTGGCTGTGCACCCACGACGCCACAGTCACCGCGCCGACACTGTGGGCGAGGATCACCATGTCTTCTGTGGCAACGCCGTGGGCTTCGGTGAGGTGGCGGATGAACATGTCCACGTCGCGCACCATCGCGCCGAAGCTGGGCGCATAGCCGCGTTCACCGGGCGACTCGCCGTGGCCACGGGCGTCCCAGGCGAAGAGTTGCGTATCCTTGAGGCCGAGCGCTTCGACGACGTCGACAAACCGGCCCGAGTGCTCGTGTCCGCGGTGAAACATCACCAACGTGCGTTTGGCGGGCTGGGCGGGCTGCCAGTGGCGGTAGAACAGCTCGGTGCCGTCGAAGCTGGTGAACGTCCAGGTCTGTTCACTCATCGGCGTTGCGGTGCGTGCAGCCTCGTTAGAGGGGGCTGGAGCGAGGGTGTTCATGGGTAACCTTCCCGGTGAGGCGTTGTGATCAAAACCCATCTGCACAGACGCCGATGAGCCGACTTGCACGTGCTACGCGGTTAGAGCCGGCCGGGTTTTCGAAAAAACCAGGGTTCACGAAATTTCGTAAGTAATTACTTACTTAGTGGCTTCGGCGCCCTGTTCGACGGGAATGGTCGTGGGTTCAGGCTGTCCTTTGACCCAGGTTTCGTGGACGCGGAAGTCGTCGCTCGTCTCGGGGTAGTCGAGGCGGGTGTGGGTGCCGCGCGTTTCCAAACGCCACGCGGCGGCGCGGGTGATCAGTGCGCCGACGGTCAGCAGGTTCTGCACTTCCCAACCGAGGCGGTCGTCGAAGATCTTGTCCATGGTGTAGCGGGCCCAGAACAGGAACATCTCGCCGACTTCCTTGAGGTGGTCGCCTTCGCGTTCGATCCCGACGTGACGCCACATGACGCTGCGCAGGCTCGATCGGACGTCGGCGAGGTCGAGCTCGCTGCGCTCGGACAGGCGGATGTCCGAGACGATCCGGGCGGGGCGTCGCCCGTTGGCCTGGACCATTTCCAAAGCGGCTTCGCCCGCCGACTTGCCGAGCACGAGTCCTTCCAGCAGCGAGTTGCTGGCCAGGCGGTTGGCACCGTTGAGCCCGCTGCAGGAGACCTCGCCCGCGGCGTAGAGGCCGGGCAGGCTGGTTCGGCCCTGGGCGTCGGTGCGGACGCCGCCGATCATGTAGTGGGCCGAGGGGTGGACGGGGATGGTGTCGGTGGCGGGGTCGAGGTCGAATTCCCGCAGCAGCCGTTCGATGCCAGGGAAGCGTTCGTTGAAGCGTTCCGTGCCGAGGTGTCGGGCGTCGAGGTAGACGTGGGTGTGGCCGGTCTTGGCCATCTGCGCGAGGATGCTGCGCGAGACGATGTCACGCGGGGCGAGCTCGGCCCGCTCGTCGTAGTCGGGCATAAAGCGGTGGCTCGAGCGGTCGATCAGGTGCGCCCCTTCGCCGCGCACCGCTTCGGTGATCAGGCTCCGCGACGCACCGGCGATGTAGAGCGTGGTCGGGTGGAACTGATAGAAGGCCAGGTCCTGAAGCTCGGCCCCGGCGCGGTAGGCCATGGCTACGCCGTCGCCCGTAGCGACGCGGGGGTTGGTCGATTCGCGGTACACCTGCCCGGCCCCGCCGGACGCGAGCACGGTGGCGGCGGCCCAGATGACCTGCAGGCCGTACTTGGGGTGGTGCGTGATCGCGCCGAGCACCTGCCCGCCGCTTTCGCTGGTGTTGTCGGCGGTGATCAGGTCGAGGACGAAGCATTCCTGGAAGAAGCGGATGCGCGGATCGTTCTCGATGCGTTGCCCGAGGCATTGGCCCAGCGCCTTGCCGGTGGCGTCGCCGTCGGTGTGGAGGATGCGGTGGTGGGAGTGGCCGCCCTCTTTGCCGAGCGCCGGGGTGCTGTCGTCCTCGGAGGCGAGGTCGAAGCGCATCCCCCAGTCCATGAGTTCGCGGACCCGCTCGCCGCCCTCCTGCACGATCTGCGTCACCACGGATTCGTCACACAGCCCGGCACCCGCGACCATCGTGTCGCGGACGTGATCGGCCACCGAGTCGGCCTCGCTGATTACCGCGGCGATGCCGCCCTGGGCCCAGAAGGTGTTGGACTGTTTGAGCTTGCCTTTCGCCACGACGATGACGTCCGCCTCGTCGTGCCCTTCGGTCGCCGCCAACGCCGCCCGCATGCCCGCAACCCCCCCGCCGATGACCAACACGTCCGTGAAGATCTGCGGCAGCAGCGTGGCACGGAATGGGATGAGGTATCGGCGGTCGGTGTAGACAGAGTGCATGAGAGGAGATTGGGCGATTTCGTGATTAGGTGATTGTGCGATTGGCGGCGGGTAGCTCAGATTCTCAGGAACAATTGCTGGACAGGCGATGCGGTGTTGGGGCATCAATCACCAAATCGCCCAACCCCTAAATCGCAAAACGCTCACTCCAACACCCCTTTGCCGGAGAACAGCACCAGGGGGAGCGGGATGCCGGTCTCGGTCAGGAAGCTTCGGAGGTAGTTTTCTGGAGAATAGGTCACGCTGCCGTTGATTTCCCAAGATTTCCCCGAGAGCGCTTGGCCATCGGTTTGGATCGCGGCGGGGAGGCGGATCGCCTGGACGCCCTTGGGCCCCAGGACCCGGGCGGGGATTTCGACATAGGCGTAGGACCCGGCGTCTGCGACCGAGAGCGTGTACGACGCTTCGGGCAGCTGGATCGCCACGTCGTTGGGGTTGCTCATCACCACGGCCACCTCGACGCGGGCCCCTTGCGGCGATTCCTGGGTCAGCTCGGCGCCCACCACCTCCAGGGACGGGGGCACGGCGCTGATGCACCCGGTTAGACCGGCCACGCAAATCACGATGACAGCAACGAATCGCATTTCACAATTGTACGAGATTTCATTTCCCGGCAACATCATCCGGGCCGCGGCGGGCGCATCATCCCAACCGCCACCGCTTCGCTGACCGTTACAACCCACACGCTTGGAACGACCTGCACGCAGCCTTTCGCCAGGCCTCAGAAAGCTCACAACCGCCTGTTGCATACCCGCTGCTCCGCCGATGGATCGGCAGAGGAGAAGTACCGCCCATGGCGTCCACCGAGAGAACATGCGGCTCCTGCACCGCGTGCTGCAGCAGCCTGGTCATTGAAGAGCTTTCGAAGCCGGCGTTTACCGATTGCCCGCACGAGTGTGCCGGGGGCTGTGATGCCTACGCCTCGCGTCCGACCTCCTGCCGGGACTTCCGCTGCCTGTGGCTCGATGGCCACCTCGAAGAGAACGACCGGCCCGATAAGCTCGGCGTCATCTTCACCACCACCCACGATGAACAGGTCGGCGTCCACCCGCTGATCGTCGAAGCGGAGCCGCAAGGCGTCGATCGTCCAGCAGTTCAGGACGCCATCCAACGGCTGACCGAAAAATCACCGGTGCTGGTTCTGACACCCGCCGGCGGCACGTTCCATCCCAAACGTCGGCAAACCACAACGCCGCTGACCATCGATGGCCAGGCGGCGTAGGTGTGATGGGTTGTCTATAGAAATTCAACGGCTCAGCGCTTGTGCTCGGGGCTGGCGAAGTCGCTCTTGCATCCCGCGTCCCAGGCTTCGGGCTGGTTGCCGTGCGCCGGGATGCCGCCGGCGTCTTTGAGCATGCGCGCCAGGTGCAGGCAGTTCCACACGAGGAACGTGGTGTTGCGGTTGGTGAAGTCGTTCTCGGGGCCGCCCGAGCCGGGATCGCGGTACGACGGGCCCGGGCCGGCTTCACCCATCCACCCGGCATCGGCCTGGGGCGGGACGGTGTAGCCGATGTGTGACAGCGAGAACAGGATGTTCATCGCGCAGTGCTTCACGCCGTCTTCGTTGCCGGTGATCAGTGTGGCGCCGACCTTGCCGTAGTCGCGGTACTGGCCCTTCTCGTTGAACGAGTGGGTGTAGCCGTACATGCGTTCGAGCGTGCGGTTGCAGACCGACGACTTCTCGCCGAGCCACACCGAAGTGCAGAGGATCAGGATGTCACAGGCATCGACCTCGGCCTGGATCTGCGGCCAGTCGTCACGCTCCCATTCGGGGGTCTGCGACATGTCTTGACCGAGCCCGGCCGCGATCTCGTAGTCGACCGGACGGATGACCTTGTGGCTGACGTTGTTCGCATCGAGGATGCCTTGCGCCACACCGATGAGCCCCTCGGTGTGGGACATCCGCGGCGAACGCTCGAGGGTGCAGTTGAGAAACAGCACCTTGAGGTCGTCGTAGGTCGCCGGGGCGATCGTGCACTGCTGCTTGGTAATCTTCTCGAGTTGCTCGGACATCCACGGCTCCTGTGATGAAAGTAGTTGATTCACTTCGATACACGACAGTCAACCGGCAGGCGCACGCGCATTATTTCAGGCTCGGAGGATTTCAAGCACAGGGTTTTCCTCAATCGCCGGTCATCTTCATCAGGAACTCGGCGTTGGTCGGCGTCTTCATCAGACGGCTCTTGAGCATCTCCATGGCTTCGACGACGTTCATGTCGGCGAGCACCTTGCGAAGGCGGTAGACCAGCTTCAGCTCGGTCGGGTCCATCAGCAGCTCTTCCCGGCGGGTGCCCGAGGCGGCGATGTCGATCGCGGGGTAAACCCGTTTCTCGACCAGGCGGCGGTCCAGGTGCAGCTCGGAGTTACCGGTGCCCTTGAACTCTTCGAAGATGATGTCATCGGCCTTGCTGCCGGTGTCGGTCAGCGCGGTGGCGAGGATGGTCAGCGAGCCGCCGTTCTCGATCGCCCGGGCGCTGCCGAAGAACTTCTTGGGGCGTTGCAGGGCGTTGGAGTCGAGGCCGCCGGTCATGATCTTGCCGGTGTGGGGCATCTCGGCGTTGTAGGCGCGGGCCATCCGGGTGATCGAGTCCATGAGGATGATCACGTCGTGGCCGTATTCGACCATCCGGCGAGACTTCTCGATGACCATTTCACACACCTGTACGTGGCGGGTGGTGTTCTCGTCGAACGTCGAGGCGACGACTTCGACTTCCGGGGGCGTGTTCGCCTTGAAGTCGGTGACTTCCTCGGGGCGTTCGTCGATGAGCAGCACGAACACCTTGCAGGTCGGGTAGTTCACGATCAGCGACTTGGCCATCTTCTGGAGGAGGACGGTCTTACCGGTACGCGGCGGCGCGACGATCAGGCCACGCTGACCCTTACCGACGGGGGCGACCAGGTCGACGATACGCATCTCGAAGTTGTTGTCGTCGCCGGGGGTTTCCATCACGAACCGCTCGTAGGGGTGGAGCGGCGTGAGGTCGTCGAAGTCTTTGAGCTCGTTGAGGTGCTGCGGGTCTTCGCCGTTGATGGCGTCGACGCGGAGCAGCGCGAAGTAGCGCTCGGATTCCTTGGGCGGACGGATCGTGCCGGCGACGACGTGGCCGACCTTGAGTCCGAACCGGCGGATCTGCGACGGGCTGACGTAGATGTCGTCCGGGCAAGCGAGGTAGGACTGGTCGGGGCTGCGGAGGAAGCCGAAGCCGTCCGGCAGGATTTCCAGAACGCCTTCGCCGTACATCAGGCCCTTGGCCGAGAAGTGCTTCTCGAGGATCTTGAAGATCAGACGGTTCTTGACGAGGCCTTCGATGTCCTTCTCGCTGAGTCCTTCGTTCTCGGCGAGCTTGAGCAGTTCTGCGTCGCTCATCACTTCGAGGTCGCGGACGGTGAGGTCGGCCTTCTTGGCCTCCTCGTAGTGCTCCTGCGTCTCGGCGTCGAGCTCTTGGTCGGACTGCGGCGCGGGGGGAGCGACTTTCTTTTCTTCACCCGACGAAGCCTTGGCTTTGGTCTTTCGGGAAGATTTTTTCTTGCTGACTTTTTTCTTGGTCGTGGTGGATTTCTCAGCCATGAGAACGGGTACTCCTGGGGTGGCCGTGCCGCGCACAACATGCGGCAGGTTGGGGGGTGGGTGGAACGGGGGATGTTGTGAAGGGTGAACTAAATCGAGGTGTCTGAACGAATCATCGGTCCTTGGGCATACCCTGATCGGCATACCTGTTTTTTTAGGGGGGTATTTCAAGCGACGCCTGCTGGACGAGGGTCCCCACCCACCAGCACGGTCATTCAAAGCTCAATAGCGAATCGACCGTGCCGCGGCAGGGTCTGTGTCGTCATCACGAGCTTTTCGAGAGAGCCCAATCGAGTAGCCGACGGGCTTGAGTCTGAACAACCGATGGATCGGCGTCGTTGCTGAAGACATAATCGGCACGCGCACGCTTGATGTCAAGCGGCATCTGGTTTTTCTCTCGACGCTCCAGCTCCTGGGCCGACCAACCGCGGGTGCGGGCCACCCGCTCCTGACGAACTTCCAAGGGCGCATCGATATAAACCAATACGTCGCAATCGCCTTCGAGTTCGCGCTCGAGCAGCAGCGGGCAGTCTTCGATAATCGCCAGGACATCGGCATCGCCTCGATAGAGCGACCGCAGCTCGCTCCGGCGGGCGTGCACCAGTGGGTGGACCAGCGATTCGAGACGGGCCAACTCGCACGGGTCGTCGAAGACCTTCGCGCCGATCGCCGAGCGGTTCACGCTGCCGTCGGCTTCCAAGACACCTGCCCCCCACCAGCCGACGAGGGTGCCCTTGACTTCCGGGCGGTCCAGCACCTCCCGCGCGATGGCGTCTGCGTCGATCACCGCCGCGCCCTCATGGGCCAACAGCTTGGCGACGTGGCTCTTCCCCGAGCCCGGGCCGCCGAGCAAGCCGATCACGGGCTTGGTCTTCGACGAAAGGCTGGCGGCAGAGCGTGGTTCGTAACCCATCGCCCTATCCTAGCCGACTGGGTCGATTCGTCGAGAGTCTTGGCTGCGGAAGTTTACGGCTTGAGGTCGCGGATTTTGACCGAACGCCCGAACGCCTCGATGAGCGGCTCCAGCTCGACGCCGTAGTCGTCTTCGAGCGCTTCCTCCCAACTCTTGCCGTCCTTGATCCCGTTGATGAAAGCTTGGTACCGCTTGCCGTTCTGCTTGATCATGAAGCCGGTGAGCAGATTGGCCATGGGGTAGTGGTGGCCTTCGATATGGCTCGCGTAAAAGAAGGCGTTCCCGCCGAGCGATTTATTCTGCCGCATCAGGCTCAGGCCGTAGTCGATATTGCGTGCGAGTGAGCTTTCGCCGAAGCCGCCCTTGTCTACCAATTCCGATGAGACGTACTCGGCAAGGCCTTCGTTGATCCAACTCGGCAGGAAGGGGTATGAGCGGTAGCGGTGGTTGAACATGTGGACCGCTTCGTGCACCAGCACCCGTGCGAAATCCAGATCGCGGCGTTGCTTGAAAAGCGCCACCTCGCTCTTGCCGGTGCCGTACGAGAGGCATAGCCCCAGCGTCCCGCGGGAATCGTGCTGGTGGTGCAAGAGAAAGTACTTGTGGTAGTCCGCTTCGTTCTGAAACACGATGATCAAACCCCGGCCCAGGAAAATGTTTTCCCCTTTTTCCAGGCCGAAGATGTCCGACAAGCGGTCGTACATCTCATCGAGCAGGCCGGCCCACTGGCGGGCTTCCTTCGGCGGTAGGTCGGAGTAAAACAGGAAATAGTCCGAGGCGTCTTCATAGAGCCGGAGGCGCAGGTTGATCTTCTTTTGGGCTTCGAGCATCTCCGCCTTTAGCTTTTCGACGTTTGACGCCATCACCTCGTCGGAAAGATCGCCCCAGAACTGGGACTGGATGTCACCGACCGTGACCGGGCCGCCCAGGCCGGATCCACCCTCGCCGTGGTCGTGGGTGTGCGTGTGGCCGGGCTGTTCCTCGATGACTTCTTCGGGCTCGGGCTCGTCGTAATCCACGACCTCGCCATCGCGGACCCGATCGATCTTCGACGCCAGCCCGGGTTCGATCCGCAGCGCCCGCTTCCACGCGCTCTCGGCCAGCTTTTCGCCGTCTTCCCGTTCATACAGCAGCGACCCCAGGGTGTACCAGCCCCGGGCGTCATCCCGGGCGAGAAACTTTTCCTGCACCCACATCACCCGGTCCGGCCGGAGCGAGTCCCACGCGATCTGCTTGGTCTCCCCTTCCACCGTTTTCATGGTGAAATCGAAGTCGTCGTACTCGGTGAGCCAACCCCGCAGACGCTCGCCGCCGTCCGGAGCGACGGTCAGCTTCACCGGCGGCTCCACCACGATCGGCTCGGACCACACCGTGGACGTCCAAGCCAAACCCAGCAGCGTCAGCGCCAACCACGAGGCCCGCACGAGGCGTTTGCGGGCTGTCGTGCGCCGATCCGCATTATGGAATGGAGGTGTTTTCATGATCGAGTCTTTCCCGGATGAGTGCTTCTAATTGTTCGATCGTTTCCGCGTGGGCAAGTTCTTCTGAATTCAGCCAAATACGCGCCTCCTTCTCGTCTTCCTTCAACACGGCGGGCCAATCCACCGTTTCCAGATCGTAGCGCTCCTTCGCCTCGTCACGGTGCAAGAACTCGATGTCGTGTTCGAGACCTTCGATGAATCTGGCCCACCGTTTCTTCATCCCCAATGCATGGTGCGTGACGGCGCAAAGGGAACAGCGGTAGGTCTTGGGGGAAATCAATTTGTGGGCGCTGTCCCACGCAGCGCCCAGCCAACCCGCGTCGGCGTTGTAGACGAAAATCAGTTTCACGGCCGAGGCCCGAGAGGGAAAAACGACGATGCCGAATCACCGGCCCATGCTGGCGATCTGCCGATAGTTGTCACGGAAAAACAAGGTCCAGGCCAGCTTGTCCTTGAGCTTTTGGTCATCGTCCCGGCCACGGAAGCGGTCCATGAAATCCGCGAGTACGCCCGCCGCTTCGGAGTGACGCGGGTGATCCACGTCACCGACCGCCGACTGCCAATCGTTAGCCAGCTCTTCGTCCGGCCAGGTCAGCGTCAGTTCTGGCGGCATCTCGTCGAACAGCCGGAGCATCTCTGGCTTGTCGGGGTGATCATCAGGAGTACGAAGGATCGCCCGCCAGGCGGCGATCAGGTCCTGGTGGACATCGATCGCCATCGCCTGCGACACGGGCGATACCGCCGAGAAAAAGTCCGGCATGCCGGGCATGATCGGGACGGCCGTGGGGTACGGGTCGATCTGAGGATCGGACCAGGTGGCTTTCTCCTCGGCGGTGTAAAGGTCGGCGCGGATCGGTTGCCGACGCAGTTCGTAGCGGATCGGGCCGCCCTCGGTGTCGAGCTTGGCTTGCCAGAGCCGCTGGGACTCTTTGCTGAGGAGCCAGGTGATGAACTGCTCGGCGGTCTCACGGTGCGGCGCGCCACGCAGCAACGACACCGGGTCGGCCGTGGTCGCCGTCATGCTCTTGCCATCAACAACGGGGTCGGCGTAACCCACACGGCTCATGCCCTGGCCTTCGGTGTCGCCCGACCATCCCGCCGCGGCGATGGCCCCGGCCTGGGTGCGACCGTAGAAGTCGATGCACATGCCCGCCGCGGCTTCACCCGAAGAGACGTCGACCGGCACCTTGCTGGCGGCGCTGGCGAAGTAGCGGGCGTTGGCAAACACGCGACGCATCACCGCCCACCCTTCGGTCCACCCCGTGCGCTTGAGCAGGGTATTGAACGTCGCCCCGATCGAGCCGGAGTGGCCGGGGTCAGCCAGCGCTACCCAGTTCTGGTACGCCGGGTCGGTCAGGTCGGCCCAAGTCGTGGGTTCTTTGAGATCGAGCATGACCAGGAGGTCGCGGTTGTAGACGATGCCGAAGCTGGACAACGCGGTGCCGATCCAGAGCTTGTCGGGGTGATAAAGCTGTTCGCCGCCGATGAGCGCTTGAGGAAACGCCTCGTCAAGAACCGCCTGAGGGATATCCGCGGGCACGGCGACGGCGATCTTCACCTCTTCGCCGTCTCGTTTAATCTTGAGCCCGCTGGCCAGCTTGTTGTGGTCGTATTCCCCGCCGCCGAAGAACAGGTCGGCTCCGATGCCGCTGTCTTCCTGACTCTTTTTGGCCTTGGCTTCGAACTGAGCCAGGATGGTTTTACGCAGGTCCGAGGTGCCGCCCGAGGCACGCCAGTCGAACTTGACCGGCGACAGCCCCTGCTCGCCCCGCCAGGCGTTGAACGCGTGGGACATCTCGAGACGGATCTGCTCGTTGTGCGGGGTGTAGATGATCAGGCGTTCGCCGGCGCCGTCGCTGTCGGTCAGCTTGCCCGAGGCGTCGTTGGGGCGGAGCAGGAAGGGCACGCCCACCACCAGGAGCATCAACGTCACGATCACGATCTTCGCCAGGTGTTCTCGCATGGGAACAGTTTAGCGTGAGCCGGGGTGGGTCTCCCGTTAAAAAATGGCCTGCGTTAAACTCTTTGGCGATGCCCCCGCCACCCCCCGGCCCCGAACGCGACGAGTACTTCATGCGCCTTGCGCTGGACGAGGCCCGCCGCGCCGCCGAGCTCGGCGAGGTGCCCGTGGGTGCGGTGGTTTACCGGCTGGAGGATGGGCAGGTGATGGCCACCGCGCACAACCTCCGCGAGAACGACGCCGACCCCACCGCCCACGCCGAGGTGATTGCTCTGCGGGAAGCGGCCCGTCAGCGCGGCGTGTGGCGGCTGGAGACCTGTGGCCTGGCGGTCACGCTCGAACCCTGCCCGATGTGCGCCGGGGCGATCGTGAACGCCCGGATCGGCGAACTGATCTACGGCGCGGCCGATCCCAAGATGGGGTGCGTCGATACGCTGCACCACCTCTGCGCCGAGCCGAGGTTCAACCACCGTTTAACCCACCGGTCGGGCATCTTGGCGGACGAATGTTCACAGGTACTCAAAGATTTCTTCGCCGCTCGGCGTGGGAAAGGTAGTGCTCCGGATAAGCCCCGCCCCAGGCCTGCTGATTAAACAGACTTGGCGCCCGCCGGCGATGCCTTGCCCGGGATAAGCATCAGCATGAGCAGCCCGGGGATTGCGATCGCAAGGCACGCCGCGACGGCGGTGGCGGTCAGCCCCGGCGCGTGCGCAGAGCGCAGCCCGGCCGCCAGAAGGAACCCCCCCGCGACCACCAGGCCGAACGCCTCTCCGCCCGCGGCATGTCGAAGCGTCAAAAGTTCGACTTGTGATGCGTCACGCCGAACACGGGCGCCGATCCAAAGCACAACCACACCGCCCACCGCCGGCCACACGCTCCAACTCAGCGCAGTCATGGGTTGAGACAACCAACCCACCCCCGCGACCATGACCAACCCGCTCGTCACGATCCCCAAGCCAGCGCCTAAGCCCGAACACACGCCCAATCCGCAGAGCACGATCACCACGGGCAACACAAGCCCCGCGATGGCAACCAGAGCAATCGACAGCGTCGAGAAAGACCCGCTTCGCATCATCGTGCGTTCGAGCGACCCGGTGACTTCGGGTTCGATCTCACGGACTGAATCGTGAAATGAAACGATTGCCTGAGCAGAGGGCCAATCCGTTGCGCCCGATGGAGGGCTGGCTTTGAGGCGGTACCACGGTTCGGCGTCTTCCGCCGCGTCGTCGGGCAACGCATACCAGGACGCAAAGAGCCCGCCGTTGCGTTGCAGGTCCGTCACCGTCAAAGGCGTGGGGTCGAGCATCCCCGTGACCAGCGTGCCTGCTTCGCGGCGGGTGACGTCGTAGTCGCGCTGCAGTGCAGTGAGTCGAGCCTGCCGTTCCTGCGCATCCAACGACTCCGCTTCGCGGACAAAACCTTCAGCCGCTTCGATCATCCTCGGGTGCCAATCTCCCAGGTCTTGTTTGGTACCTGCGGGCATCAGCCCGATCCCTTGGCGGATCAACTGGACCTGATCGATGAGATCGACGGGGCTTGTCTGAGTAGGGCTTTTCGCGAGGGCGGCGGCGGACCGCGCCGCGGCACCGAGCGACACTTCCATCTCGTTCATGATGGCGTCGATCGCGGTTCGGTCTTCGGGGAGTAGTCGGCCGATGCCGGTGACCTGTTCGACCTCAGGGAGTGCGCGGAGCGCCGTCGCTCGATTCTGAGCATCCTCCATACCCCGCGCGAGGATCGACAACGGCATGTCCCACTCCCCGCCCTCGACCCAGGCCCGCTCCCGCCAGATCGCGCCTTCGGTTTGCTCGGGGATGAAGCCCGACGTCTCGGCACCCCGGGGCGTGAACGCGGCCGATGCCCCGATGCCCGCCACGACCACGACCGCCAAGGCCCATGCGATGCGTGGCCGGTTGGCGCTGGCCTCCGCCAGGGTTTGGGCCAACTCGCCGCGCGACGCATTTTTAGAGGAAGTATGGGGCGAGCGGTTAGCGGGCAATAGTGCCGTGCCCACCATCACCACGACTGCCCAAGCGAGAACCATGCCAAGCATCGCGATCAGCCCCGCCTCACGCAGCCCCATCACAGCTGGGCCGGACCCACCTAACCCCAAGACCGCCATGGCTTGCTCGTCCCACACGATGAACCATGCTGCAACCCCGCACACCGCCAAACACGCCAGAGCCAGCACCGGGCCCACGGCCACGATTCCCGTTCGGCGATCCGCTCCCCTCGCGCAGGCCCCCGCCAGGAACAACCCGCCGTAGAGTGAGGACAAGCCCGCCAGGACAACGCCGATCATCGCCAGGGCGTTGATCTCACCAAGCAGTAACCCGATCAGCCCCAGCGTGCATACGGCCGAAACACCGGGCAGCGCGACGGCCACCACCGGAAGCCATAAGCTCCGCCACGCCAACCCCGAAAGCAGCAAGATCCCGATCAGCGCTCCGCCCACGGCACGCTGTGAAGCGGTGCGGATCACCGACTCCGCCTCGCGGCTGGTGGGCACGTACCCGGTGACCCCCAGCTCCAGCGTTTCAAAACGCAGCCGGATTGTTTCGACCTGCCGACGGAGCGCGGCCAGCGAGCCCTCGTAGCCGGGCCGCTCATCGATGCCTTCCGCAAGCTCGACGCGGAGCACGAGCAGTCGGCCGCTTGCCGAGCGCAGCAGTTCCCATTCGGGTTGGCCGGCCGCGGTGGCCAGGGCCGCCCAGAGGTCAACGGGTTCCTCGGGAGGTGTTTGCATGCGCTGGGTCATCGCGTCCATCAGCCCGACAAAGACCGCCGCACCCTCGGCCAGGTTAGGTCCTTCCTCATCGTCGCTGCTGATGGTCTGGATCGCGCTCTGCATGGCCCGCGCCATGCCGGCGTTGAGCAACGCGCTAGGCGTGTCACTTTCAAGAAGAGGTTTGAGCTGCGCGATGCTGGAACTGAGAGCCTTTACGTCTTCCAGCGGGAGCGTGCGGATGAGCTTCGGGCTGGACTGCGCGGGGTTGAGTCCCCAATGCACCGTCGCCACCTTGGGCTCTTCTTCCAGAGATTCACCTAAGGCGTACGCCGCTTCGGTCGCGATAGCTTCGTGTTCGCCTGCTTCCCCCGTATCGATCAGCACGATGGCTTCCTGCCGGGTGTCAAACAGCTCGCGGTACTCGGCGTAGCGCTGCTCGCCGGGGTTGGATGCGTCGAAGAGCGAGCCGAGGCTGGTCACCGACAAACGCGGGATCCCGAAGCCGGCCAGCGCGGCAGTCAATAACGCGGTCACAAAAAGCACCGCAACCCGCCCGCGTCCTTGGGCGAGCGGCAATTTGTGCATCCATGTTTCGACGGTCCGGTAGGGCATGGGCGCTCAGTCGGCGGGTTCGGAGGCGGTGGGCTTTCGGGGTTGGCGTGACCGCCGGTTCGCTGCGGTGGCCCCGAACACCTCGGCCACCTCGGTCGGCCCCACGGCAAAGACGCGATCCTTACGGCTAGGCAGGATCGCCTTCATCCCGGTAAACGCGCCAAACCCCGGCAACACCGCCTGCCGGGTTTTGAAGTGGAAGCACGCCGCGCGGAGCCGCGACTTGCCCAGGCCTTCCAGAATTACCGCGGGGTGGATGTGGCCGCACAGCGTTACCGCGTTGCTGACCACGTCCGGCTCGTGGGCGAAGGCCACCGCTTGATCGGATTCGTCACGCCAAGGGCCGCACACGCATTCGATATCCAGCGAGGACGGCGGGTCGCCGGCTTGGCGGTCGTGATTCCCGCGGACATTGATGACACGCAATCCGTCCCAGCGGTTGCGCCACACCCGGAGCTGTTCGATCAACTCCTCGGTGACGCCGTTGCGTGAGTGGAAAAAGTCGCCGAGCACGATCAGCCGCTTCGCACCCGTGGCTTCGAGGGCGACGTCGAGGCGTTCGAGGTTGTGCCGTGTCGTCCCGCGGGGCACGGGGACGCCGGCGCTGCGGAAGTGGTCCGACTTCCCGAAGTGGGGGTCGGCGATAATCAGGGTCCGCTGTTCTTTCCAAATCATCGAGCGGTCGGGGCGTAGGCCCCACGTCTGTCCGCCCCATTCGAGTTCACTCATCGTCAGGACTCCGTTCCGATCGTGGGTGCCTCCGGGCATGTCTACCGGCCCGCGGCCGCTTCCAACCTCATGACCATTTTACCGACCTGATCCTGCCACGACTGGCTGGTCAGGTGTTGTTCACGCAATCGCTCAGCCCACAGCGGAAACGCCATCGGCGTTAACCGCTCGGTCTGGCGGGGCTCGAGCCGCATCTGCTCCAACTCCTTGAGTGCCGCGGTCAGGCGGGTGACCTCAAGCTGCTGCTCCAGTACTTCCCGCCGGGCCTGGTCGAGCAGGAGGTTGTCGGGATCGAAATCGGTGAACACATCGAAGAACAGCTCCGAAGACGCCTGGAGGTGGCGGTTGGTGACTTGCTGGCCGGGGTATCCGGTCTGGATCAGCCCCGCGACCCGGGCGATGTCGCGGAAAGCCCGCCGGGCGAGTTGGGAGGTGTTGAGCGCTTCGAGCAGATGCTCCAGCAGATCGTCGCGGTGCAGCAGACGCCGCCAGTCGGCCTCGGTCAGCTCCGGATCTTCCGGCGAGAGCAGCTCGATGCCGTAGTCGTTCACGGTGACCGTCACCGCCCGGGGCGCTTCGCGGGTCAGCCGGTGGGCAAGCAGGGTACCCAGCCCTTCGTGGACCAGTCGGCCCTGCAGCGGGTAGAGGAACGTGTGGTGCCCGTCGCGGCTGGTGGTGGTTTCGATCAGCAGCTTGCCGCTGCCCGGCACCACGGACCATTGGGTCTGCAGCTCCAGCAACGGGGCAACGGCCCGCATCTCGGGCGGCAGGTCGTCCGCGGAGCTGCCGCGTTGCCTGATGTCGTCGAGCCGTGCGCGGACCGCGTCGGCGAGTTGGGTGCTCAACGGGGTGCGGCCGCCCTGCCAACGCGGGACCTGGGCTTTCTTGCCCTTGGCCTTCTTCACCGTGGCGACCATCGCGCGGACACGCACCAGCTGCAAGAGGTGGCCGGCGAAGACAAACTTGTCGCCGGGCTTGAGGAAGCCGACGAATCCTTCTTCGACGGTGCCGAGCTTCTTGCCGTTAGCGAACTTCACGGCGATGGCGGCGTCGGAGGTGATCGTGCCGATGCCCAGGCGGTGGTTGCGCGCGATCTTGTTCGAGGCGACGCCGAAGCGTCCGTCGTCGTCTTCTACGACCCGGGCGTATTGCGGGTAGACCTTCAACGTCTCTCCGCCCCGCCGGACGAAGTCGAGACACCACTCCCACTCCTGGTCGGTAAGGTTGCGGTAGGCGTGACTCGAACGGACCTCGGCCAGCATGTCGCCCGAGGTGAAGCCGCCGCCCATCGCGCACGTGACCAGGTGCTGAGCCAACACGTCCAGCGGCCGATCCAGCGGCCGCCGTGATTCGATCCGGCGGGCCGCCGCCGCATCACGCGCCGCCGCGAAGTCGATGATCTCCAGCGCGTTCGTCGGCACGCCGATCACCCGGCTCACCTTGCCGGGCTGGTGCCCGCTGCGTCCGGCCCGCTGCAGCAGCCTGGCCACGCCTTTGGGCGACGCCACCTGGATCACCTGCTCCACCGGCGAAAAATCCACGCCGAGGTCCAGGCTCGACGTGCACACGCAGCACCGCAGCCCGCCTTGGCGCAGCAGGTCTTCGACGGCCTGGCGTGACTTGCGGTCGATCGAGCCGTGGTGCAACGCGACCTCGCCGATCCAGTCGGGGCGTTTAGCGATGATCTCGTTGAACCAGATCTCGGCCTGTGAACGCGTGTTGGTAAACAGCAGCGTGCTGCCCGCGTTTTCCAGGACCGCCAGCACCTGTGGCAACAGCGTGATGCCCAGGTGGCCCGCCCAGGGGAAGCGGTCCATGTCGTCGGGCAGGAGCGTGGTGATCTCGATCTGTTTGTGGTCGGGGCCGTGGATGAGTTGGCCGGTGGGAGCCAGGCCGGGGCCCAGCAGGGTGTCCATCGCCTCGGGCAGGTTGCCGAGGGTGGCGGAGAGTCCCCAGACCGAGAGTTCGGGGTTCCACGTGCGTAGCCGGGCGAGGCCGAGCTCGGTCTGCGTGCCGCGTTTGGTGGACATGAGCTCGTGCCACTCGTCGACGATCACGGTCTGCAGCCCACGGAATTTTTGCCGGGCGTCTGCGTAGGACAGCAGCACTGACAAACTCTCGGGCGTGGTGACCAACGCGCTGGGCAGCCGTTTCTTTTGTCGTGCTTTGACCGTCGCCGACACATCACCCGTGCGTCGCTCCACGGTCCACGGCAAGCCCAACGCCCCGATGGGTTTTTTGAGGTTCTCCTCGGTGTCGGTCGCCAGCGCCCGCAACGGCGTGATCCAGAGCACCCGAATCGGTTCGGTTTGTTTGTCTTGCCAGGTGCTTTGCTCGGGATGCCCGTCACACCACCGCATCAGCGACGGCAGCCAGGCCGAGTAGGTCTTGCCCATGCCCGTCGGGGCGTGCAGCAGTCCCGATTCGCCCGCCAGCTGCGACGCCCACGCGTCACGCTGAAACGCAAACGGCTCGCCCACCGCATCTCGGAACCAGGACTCAACGGGATTCATCGGGAAGTGGTCGCCCTCAGCAGTGTCTGCAACGACTCCAGCGTATCCGCATCCTGAGGCTTTTTGTCGGTCCGCCAGCGGTGCATGCGGGGAAATCGCAGGGCGATGCCCGATTTGTGACGGTCCGATTCGTTGATCCCTTCGAAGGCGATCTCAAAAACCAGCTCCGGCTCGACCTGCCGGAAAGCGCCCTTCTTGCCCAGGGTGTGGGTCTTGATGAAGTGATCAACCTTCGCGAACTCCTCATCGGTCAGGCCCGAATACGCCTTGGTCACCGGGACCAGTTCGCTCTTGCCGGGCTCACCGGACCACACAGCGAAGGTGTAATCGGTGAAGAGCGAACTGCGCCGCCCGCTGCCCCGCTGGGCGTAGACCATGACGCAGTCGACTGTGTACGGATCGACCTTCCACTTCCACCACGCCCCCTTGACCCGCCCTGCGGCGTAGGGGGCGTCGTTGCGTTTAAGCATGACGCCTTCGACCCCGCGTTCGCGCGATTCTTCACGCAAATCGGCCAAGCCGGTCCAATCCGTTGCTTCGATCAGTGGTGAGCGTTTTACACTCGGCTCTTCCGGCAACACCGCCTCGAGTCGTGCACGCCGTTCTCGGGTCGACAAATCACGGACATCGGCGCCGCCTTGCTCGAGCAGGTCGTAGGCCATGAACACCACCGGCACATCGGCGAATAGCATCGGCTCCATCCGCTTGCGGTTCAGCCGTCGTTGCAGCAACGAGAAACCCAGGGGTCGGCCGTTTTCGTAGGCCAGAACCTCGCCGTCCAAGACCGTGCCGTCGGGCAGCGCATCCCCGACCGCGCGAAGCTCGGGGAAGGCCTCGGTGATCAGTTCGTCCCCACGCGACCAGACCATCGTCTGCCCGCCCCGCCGGATAATCTGGGCGCGGATGCCATCCCACTTCCACTCGGCGGCCCACTCCCGAATGTCGCCCAGAGCCGCGGGATCGCTTTCGAGTTGATGGGCCAGGTAGAACGGGTACGGCCGGGCGTCGTCGTCTTCCGAACCCGCGAGCAGTTTTTCGTACGCCCCGGGCGTGGGCTCGATCGGCTTCCCGCTCAGGCGGTGTTGCATCACCGCGGCGTCCACTTCCGCGGCCTGGGCCAAGGCGTTGATGACCACCTTTTTAGCCGCGCCGAAACGGAAGTTGCTGGAGATCAGTTTGTGGAAGAGGAAACGCTGGGTCTGATCGAAGCACTTCCAGGTCTCCATCACCGACACCTTCTGCTCGGCCTCGGTCATCTGAGCCAGCGGCAGGATCCGCTCACTCACGATCTGATGGAGCGGATCGTCGTTGGCCTCGGCAGGCTCGGGCAGGACCAGTGAAAGGGTTTCGGATAGATCGCCCACCGCGCTGTAGCACTCGTTGAACAGCCAAGGCTCCAGCCCCGCCGCCTCGGCCGCCCACGCCCGCAGCCGTTTGTAAGGCACCGCGCGGATCAGCTTCTGCCCGGTCAATACACGCAGAGCCCAAACCGCGTCGGCCGGTGGAGCCAATTCGAAATAACGTCGTAGCGCTGCGGTCTTCTCCGAGGTCCGCGTCGTTGCGTCGACTTCCATGAACAGGCGGGTGAACAACTTCACGCCGAGTCGCTGCTTTCCGTGGAGGGCTCGGTCGAGGTTTCGGTGTCGGTGTCGAGTTCGCCGACGTACCGCGTGGATATTTCGTCCGCCTCCACCCCCTGCTCTTGCAGGTAGCGGGCGACGACGGCCGTGTACCCGTGCGTAGCGCCGACGCTCTCGCATCCGGTGGCCTTGATTGTTTCCAGCAGCCCGGTCCAATCCACGTGATCCGACAGCACAAAGCCGCGGTCCACCCCACGCCGTCGGCGGTTGCCACGTACCGCCATCCACCCCGAAGCGAAGGCGAGCGACGCGGGCGAAAACTTCTTGAGCCATGCCGTCCCCAGCACCGACGGCGGGGCAACAACCAGCCCCTTCCCCTTCACCGCCTTGCGGCTCTCGGCGGTCGAGGTCGTCACTCCGGGCACGTCCACGCCCGCTGCGCCGTACACCTCACAGAACCGCTTTACCGAGCCGTGCACGACGATGTGGCCTAAGCAGCGGTCGACCAGCGACAACACCCTTTGCGCCTTGCCCAGGGCGTAGGCGAAGACCACGCTGGTCCTCCCCGCCGCTTGGTTGGCCAGCCACCACGCGTTGATCTGCTCAGCGATCTCGGCCTCGGGCCGCCACTT
The DNA here is from genome assembly GCF_014207595.1 of Algisphaera agarilytica. NCBI lineage: Bacteria > Pseudomonadati > Planctomycetota > Phycisphaerae > Phycisphaerales > Phycisphaeraceae > Algisphaera > Algisphaera agarilytica. The sequence continues at coordinate 4,044,369 of NZ_JACHGY010000001.1, forward strand.
GTAGATCGGCAATCCGAACGTACACTCGGTGATCAGCCGGTGACAACGGATCGGCTCGAAGGGATCACAGGTCTTATCCGGCTGCGTTTTGTAATCACCCGTGACCACCTCGACCCGCCCGGCGTGTTCGACCCGTACCTGGGCCGAGCCCAGCAGGTGCCCCGCGGGGTGGAGGCTGACCTCGACGCCGTTGATGCAGGTGGTCTGGCCGTAGGCGATCCCTTCGATCTTCGCGCCGTTGTGGACGCGTGGCCGGAGGACTTCGACGCCGACTTCCGAACAGAGGTAACGCTGGCTGCCGGGGGTGGCGTGGTCGGAGTGGGCGTGGGTCACGACCGCGCGGTCCACGGGTCGCCAGGGGTCCACGTAGAAACCGCCCTGTTCGCAATAGAGTCCGCGTTCGGTCGGGCGGATCAGCCGGTCATCGCGATCACCCATCGGCTACCCCCGCATCACCAACGCCAACATCCAGATCACCAGCCCGCCGCGCAGCGTCCAGCCCGCCGTCCGCAACCAATTCGTGTTCACCAGCAGGCGGCAAGCCTTTGGATCAAACCCCCTGGCCAGTTTCACGTGTTGAGGCACCGAGCAACAAAAAGTCACGCCCCACACCAACAACACCAAGCCAAGCCCCACCCATGGCATCCATCCGGGCAGCACCAGCCCCAATTCTGCATCAGGTTTAACGATCACTAACCCAACCGCAGAAACCAACTCCACCATCATCGGCGGCAGAACGATCGGGGTGATGGCGCGCGTGTGTCGTGCCTCGTAGGCCGCGAATTGTGGCTCGCTCACGCCATCGAACAGCGGGTAGTGGACCCGCTGCACCATCCAGATCAGGCCGACCATGTACAGGGTGGCCGCCGCATTCGTGAGAAGAATCGCCTCGAACATGAAACCCAATCTTAAGAGATGGCGTTTGCTTCTCGGTTGAAAAACCGGGTCGCGGGCTCGGCGTCCTCGGCGAAAAGCTCGGTCATCCGTCGATGGCGGTGTTCAAACAGCTTCCGCAGATCGCGCCGCACCATCGCCGCATCCACCAAGCCCGCCACGGGCCCACCCGGCGGGCGGTAGCGGATCACATCGCGGGTCGTGGTGCCTCCGCCTTCGGGTTCGAAGGTGTGCAGGTGAGAGAAGTGTGCGTAGGGGCCAGCCGCCTGGACGTCGACGAATCGTCTGGGGTACTCGACCTCGGTGATGCGGGTCCGCCAACACACGCCGATCCCGTGGAGCCGTAGCCGGTACTCGTATTCGACGCCGGGGGCGATCGCCGGGGGTATCTCGTCCGGGGAAAGGTTGAGGATGTCGAACTGCATGAAGCCGGGGATCACGTGATTCATGTGCCGGCAGTCCGCGACGAACGCCCAGATGTTCATGGCGTCGGCGGGCAGCCACTGCCGGGCCTGCATGACGTAGTCCCGACCATCCCGTTCGAAATGGATCTCGCCGGGAGTCGACGGGTGATCGTGCGGGCTCATGTGGGAACCGCCTCGGCCTCGGGCGTCTTGAGAGGACGATCGCGGTAAGCGGCCCAGAGGATCAGCCCGAACGGGACCCACCAGATCAGGTCGTTGGTCGGGATGGTCCAGCCAAACGCGGGAGACAACTCACCGCGGATCAGTGCCCCGTCGACATAGCCGATCGGCCCCAGGATCTTGCCGAGCAGCCCCACCAGCACGATCGGCCAGTGCCGCAGCGGGTTGGTCGCCGCGATCGCGTAGCCGATTCCGTAGACCCCGACGATCATGCCCACGCACTGCCAGATCGCGGGGTGGCGTGGAGGCTCCATCCCCACCAGCGTGAAGAAGTGCTCCGGGAACAGCACCACCCAGGCCCCCCACACCAGGTTGTATCCCGCCGCGGCGAACAGCACCCAGGACATCCAGGGCGGTGGTTGGGTGGCTTGTGAGTTGCGAATCTGCATCACCCAACACTAGGCGGTCCGTCGGGTTTCGGCAGTCCTTGGCATATACTTTTGTTATGCCGCCTTCATCATGCCCGGCCGGGAGTACCGCGATGCGAACGATCTTTTTTGGAGTCTTGACCAGCTTTGCTTTGGCGTGGTTCAGCGTCGGGCAGCCCGCCCTTGCCGCGGGCGGCGGGCCCGAGGCGGAAGCCGATCCGTTTGCCGAACCCAACGAGAACGCCCCCGCCGAAGCCGAACCCTTCGCCGACGCCTTAGCTGAAGACCCGGGTATCGAGCTGAACCTGGTGCCGTCGAATTTCAACCTCAACCGGTCGATCAGCTTCGACGACCAGGGCGAGCCCCGCCACCGAAACAACCAGCTCTCGATCAACTTCCGTTGCTTCTACGAGACCGACACGAAGCCGCTGTCGTACCGCGATATCGAGATCACCTCGGTCATCACCTCGGCGGGCGAAGAGCTGGAGGTCGATCCCAATCGGCAGAACCGCCACCAGCAGCAGATCCACGCCAACCGTCAGCGCAACGGCAAGCCCTACTTCGATATCTACGTCAACCTCCCCGCTCCGTCGCGACACGCCGACGAGATCACCGAGCTCCGGGGCAAGCTCAAGATGGAGCTATCCCAAGGCCCCGAACGGGTGCTGCGTTTCTCGCCGTTATCGGATTACGTGGATAAAAAGTTCCGCGTCACGGACATGGACGACTCGCCGATGTCGATCAGCTTGATCGAGGCCCACAACAACCAGCCGGCCATGATCGAGTGGCGATACGCCCGTTCGATCGAGCCGCTGATCCAGGAGATCAAGTTCTACCGGCGGAACGGCGTCGAGTTTGAAGCGAACCGCCACGGGGGCAATAGCGACAACACCAGCCGCAGCCAACGCTTCTCCGTGGGGCCGGCCGACGATGTGATCATGGTCGTGCGTCTGTTCCGGCAGACGCGCACCGTTGAAGTCCCCTTCGTGGTAAGGGATATGCCGCTGCCGGTCGCTGAGCCGCGGGGGCCGCGTTTTGATCTGGCGATCGCCACCGAGCCGCTGGGCGGAGCGGTCGGGCTCGAGCCGGTTGACGGTGAGGTGCCCGTGGGCCCGGGCGCTCCCGGTGAGAACGACCTGCCCATCATCATTTTGGAGTGACGGTGTTCACTGCCCCTTAACCGCGTCGAGCGCGGCCAGCGCCGAGTCGCGGGCCTGCTTGTGATCGACGATGGGGTACGGGTACGTTTCGCCCAGCGTGATGCCCGCCGCGGCGAGCTGCATCGGCGGAGCCTCCCACGGCTTGTGCAAGATGCGGTCGGGCAAGGCCGCGATCTCCGGCACCCACTGCCGGACATACTCACCGTCCTTGTCAAACTTCTCGCCCTGCAGGATCGGGTTGAAGATGCGGAAGTACGGCGCCGCGTCCGCCCCGCAGCCCCCGGCCCACTGCCAGCCCAAAGTGTTGTTCGCCAAGTCCGCATCCAACAGCGTGTCCCAGAACCACTCGGCACCCTGTTCCCACGAAATCAACAAGTCTTTCACGAGAAACGACGCGACGATCATCCGCACCCGGTTGTGCATCCAGCCGGTGGCGTACAGCTCACGCATCCCCGCGTCGATGATCGGGTAACCCGTCTGACCGCGCTGCCAATTTTTGAGATGCTCGGCATCTTCTTTCCACGGGAAGCGGGCGTATTTCTTCTGCAGCGGCTCGCGTGGCGTCTCGGGGAAGTGGTAGAGCACGTGGTAGGCGAATTCACGCCAACCCAGTTCCTGGACGTAGTGTTCGCACTGCTTGAGTTCGTCCTTGGAGAGGTTGCGTCGGCCGTCGGCCATGAATTTGCGGGCGGCGTGGTAGCACTGCCGCGGGCTGATCTCGCCGTGCACAAGGTGGGGCGAGAGCTTGGAGGTTCCGGGCTTGGCGGGGAAGTTGCGGTCGTCTTTGTATTGGCGGATCGCGTCGTCGAGGAAGGTGTCGAGTTTTTCCTGCGCCGCGGGTTCGCCGGGGGTGAACGCCTCGGCCAGGCCGTCTTTCCAGTCCCGCGTGGGTTCGAGGCCGAGGGCTTCGAGTACGACCGATGCCGGCCACTGACTCGGCGCGGGGATCGACTCGGGCGCTTCGCGCGGCAGGTCGGGAGTGGGCTGGTTCTTCGCGTTCCGCCAGAACGGCGAGAACACTTTGTACGGCCCCCCGCCGCCGGTCTCGATTTCCCAGGGCTCGTAGAGCAGGTGGCTGTTGAAACTCTCCGCGGCAATCGAACGCTCGTCACGCAACCAACGCTTGATGTTCTGGTCACGCTCGATCGAGGCCGGCTCGTAGCGCCGGTTCCAGAACACCGCGCACGCGGATGTTTGCGTGATCAATTCTTCGAGAACTTCTTGGGTGGGGCCTTCACGAAGCACAAGCTGAGAGCCAAGCGCTTTCAGCGATTGATCCAGGGACCTAAGCGAGTGGTGCAGCCACCACCGCCGCGCGCCGCCCGCCGCCCAACCGCCCTCTTCTTCCGGCGACCAGATGTACACCGGCACCACCGCCCCGCCCTGTTCGTTTGCACGCTCCACCGCCGCGAGCAGCGCGGGGTTGTCCGCCAAACGCAGATCCTGTCGGAACCAGACGATCGTCACCGGGGCTTGATTCATGCCTGTTCATAGGCGGCTAAGGACGCCCAAGCAACTCGCGGAGCGCTTGTTCGAGGTGGGGCTGACGGAAAGTGAAGCCCGAGCCCGTCAGACGCATCGGCTCGACCCGCTGGCCGGCGAGCAGGGCTTCGTCTGCCATGCCGCCAAACGCCCGGCGCAACGCAAATCGCGGCGCGGGGAAGACCGTGGGACGACGCAAGACCCGCCCCAGCGTTTTGGTGAACTCGCGGTTGGTCACCGGCTCGGGTGCGACCAGATTCACCGGCCCGCTCATCTTCCGGTCGAAGATCGCGTGCATCATCGCCCGGATATGGTCGTCCAGCGTGATCCAGCTCATGTATTGATCGCCCCGCCCGAGTCGACCCCCGAGGCCCATCTTGAAGATCGGCAGCATCTTTTTCAGCGCCCCGCCGCGCGGGTGCAGCACGATGCCCGTACGCAGATTCACCACCCGGATGCCGATGTCCGTGGCGGTCTGGGTCGCGGCCTCCCACTCTCGGCCAACGTCGGCCAGGAAGCCCTCGCCCGCGGCGGAGTCTTCGGTGAGCAGGGAATCGCCGCGGTTGCCGTAGTACCCGATCGCCGACCCGCTGAGCATGACTCGGGGTCGGGCTTCCTGGGGCATACGCGACAGCTGTTCGCACAGCAGGCGGGTGCGGTCGACGCGGCTGCGGTGGATCCGGCTACGCACGTCTTCGCTCCAACGCTGCGCGATCGGCTCGCCCGCTAGGTGGACCAGCACGTCCGCCCCGGCGATCGCGTCCAGGTCGAAGGTGAGGCCGTCGCGGCGTGCGACCGGCCGCGGTTGGTGGCCGCCCGTGCTGAGGAACGCCGACAACGCCCGCCCCAGCATGCCCGACGCGCCGGTGATCGCCACCGTCAGGCTGCGTCCCCGGGTGAAATTCTGGTGGTCAACCATGTCCGCCACGAGCGTCGCGTGGCGGTGGTCGAACATCTTCTTGATCTGCTTGCGGATGAACAGGGCATACGCCAGGCTGCCCAACGGGCCGAACGGCGGCTTCAGTTCGATCGAGTCCCGCATGACACACCGAAGCGCGTTGCCGTCGAGCGTGGGCTCAACGCGGTGGGTGTGGACCCACTCAGAGAACGGGCCGGACACCTGCCGGTCTTTGAACTGCAGGCCCGCGATGAAGTCTTCGTGTTCGGCGACCCACTTGCGGGGCCAGGGGGCCATGACGCGGAGGGTGACACGCTCGCCGTCACGGATGCCGCCGAACTCGAGCACCTTGGTGTTGTCCCAGGGCGGGGTGAGCCGCTCAAAAGCGCCGGGCCGGGTATGCCACGCGAACACCTCGTGCTGCGGTGCGGGGATCTCGGTGACTTTCTCGAATCGGCGTTTGAACATGAGGTGTATGGTAGACCCAAAGGGCTCGGGCTTCACCACCGGGCCAGCCCCAAAGCGGTGCATATACTTCACGCATGGATGCGATCGCGACGACGCAACCCGAACTTCCGCCCAGCGTCTCGCAGAGGCGTCTGGTGCCGGAGGTGATGGACGACCCCGAGCTCGACCCGGCGTTGCACGAAGCGGCGCTGCGCGGACTGGGGCGGATCAACCGCGTGTCCCGGTCGGCGGCTATGTTGTGGCCCTCGATCGAGAAAGCAGCGGCGAGAAACTCCGGACGGGTTCTCCGTGTGTTGGACCTGGCCTGCGGGGGCGGCGACGTGCTGATCCAGCTCGCCCGTGGTGCGAAACGCAAAGGACTGCGGGTGGCGTTTGCCGGGGCTGATGTCAGCCCGGTGGCCCTGGACTTCGCCGCCGAGCAAGCCCGGCAAGCGGGGTTAGAGATCGATTGGATCCCGATCGATGTGTTCGAGCAGCCGCTGCCCGATTCGTTCGACCTCACCATGAACAGCCTCTTCATGCACCACCTCACAGCCGAGCAGGCGGTGGCGGTGTTCGGAAAGATGAAAGCGGCGTCGCCTACCGTGCTGATCAACGACCTGCGTCGCGGCCCGGTCGCCTACGCCATCACGGTTGCGGGCACCCGTCTGCTGTCGCGCAGCCCGGTGGTCCACGTGGACGGCCCGCGTTCGGTCCGCGCGGCGTGGACCCCGAAGGAACTGCTGGCCCTCGCCCACGCCGCGGGTTTGCAGGGCGCGACCGTGCAACACCGCTTCCCCTGGCGGATGCTACTGAAATGGAACGCTTCCTCGGCAGATAAGGGAGGCGTGTCGTGAGTGAAACATGCATCGACGCCGTGGTGATCGGGGCGGGGCCCGCTGGCGCACTGGCAGCGCGTGGATTGGCGTTGCAAGGCCACTCGGTGTGGCTAGTCGACAAGCAATCGTTCCCACGCCCGAAAGTTTGCGGGTGCTGCCTGAATCAATACGCGATCACCTCGCTGGAGCGGGTTGGAATCACCGGATTGGTCGAGCGACTCGGCGGTCGACCCCTGGAGCGGTTGCACATGATCGCGGGTGGCAGGTCAGCAGATGTGCCGTTGCCACGCGGGGTGTCGCTGTCACGCGGGGCGCTGGACGGGGCATTGATCGAAGCGGCAAAGTTGGCCGGGGCGGACTTCATCGACGGCGTCTCCGCCAAAGTGCAGACGCTTGGCGGGACCGCCGAGGAAGGACACCGGGTGTCGCTGGGCTCGGGCAACTCGGTGGTGGCACGCGTGCTGGTCATCGCCGACGGCCTGGGCGGGTCCAGCCTCTCGGCGGTCGAAGGCTACCGCGTCGAGACCGCCCCGGCCTCGCGCATCGGCCTGGGCGGCGTGACCCGATCACCCGTCACTCAACCCACGATCCCCCGCGGCACGATCGCGATGGCTTGTGGCCAGGACGGGTACCTCGGCGTGGTCGAACTCGAAGACGGCCGGCTCGACTTCGCCGCCGCCATCGATGCCGCCGCCATCAAGCAAGCGGGCGGGATCGCGCAGGCGGCGCGACGGCTCGTCGAGCAGTCCGGGCTTGGCGATCACGATTGGCCGATGGACGACGTCGAACGCTGGCGAGCCACCCCGGCCCTGACGCGTACCCGCAAGCGTATCGCGGGGCCGGGGCTGTTCGTCGTGGGAGATGCCGCGGGCTACGTTGAGCCGTTTACCGGCGAGGGGATGGCTTGGGCGATCGCGGGCGGGAGTGCCGTCAGCGAAGTTGCGTCCGAAGCGGTCCAGAAATGGGACACCTCTCAAGAAATCAGGTGGGTCGAACGCCACCGCGCCCGTATCCGCAACCGCCAGGCGGGGTGCAAGCTGGTGGCCGCAACGCTGCGTCGGCCGTGGTTAACACGCGTGGTGGTGCGATCGCTGTCCGCCTGGCCGGGCATCGCCAACCCGTTGGTCCGTCGCATCGCCGCCCCCGCAACCGCAAGTGATCCTGCTCCAACGCCATACACAAGGGAAGGATCATTCGCATGAGTCTTTTGATCCAGGGCCTGGGCACCGCACAACCGCCCCACGCGCTCGAACAAGAAGCCATGGCCGCCTCGGCTTTGCCCTGCTCCTGCAGCAACGAACGCCAGCGGAAGCTGCTGCCCACGCTCTACCGACGCGCCCACGTCGAACGCCGCCACAGCGTGGTGGTCAACGCCAAGAACGGCCACGCCAAGCTGCCCGTGCACGACCGGATGCTGGCGTTCTACCCGCCCGCTTCCGACGCCAACGACCGCGGGCCTTCGCTCTCCGACCGCATGCGTCGTTACCCCGAGGAAGCCCTGCCGTTGGCGCTCGATGCCTGCCGGTCGGCGCTGGACGACGCGGGTGTCGCCCCCAAACAGGTCGGACAACTCGTCGTTGTGTCCTGCACCGGTTTCTCCGCACCCGGGGTGGACATCGGACTGATCGATGCGTTGGGTTTACCGCCCACGGTTGGCCGAACGATGGTCGGCTTTATGGGCTGCCACGGCGCGATGAACGGGCTGCGTGTGGCGCGGAGCCTCGCCGATGCGATCACCGAGCCGGATCAACACGTGCTGATGTGCTGCGTTGAGCTTTGCACCCTGCACTTCCAATACGGCTGGGACCCGCAGAAAGTCGTCGCCAACGCGTTGTTTGCCGACGGCGCTGCCGCGGTGGTCGGAAAGCCCGAACCCGTTGCGCGTCGAGACGACTCTTTTAACCTTCCGCGTGCCACGGCCCACGGCAGTTGCCTATTGCCCGACTCGCGTGACCTGATGACATGGATTATCCGGGACCACGGGTTTGAGATGACACTCTCGCCCAAGGTGCCCGACCTCATCCACCAGCACCTGCGTAACTGGATCGAACCCTGGCTGGCTGAGCAGAGCCTGACCGTTGAGCAGATTCAGGGCTGGGCGATCCACCCCGGCGGGCCGCGGGTTATCACGGCGGTGGAAGAATCGCTCGGATTGCCCGAAGGGGCCGGTGACGGTTCGCGGGAGGTGTTGCGCGAGTGTGGCAACATGTCCTCGCCGACGGTGCTGTTCATTCTGGACCGGCTCCGCCAGCAAGCCACCCCGCTTCCATGGGTCGCACTGGCGTTTGGCCCCGGCTTAACGATCGAAGCAACGCTGTTTCGTTAAGCGGCACATACGGACTACTTCTTGAGCGACGCCGCGTTCGCTTTGGAATTGAGCTTCCAGTCGTACGAGACGAATTGGATTTGGTCGGTCAGCGGTACACCCAATCGTTCGGTGGCGTAGGCCTTCCAATCCGGCCCGAAGTCTTGGCCGTACCACTCGAAGAGTTTGGTCACGGCCAGGCCGGACTGCTGCTTCACGGCGTAGCGTGGGTGGTTGAAGTTCAGCACATAGGCTTCTTGCTCGGCGAGCTGTTCTTCGAGCCGATCTGCGGTGTACGCCTCGGCCCGCAGCGGGGGGCAGGAGTAGGCGGCACACACCACGGCCCAGTGGATGCGGGGCTCGTCGAATTGCTTGCGGATGATTTCGTGCTCGAGTTGGTTGAGGCTGAGGGTGCGGCCGGCGAGGTTCCAGATTTCCTGGTCCCAGGGCTTGCCGCCGTGCAGGTCGGTGATGGATTGCGGGGCCTCGTCCCCATTGTAGTTGTCGAGAATGAGCTGGAGCGTGAACGCGTTGTAGGCGTTGATCAGGGTCGCGAGCCTGGCCTCGGGCTGATCGAGCAGCGGCAACGCTTCGGGGTCGGCCAGCGAATCCACATACCGGCGCAGCGCCTCGGGCTCGGCATGCAACGCGTCGTAGTCCACGAAACCCGCGTCATCCACGTGGGCCTTGAGCAAGGCGTCGTAGCCATCGAAGGCGGACGGCTCGGCAACGCTGTTCGACGGGGCGAGCAGGGTCGCAACGGCAAGAATCACGGCGGTCAGGGGTAGGTTGACGAAACGTTGCATGGTGAGGGTCTCCGGTGTCGCGGGTCTAACCCCGCCAGGGGTGGATTGTATTCCCCGCACGGCGGAATCGGCGGCGTACAATCAAAGCCTCATGGAAGAACAACCGTTTCAAATCGTCAGCGAGTTCCAGCCCATGGGCGATCAGCCCGCGGCGATCGACGCCATGGCCGAGCGCCTCATCGCCGGGGAGAAGTACAGCACCCTGCTGGGCGCCACCGGCACGGGCAAGACCTTCACGATGGCCCACACCATCGCCCGCGTCGGCAAGCCCACGCTGGTGCTCTCGCACAACAAAACCCTCGCCGCCCAGCTCTACGAAGAGTTCAAGGAGCTCATGCCCAACAACGCGGTGAGCTACTTCGTCAGCTACTACGACTACTACCAGCCCGAAGCTTACATCCCCCAGCGCGACATCTACATCGAGAAAGACTCGTCCCGCAACGACGATCTCGACCGCCTCCGCATGGCCAGCACGACCAACCTGGTCTCCCGGCGGGACGTGGTCGTGGTCGCGTCGGTCTCGTGCATCTTCGGCCTGGGCTCACCCAAGGAATACAAAGAATCGGTTGTGCCCATCCAGAAAGGCGATCTGGTCGACCGGCAGAAGCTTCTCCGCCGGTTTGCCGACCTGCAGTACACCCGCAGCGAGTTCGAGCTCAAGCGCGGCGGCTTCCGTGTGCGGGGCGATGTGATCGAGCTTGTGCCGGCCGCGGAGGAGTTTGCGTACCGCATCGAGTTGTTCGGCGATGAGGTCGATAGCCTCGCGCTCATCAACCCGACGTCGGGCGAGCTGCTGGCCGACACCGATCGCATAGACGTCTACCCCGCGGTGCAGTACGTGCTGGATGAAGACCGCAAAGAGTTCGCCATCAACGCGATCAAGGCCGAGCTGGAGAACCGTGTCATGGAGCTGCGCGGCGAGTGCAAGCTGCTCGAAGCGCAACGGCTGCTGGCCCGCACCAAGTACGACCTGGAGATGCTCGACGAGGTCGGCTTCTGCAACGGCATCGAGAACTACTCCCGCCACCTCGACGGCCGCCAGCCCGGCGAACGGCCGTACTGCCTGCTCGACTTCTTCCCCGCCGACGACTGGCTGATGCTCATCGACGAGAGCCACGTCACGCTGCCGCAGATCAAGGCGATGTACCACGGCGACCGCCACCGAAAGGAAACACTCGTCGAGCACGGTTTCCGCCTGCCCTCGGCCCTGGACAACCGCCCACTCAAATACGACGAGGTCGAAGAACTCTGGCCGCAGGTCGTCTTCGTCAGCGCGACCCCCGGCGAATACGAACTCGAAAACTCCGGCGGCGAGGTCGTCGAACAGATCATCCGCCCCACCGGCCTGGTCGATCCGGTGATCGATATCCGCCCCGCCGACGGCCAGGTGCCCGACCTGCTGAAGATGATCCAGGAACGCAAAGCCAACGGCGAACGCACGCTGGTCACGACGCTCACCAAACGCCTCGCCGAGGACTTGGCGTCGTACCTCGCCGACCAGGACATCGACTGCCGGTACCTGCACAGCGAGGTCGAGACGCTCGACCGCGTGGTGATCCTGCGCGAGCTGCGTGAGGGGCAGTTTGATGTGCTGGTCGGGGTGAACCTGCTGCGGGAGGGCTTGGACCTGCCCGAGGTGTCGCTGGTGGCGATTATGGACGCCGACAAGACCGGATTCCTGCGTAGCGGCACGTCGTTGATCCAGCAGATCGGCCGGGCCGCGCGGAACGAAAACGCCTACGTGGTGATGTACGCCGACGAGGTCACCCCCGCGATGAAGGAAGCGATCGACGAGACCAACCGCCGCCGTGAGAAGCAGCTCGCCTACAACGCCGAGCACGGCATCACGCCCAAGACCATCAAGAAAGCCATCCGACGCGGCATCGAGATGGAGCTGCGTGCCCGCAAGACCGCCAAGGATGCGCTGTCTGGTGATGAGAAAGAGTACGACCGCGCCGAGCTGTTGCAGGAACTCGAAGCCCAGATGCTCGAGGCCGCCCAGGCCTTAGAGTTCGAAAAAGCCGCGTCGATCCGCGACAAGGTCAAGGAAATCAAAGCCGCCCCGGCGATGACCAAGGTCAAGCTCAGCAAGAAGAAGTCCAAGCCCAAGCCCGGCACCCCGGGCACCAAGGTGCGCAAGCTCAGCAAGAAACGCTCTTCGCGGTAACCTGTAGCGGTCTCCACCCCCCCCTCCCCAAGGACCCCGGGATGCTTGAATCACTCTCGAAACAGATCGGCGTGCTCACATTCATGGCCGCCGTCGCGATCCTTCCCCACCACGCGTCGTCCGAGCCGGTAGAGGGCATCGTTTTGCCCAGCAAGCAGGTCGTGCTCAACGCGCCGCTGCCCTCGATCCTCAAGGAGTTCACCGTGCGGGAGGGCGACAAGGTGGAAGCCGAGCAGCCTCTGGCGTTCATGGACGACAGCCTGCAGCAGGCCTCCCTGAAATCGGCCGAGTTTCAGGCGGCCAGCATGACCGCCATCCGCAACGCCGAGCTGGTCCTGGAAGACGCCCAGATCCAGGTGGAACGGATCCTCGAAGCCCAGAGTTCGGACGCCGCCAGTGAATGGGAAGTCCGCCGGACCAAGCTGCAGGCCGAAACCGCTGCCGCCCAGCTCGAACAAGCCCGCGAGCAGCAGGAACTGGCCAAGATTCAACTCGAACTCGAACGCGCCCGGCTCGAGCGCTACGCGGTGCTCGCCCCGTTCACCGGCCGAGTCCTGCGGATCGACGCCGAGGCCGGCGCCTCGCTGACGCAGCAGGACCAACTGCTCACCCTCGTGGCGATGGACCCGCTCGAAGCCCACTTCCACCTGCCCAGCACCGACTACGGCAAACTCGAAGTCGGCCGGGAGTACACCCTGGCGACCGACGCGTCGCGGCAGCTGTCGTTCAACGCCAAGCTGATCACCATCGACCCGGTGATCGACCCAGCCAGCCAAACGTTCCGCGTGGTGTTCGAGATCGACAACGCCGACGAAGCGTTGCCCTCCGGCTTTGCCGTGTGGGTCGATCCCGACGCCGTGGGCGGAGAAGCCGCCGCCGCGGTGTCGACCGAATCACACGGTTTTCTTGATTAACGTGCCGATATCTGTCTTTGCCGCTTGCGGCTAAGCGTCCGAGTGCTGAGCAGCAAGCGGCAAAGACAGAGGATTTACTCCACCCCGGCGAAGCCCAGCGAATCGGCGATCTGTTCGTCCTGTTTGAGGACCTGCTTGCGCATCGCCCTTGAACGCGACTGTGCCCGGCGTTGAGCGCGTTGGAAGAAGAACGGCACCCACCGGAGGCGGCCGTATCGGCGGATCAACTCGTCCTCCAGGCTCAGGAACATCACCGCATCGCCGGGGTCGCCCTGCCGACCCGCCCGGCCGAACAGCTGCCGGTCCACGCGGCGCGAGTCGTGGCGTTCGGTCGCGATGATCTGTAGGCCGCCGAGTTCGACCACGCCCTCGCCGAGTTTCACGTCGGTGCCACGCCCGGCCATGTTGGTGGCGATGGTGACTTGGCCACGCTGCCCCGCCGCCGCGACGACCTCGGCCTCCTCGGCGTGGCGGATGGCGTTGAGCACCTGATGCTCGATGCCGCGCTGGGTCAGCCGTTCGCTGAGCGTTTCGCTCGCGCCGACGCTGCGTGTGCCCACGAGGATCGGCCGTCCGGTGTCGTGCAGGCGTTGGACCTCGTCCGCGACGGCGTCCCACTTGGCGTCCTCGGTCGGCAGAATGCGATCGTTCGCCAGCTTGCGGATGATCGGGCGGTGGGTCGGGATGTAGGCCGTGGGCGTGCGGTAGGTCTGCCAGAGTTCGCGGCGTTCTTCCCAGGCCGTGCCCGTCATGCCCGAGAGGTTGCGGTACATGCGGAAGAAGCGTTGAAAACTGACACGGGCCATCGTCGCCTTGGGCGGTTCGACTTCCACACCTTCTTTGGCCGCGACCGCCTGGTGCAGGCCGTCGCGCCACTCGCGGTCGGGCATGAGCCGGCCGGTGGATTCGTCGACGATCACGACCTTGTCGCCCTGCACGACGTATTGGATGCCGGCGACGTACAACTCCCGGGCGGTGATCGCCTGGACGATCATCTCCTCGGCCCGACGCTGTCCCGCCCAGATGCCGCCCAGCGATTCGGTGACCTCGGCGACCTTGTTCCGGCCGCGGCTGGTCAGCCGGATGTCGCGGAACTGGCGGTTCACCGTGAAGTCTTTGCGGACCTCAAACACCTGGGCGAGTTCCGCGGCTTTAATGAAGGCTTCGACCTGCTGGGCATTGGGCGAGGGGCCGGAGATGATCAGCGGCGTGACGGCCTCGTCGATCAGCACCGAGTCGGCCTCGTCGACGATGACGTGCTCGAGCCCGCGCATCACGACGCGCTGCGCCGCCCCGGCGGGGTTGTTGTCGCCCAGCCCGCCGCCCAGCATGAGTTGGTTGAGCATCGTGTCGGTCAGGCCACGCTGCGGGCCCAGGGTGAGCTTGTCGCGGAGGTAGTCGGCGGCGGCTTCTTTGTTGGTGGTGTAGGTCACATCCGCCGCGTAGCCCGCGCGGCGGACCGGCGGGTCCATGTCGCTGGTGACCGAAGCGACGGTCAGGCCGCACGCCTCGTAGACCGGCCGCATCAGGTCCGCGTCCCGCCGAGCGAGGTAGTCGTTGACCGTGATGACGTGCACGCCGCGTCCGGCCCAGCCGGCCACGGTCGCGGGCAGCGTGGCGATCAGCGTCTTGCCCTCGCCGGTGGCGACCTCGGCGATGCAGCCGTCGTGCATGGCCAACGCCGCGGCGATCTGGGTGGGGTAGGCCTTCAGCCCGATCGCGCGGAACGCCGACTCGCGGATGAGCGCGAACCCACGGGTCACATCGTCGGCCGTCTCACGACCCCGCCGGAACACCGCCCGCATCTCCAGGACCTGTTGCCGGAGCTCGTCGATGTGTAGCGATTCGATTTCCGGGGCCAATGCGATCACCGCGTCGGCCCGTTTGAGGTACCGCCGGGTGCGGGGCAGCCGCGAGACGATCGCCGCGGCGCACGCCTCCCAGGCCGCGTCGAGGCCCTCGGGCAGACGCGGGGACGGGGGCCGGCTGGCCAGCATCCGCCACCACGAACTGGGCGGCAACGCAACTGGTGGATCGAGTCGACTCATCGCCTCACATACTCAAGCGCCGCATCAGCATCTGCCGCAACGCCAGCCAGCCCTGCTCGGCCAGCGGCTGCGGCTCGAAGGTAAACCGCACATGCACCCGCTGCCCCGCCATCAACGGCGGCGCGCCTTCCGGGGCCGGGTCGGGCTTGATGCGGACCTCGAAGAAGGCTTCTGCGGCTTTCGTGCCCGTTTGGTCGGCCGTGTCCGTCGCCACCGAGCCGCCGGCCATGTAACCCATCGCGGGGCTGAATAGCTCGTTGCCGCCCGACTCGGCGACGCTCAGCACGGTGCCGTGATACGTCTCGCCGGGCCGGTTGGGGTTCTTGATCTCCACGGACCGCCCGACCCAGTTGCCCACTTCCAATCGGGGCCCGAGGTATTGGTCGGCCGCGGCGCGGATCACCAGGTCATCCAGCGACGCGACGACGCCCATCGGTTCGCCCCGCTTCACGAACCGGCCGGGCAAACGCTCGCTGTCGAACGAGACCCACGTCCCCGCAGTCGTCGGTTGGGTTTGCAGATCGGCCAGTTGGTCGGCGATGCGTTGCCGTTGGTCTTCCTGAGCCCGCAACTGCCCGCGAAGCGCTTGGGCCACGGCGATGTCTTCCGACATGGCGGCGCGGTAGCGTGCTTCGAGCTGACGCTGGTCGCCCAGCAACTGGTCGTAAGCCGATTGCAATTCGAGGTTGTCTGCTTCGACCAGCACGTCGCGCTGTTCGGCATCGACCGTCACCGCCTCGCCCGTGGGCATAGCGGTATGGATGAAGCCATCCGCCCCGGCGTAGATGCGTTCTAAGGTGACGGGCTCGACCAACGCCGAGGCCCGCCCGCGGTCGGGCACCGGTACCCCGCCGACCAGCACAGCGATCAGCAGCACCGTCGCCAGCGACGCGTAGATCGCCCGGCCGCGCGTCCGGGTCAGTTCCGGGCTGTTCGCCAAATACTTGATCCACTTTCCCCAGGGGACCAAGAGGAACGTGACCACCGCGAGGAACGCCATGATCATGCCGATGAAAAACAGCTGGCCCGCCACGAACAACACGATCGTGAAGCCCAGGAACACGCGGTACGCCGCGGACGCCAGGCCGTAGGTCACGAACCACACGGTTTCGCCCGCGCTGTGGGCCGGGTTCTTAGGGTTCTGCACGGCGTAGACGTGTTTTTTGACCAGGTAGTAGAGGTAGTCTTTGCTGCGCTGATAGAGATTGGGCAGCTCGGCGAGGTCCGAGAGGATGTAGTAGCCGTCGAAGCGGATCAGCGGGTTGGCGTTGAAGAGCAGCGTCGAAACGCTGGCGATGAACATGACGTTGTAGGCGATCGCATGGACGGTCGGGGTGTTGACGCCGGTGTTGGCCCAGACGACCGCGGCGATCGCGGCACAGGCGATCTCGACGTACATGCCCGCCGCGCCGACGAAGGCCCTGCGCCACTTGCTGCGGAACGCCCAGGCGCTGCTGGCGTCGACGTACGGCACGGGCGTGAGCACCATGAGCATCAGCCCGATGGTGTGGACCTCGCTGCTGACCTGTTCTTTCTTGCCGAAGTATTTGACGCTGAACCCGTGGCCGAGCTCGTGGATCAACTTCAGAACGCCGAAGCTGATGTAGAGCAGCGGCAGGTTGGCGGGGTTCAGGATGTCGTTCTTCTGGCTGTAGAGCTCCCCGGCGTTGTCGGCGATGCTGAACACGCCGTAAGCGACCAATGCCATCCACAACACGATCCCCACCGGCCCGAAGATCCAGCCCACCAGCGGCGACCAGCGATCCAGCAGGCGATCCGGATCGAACAGCGGCACCCGCGCGAACAACACGTTCATCACGTAGCCACGCACCTGCCGGTTCATCCGTTTCTTGTAGCGGTTGAACATCCCTGCGGCGTCGGCGGGGAGGTCGGCGTGGATAAGGTTGGACGTGTAGAGCTGGCCGAGGATCTGGATCGCTTCACCTTGGGTGGGCGCGGCGTCGCCGAGCTGCTCGTTGCAGGCGTCCCAGACCTGGGCCACGGTCCGCCGGCCGTCGAGCATCGCGACGAAGCGGTAGGCCGACTCATCCACCCGGAAGAACTGGTTGTTCGACGGGTCACGGAACACCACCCACAGCCGGCCCCGGTAGTGCTGGCGGAACGTCTGCACCAACGAACGCAGCCGCGGCGTCATCTCCGCGACGCGGTACCAGGATTCGTTGAAGGTGGGGCGATCAATGGCCATAAGTTTGAGTGATTATTGAAACGACTTGTTTGGATACGTTTGAGAAGTTGTGATCGCCTGCGCGGCGGGCGGTCAGGGCTTCGCCCCGACACCCCTAAAGCCAACAATCCTCAAATCCACAACTTCAACCGGACCCAGTTGATCGCGTCGCGTGTCCAGACCCAGCCGATGGGTGCTTGGCGGGAATCGATCTTGGCGACGCCCTCGATGCCGGGCTTGGCCCAGGGTTGGGTGTCGAGGAGTTTCACGCGGACGCGGAACACGTTGCTGCCGTCGATGACCTCGGCGATGGGGTTGATGCGTTCGACCTCAAACCGCAGCTTGACGCCGGGGTGGGCGGCGGCGGCGAGTTCGCCGACGGCGCCTTCCGAGGGCACGTCGCCGATCTTGCCGTCCGGCACCCACAACTCGGCCCGCAAGGCGCTCAGCGGCGCGACCTCGAACAACACATCGCCTTTGCTCACCGGCGAACCCAGCTGCTGCTTCAGGTCGCCCACCACCACCGTGCCCGCGATCGGCGAGCGGATGACCGCGTGATCGATCTGCCAACGCAGCCATTCGAGTTGCGCCTCGACATTCGCCACCCGGGCCTCGGCGATCTGGCGTTCGACCTGGCTGCCTTCGCGGGCCGCCATCTTGGCTTCTTTTTCGTACCCGAGCTGCTCTGCTTCGAGACGCGAGAGTTCTGCACGCAACTCCGCGGTGTTCAGCGTCGCCAACGCCTCGCCCTCCGCGACGACGTCGTTCGGCTCGGCTTCTACGGTTTCGAGGTAGCCCTCGAACGGCGCGGGGATCGAGCGTTGGGTCACCGCCTGGAACGTGAAGGGCGCTTCGACGCGGATCGTGCCGGGCACGAAGATCAACGCGAGAACCCCGGCCAGCAATGCGATCGCGGTGACTTTCGCCCAGGTGTGTTTCGGTCCGAGCACCGTCGCCAAGCTACGGCGGGCCGAGTCGGCCAGCCGGGCGCCGAACCAGCGGTCGGTCTCCGACAGCTCCAGCACACGGGGGGTGAACAGGTCTACCGCCATCCGCAGGAACGAGGCCTCTTCCACGGTCAGGGGCTGATCGATCGGACGCTCGAGGGTGACCACCCCGATCACTTCGCCGCCGCGCCGCATGGGCAGGCTGCACACCGCCGACGGGCCGTGCTTGCTGGAGAGTTCCTGGGCGGCGCGGTTGACCATGGTGGCTTCGGGCAGCACGGGGTGCAGCACCTCGATGTCCTGGTCGAGCGACTCTTCCATGGCCGACTCGATCGCGCCGACCAACGCCATCTTGCGGCTGATGTGTTCGGTCTGGCTCATCGCGCGCAGCTTGACGTAACGCCCCGAGAGCAGGCCGATGCTGACCCGGTCGGCCCGCCACCGCGAGGCGATCTCGTTACACAGCGCGATCGCCGCTGCGCGGAAGCGCCGATGGTCGTTGCTGGCCGAGAGCACGCGGGTCGCGGTGGACAGCCCCCGCAGGTCGGCATCGCGTTGCTCCAAGACCTGCCGCATCTCGTAGAGACTCAAGAGGCTGATGCTCAACTCGATCCGTTGGCAACGGGCCTGGACGATCTGGGGGTCGTCGGTGTCCAGCAAAAAGGCCGACACGCCGGAGAATCCGCCGGGGGTTTTGATGGGGACCAGCACGAGGTGGTGAACCATCGGGCGTCCGGGATCGGACAGCGCCGCCTGCAGCTGATGCACCTGGGTTTCAGGCGCCAAGGGCGATTGCTGAGTCACCAACTCGATGGCGTGGGCCAGCCAGGACGGCGGCGATCCCGTGGCCGGGAGCGGCGGGTAAACCGCCATGATTTCTGAGGTTTTGGCGGAAGGCGGCATCGGCCGATCCGACGGGACAGGCGTCGCTGCAATCTCACCCCCCAACCGAACCACCGCTCCCGCGGTCGCCTGCCCAAGCCGGCACTGCGTCGCCAGCAGCTCGGTGAGAAACTGCTCCGGCGGTCCGCTGAAACGGACCAGACGCTCGACCAGCCCCGAGGCGGAGCCGCCCCATCGCTGGGCCGCGGTCATCGGCGGGTTCAGGCTCATGTGTGAAATCCCTTTCGTGAAAACCGTTCGTCCGCGTGTGTCATACGCTTCGCACGCCCGGTAAAGCCCCTGAAAAAGCCCTGCTTCACAGCCCTCATCCTACCGGCTTGCAGGTTTGGCGGACAGCCCTACAATGTGTCGCTCGGGTTAATCCCAGACGGGCCATTGGCGCAGTTGGCTAGCGCGCCTCGTTGACATCGAGGAGGTCACTGGTTCAAGTCCAGTATGGCCCACTTCTCACCCTCCGCCACCGCGGAGGGTGATTTTTTTTGCGCTTCGATGGCGCCAGGTGTTACGACCGGTATCCACATGACTGCGTGGGCATCGAGGGGTCTTATTCAACATCGTTGACCCCGACGGTCTGGTTCAGCACCGCCGGGCCGTTGGTCTCGCGGACGCCCAGGCGTATGTCGCTTTGCGACAGCGCGGGGGCGGCATCGACGAAGCGCAGCTGGCGGATCACCGCCTGGCCGGGGTCGAGCCTGGGGATCAGACGCTCCTTGCGGGCGTGCCCCTTGAGCTTGGCGAAGACGCTCAGAGAGATCGGCTCATCGCCGGTGTTCGTGATGATGCAGGTCACCGAGGCGTCCACGGTCGAGGGGGCGGCGCCGTCCTCCAGCGCCAGGGAGGCTTCGAACCGAACACCCTGAAGCCCGAGCTCCATGGGCGTGGCGAACTTCACGATGTACTTGCGGTCGGCGGTGAACTCCATGTCTACGGTGAGGCTTTTGCCGCCGGCGACTTCGTTGATCGGGAAACGCAGTGCCACCGGGAGCTCGATGCTACGGCCCGGCCCGATGGAGAACCGGTGGTGGTGCGGCTTGATCGTCCACGACTCGGGGCCGGTGATGATGAACTTGCCGCTGACCGTGACCGGCCAAGGGTTGGTCAGGCGGACCGTGCGGACGTGGGGGATCTGGGTCGAGGTGATGAACGGATCGTTAAGCACGAAGCTGCTGCGGAACAGCGCCAGCTTCGCGTCGATGCCGGTGACGAACACCGGGGTGTCGGAGAGTTCGAGCGTGTGCTCACCGTTCTCGTTGAGAGCCAGCGGCGTGGCGTTGCCCCAGACGTCGTAGACCTTGGGGTAGTCGCCGAGGAACATGTCGAGCTTGGATCGGCTGCCGGGGGCCTTGACGTTCCAGGCGACGAGCATGCCTTCGCCGGGGCGGGCGTCGGGCATGGCTCGGGCTTCCTGTTCGGACAGAGCCCGGCGTTCGAAGATGATGCCCACGCGTTCTTCGCCGAGGTTCAGCCGGCCGATCGCACGGTAGCCCGCCAGGCGGTTCGCGACGTTGGACGCCACGCCCAACAACGGATCGGGCAATAGCGACTCACGCCGCTCCAGCCCGCGGGCCCAGAGATCGGGGATGGCCACGCCGATCTCGTTCTGCTCCCAGGCGTGCACCATCCGCAGGGCCAGGTCGCTGGCCCGCGCCGCGTGGGGAACTGCATCGGCGGGGGCCGGCTTGATATGGAGCCGGCGGTTGTGGCTCGGGGAGGCCCAGCCCAACTCTTGCTGCTGCTGGATGTGGTCGTTCAGCCGATCGGGCGTCACCCCCACGGGCCATTGCACGGCGTAGCTGAGGTGTTCTTCGGGAATATCCGGCCGGAACGGCTGATCGATCCGCCAGGGCACGCCCATCGTCGGGGCGGGCGTCCAATGCCGGAACGCCTCATAGGTCCGCGCCACGGTCGATCCCAATTCGGGCAGGTAGGCCGCCGAGGGCTCCCGGGCGCTGCCGAGTTGCCAGGTGTTAACCCGCTGGCCGTGCCGAACGAGGATGGGCTGGACGTAGGGCATCCAGATGTCGGAGGGTGCGCCAAAGACCGCCGCAGGCAGGTAGGTATTGACGCCCCGGGTGTGCGCGAGCTCTTCGGGCACCGGCGAGAAAGACAGCTCGACACGTCGCCCGGCATTCTTGATCGGGCCGATGGCTTCACGCAGCGTGTTGAGCCGCAGGTCGAAGCCCGCCAACGTGGTCTCCGGGCTCCAGGCCGACAGGATGACCGACCCCAGGCCCGCGAGGTTGGCCAATTCGGGCAGCAGCTTCAGTTGCGCGTTGCTCATCCCCTCGGCCACCAACGCGAAACGCTCGGCGTCTTCGCCGACTGCGCCCGTCCCCGGCGGGAGCCAGAGGACCGCGTTGTACGTCCGTGCGATCACCCGGCCCGCATCCGCATCCACCTGGGCCTGAGCGATGGCCGCGGGGTCGGCTTCATCGGTGTCATCGATCGAGAGTTCTTCGGTCATTCCGCCGATGGTCAGCGTCCGGCCGTCAGGCGAGTTGGTGCGTTGCCGCAGGGTCCGCGAGCCCTCCACCACCGCAAGCTCGGCGAGGTACCAGCCGTATCGCGGCAGGTCGGGCGACCAACGCCACTTCGACGGCGCACCCCAGCCCATCGGCCGGCGGTCCTGGATGACCACGTTCATGTTGTGGTCGTACACGGTCACCCGAGCGGTCAGCTTGCCCCCGACCAGGTCACGCACCGACACATCCCAGAAGGGCCCGGCGTTGCTGCGCGTCACGTTGACCGGGCTGCCCGTGCTGAGTTGCACGTGGGGCAGTTGCCAGACGCCGATGTCGTCAAACCAGGCGTGGCCGGTGACGTCGTGTAAAACGATCTGGTGGTTGCCCAGCGGGTTGCGCGGGTCGGCGCTGGGTTGCACGAGCTCGACCTCGAGGCCGACGTATGCCGCCTCGCCGAACTCGCCGGGCAGGATCAGTTCGACCTCGGACCACTCGCCGGCGGTGCGGACGCGTGGCGTGAGGCGGGTGCTGGTCTCGATACGCTTGCCGGCGGTGTCGACGAAGTAGGCCCGCATGCGCGCCGCGGCGTGGGTGAGCCCCGCGGTGCGGATCTTGCCGCTGATCAGGTAGTCGCTGCCCGGCACGGCCGGGAGGGCGCCGATCTGCAGGTACGCTCCCGCGCTGCCGCCGTCGATGCCCAGGTGGAGGCTGTAGTCCTCCGAGGCCGCGTCGCCGACTTCCGAGTAACGCACCACGTTGTGCATCGGGAAGCCCGCCCGGCGTGACAGGCGGTCGTGCATCGGCAGGCGGTCGAAGTTGGGGTCACTCGATTGCGAAGACCGCCCCATCGCGTACCAGCCCGGCGGTAACGCCAAGCCTCGACCGAGCTTCACGCCCTGGTCGTTCATGTCTTCGAAGTCGTATTTCTCGACCAGCCGCTTGGGCGTGAGCGGATCGATCTGCGCGTGCAGCGAGGTTCCGCTGAGCAGCAAAAGGCACACCGACAACCAAGCCGAGATACGGAGCGTGTCTCGCATGAAGGATTTATCGGTCGTCCGGGCCGATGTCGCGGAGTTTTTCCCCGGCGATCGCGTTGTACGAAGCGAACGTTTGAGCGCGATTCAGCGATTCATTCTGGAAACGCCGCGGGCTCCCCGGCAACCAGCGTCTCTTCCCCCCGGAGACGACGCAAAATGTCTGCCCGGATACGCGGGTCGCGGTAGGCCTCCTGATGCGATCGGTGCAGGGGCGGGGTATCGACCCACCAAGGCGTGAGTCCTGCCGGAGCGGTCCGCTCGCTGCCCACGATGGGGTCGTCCAGCCGCGTGTAGGGAATCAGCGTGTAGCGGGCCTCGGCCAGGCATTCGTCGAGATGCGCGAGAAACGCCGAGCCCTCCCGCATGTCGATCACCCGGCGGTCCAGCGTCGGCACCCCCGCCATGACCGCTCCGCGGTGCGGTGTGCTGATCGTGTAGAGATTGCGAATCTTCAAGCGACGCTTCGCCGCGCCCCCCTCGGCCTTGCTTGGCGAGGCGCTGTACCGAGCCACCAGCCCCCCCATCGAAAACGCTACGACATCCACCTCCGACGTCCACCCCGTTTCGTCGCTGAGCCAGACCTCCTGCACCGATTCGATCACGTGGTCCCGGCAGTCCTCGAAGTCGTCTTCAAATACAAACTCCAGCCCCACCACCTGGTCTTCGGGCACGCCGACCTTGCGCAGCTGCTTCGACCAGTACGAATTCACAAACCCCGGGTCCGCCCAACCCGCGAGGACCACCACCGGCCGATCGAGCGGACGGCCATCGCTCTCGATGTCTTTGATGATCGTCTTCGCCTGGGCCTCGGTGACCGGGAACGACGGATTCACCTGCCGAGCGGCGCAGCCCCCGATCGTGAAGGCCGAGGCCAACAACACCGTGGCGAGGATCAATCCGGGGGGCTTGGTCATGGGTTCAACGCTCGGGGAGGGGCGTCGCGGGCAGGCTGGCCAGCGGCTCGCCGCCCTGCAACTGGGTGAGGATATCCGCCTGGACCCGCGCATCAAACGCGGCCTGGATGTGGGCCATCTCGAAGGCCCGGTCCGACACCCAGTGCGGGTGCTGCCCTTCCGGGGAAGTCTTGTCGGGCCCCACGATCCAGTCGCCCAGCCGTGTGTAAGGCACCAGCTCGTAGTCGGCCTCGGCGAGCCCCGCATCCAGCCGGGCCAGGAAATCCGAGTCGGCGTTCATGTCTCGCGCCAAGCTGTTCCAGAACCCAAGCGGTGCCCAATTCGCCCCGCGGTGCGGCGAGGCGATCGTGTACAGCCGGCGGATCTTCAGCCGACGCGTCTGCCCGCATTCCGGATCCGGTGGCAGCGCTGCGTACCGTGCGACCAGCCCGCCCATCGAGAACGCGATCACATCGACCTCGACGGTCTCGTCCGAGTCGGCGTCTTCCGGCGGGAAAAGCTTGTCCACCTTCCGGATGGTCTTCGCTCGGCAGGAGTCGAACGAGTCCCACAACACAAACGACACCCCGCCGATGCGCTCGTCGTCGGTGAAGTAACGCTTGGCCTGGCCGACCGAGACCCACTCCGCGACGCACGGGTCCATGAACGGCCCGACGAACACCAGCGGCCTTTCGAGCTCGACCGGCTCTTCCCGCATCGCCCGCAGCTCCTGCTTCGCCTCGGCGTAGGTCAGATCAAACGACGGGTTCACCGCCGAGAGATTCGAGCAGCCGATACCCGCGCCGCCTGCGAATGCCGCAGCCAGATACAGGAACGCCCGGAACAGCGGTTGGGGTTGGCTCATCCAAACATGATAAGGCCGGGTGAATGTCAGCGGGTGATTTCGATGATCTTGTCGCGGCTGGTGCTCTGGTTGTAGTTGTCCTGCACCCTGCCGTTGCTGGAGCTGAACCGGTCGCGGACGTTGGTCTCGCTGATGGAGATGATCGTGCGGCGGGTGCCCGCGTTCACGCCCGGCTTGCGGTCGAGGCGGTCGTGGTACCACGCCGTGCGGTCGTCGAGCCACGGCTGGAAACTTTGCAGCTCATTCATCTCGGGGCTGTCGAGCGCCAGAGAGCGGCGGTTGCCCTCGGCGTCGACAAGCGGGCCCAGTTCGAACCGCATTTCCGCTTGGCGTGCGTCGGCGGCCCGCTGCTGCTCGGCTTTGGACGGGGCGCAACCGGTGCCCAGCACAACGGCTGCCAGCACACCACAGATCGACAGGCTCGGGAGACGGATTTCCATACCCCTCGCAACACGAACCGCGTGCCGGGGCGGGCCGACAGGCTGGGTCGCCGCGCAAGGTATTCGTAAAACTTGACTTACACCGATTATGCCAGAGGCGGCCACTTATCCGATCGATCGGGATGTCGCGTCCACGCAACACGTGCCGGTGTTTGCCGCATCATGTCGGTCACGCCGATATTCTTGAGCCGCCGCGGGCCATTCGTGAACTTGACGTCCCCCCGAATTTCGCCACAATACGCGACTCGATTTCGCAGGCCCGCTGTGGGCCTGAACTTTGAAGCACCGCGACGCCGTAGCCACGGCCGAGCACTCACAAGGGCCTCGTCGGGCAACCGACAGGTAACACATCATGGCCAACTACACCGGTCCCAAAGTCAAGCTCTCCCGTCGCGTCGGCGTGCCCATCGCGGACATCCCGAAGCACACCACCAAGCGTCAGCTCAACCCCCCCGGCATGCACGGCTTCCGCGGCCGTCGCCTCCGCGACTACGGCATCCGCCTCAACGAGAAGCAGAAGCTCCGCTTCCACTACAACGTTCTCGAGAAGCAGTTCCGCCGCTACATGGCTGAGGCCGGCCGCACCCAAGGCAACACGGGTACCGTCCTGCTCCGCCTGCTCGAGCAACGCCTCGACAACGTCATCCGCCGCCTCGGCTGGGCCCGCACCATCTGGGCCGCCCGTCAGATCGTGTCCCACGGCCACGTCCTGGTCAACGGCAAGAAGTGCAACATCGCCTCCCTCCAAGTCAAGGTCGGCGACACCATCACCCTCAAGGAAGGCATCCAAAAGCTCGTCCGCGAGAACATGGAATCCCTGCCCGGCCACGAAGTGCCCGAGTGGCTGACCTTCGACCCCTCCACCCTCGAAGCCAAGGTCGCCGCGGTCCCCACCGCCGACCAAGTCCCCTTCGACGTGAACCTGAACCTGATTATCGAATTCTACCGCTAATCACGTTCATCCCATCGAATACAGAAAACCCACGGACATTGGTCCGTGGGTTTTTTCTATATCGCCAATTTGCATGAACCTGCGGTTTTCGACGCTCACGTCAGCTCGGCGGTCAGTGTGTACTCCACCGGGAGCTTGCCGCGCCAAGGCTCGGGGAACTCCCAGCGTTCATCGCCGACCCGCTGCATCACCTTCAACGCCGGCCATACGCAACGCGAGGACTCTTCGAGCCGTGTGATGCGCATCCCCGCGTCGATCACCGCCGTCACGGTTTCCCCAAGCGGATGGCTCCACTCGGCGTTCCGGGTGTGTTTGAAGCCCACAGTATCGTCGGCGTAGGTGCCGTCCTGTTCGGTCACAATCCGCTCGCCGCCGAGGTAGGGGTAATGCAGCCCAAACCCCTTCGGGTCATCGGGCTTGTCCTCCAGCATGTCCATCATCGGGTGCACGTCATTCAGGAACAACCGCCCGCCGGGACGCAGCAGCGACGCGACAATCTCCGCCCAGCGATTAACGTCCGGCAGCCAACACAGCGAGCCGATCGAAACAAACACGACATCGAATTGCCCTTCGATCAACTCCCGGGCGTCGTAGACATTGCCACAGACAAACGTCGTGTCCAACCCGAGTTCATCACGCAAGCCGACCGCCTTGTCGATCGCCGGCTGCGAGAAATCCAATCCCGTGGCCTTCGCGCCCAGCCGACTCCAAGCCAGAGTCTCCATGCCCATGTGGCACTGCAGGTGCACAAGCGACTGACCTCCGACAGGCCCAACGCCGCGCACAATATGCTCCGCCAAATCGTGCCCGCCGTCACGCAGGGCATCGGCGTGTTGACGGTACATGGCCGATTCCCAGTGGACCTGAACACGTTCGTTCCACGACAAACGGTTCCACTCGATGCCTTCGCGTTGTTCTTCGTGATGGGATTGACTCATTGGAAACCTAAGTACGGTGCTATGACGTTGACCAATGAGCCCAGCAACGATCGAAACGGCGGGCTGACAGATCATCTTCTTGGATGAAAAATGCGAGCGTTCCCCCATCGCCCCAGCTGACACCGAACAACTCGCGATCTGACCCAATCTCAAAAAGGCAGCGCCATTTCTTTGCGACTATTGAAAGTCGGCCCCATTCGGGATGGTCTTCGTCTATGTCTTCAGCGAGTTCTTCGTCTCCTTCAGCCATCGCTGCGCACAACAGGCGGACGTACTCATCGTTAGTTCCGTAAAGACCGTTGGCGCAGCCGAGAAGCTGAGATAGTCCTACCGGAGTAAACGGATAGCTGAACATATGGTCGATCCACTGTGCAGCGACATGCTCCTCCGTCCACGGTTCCTCTTCGTCACCATCGTCTTCGGATTCGTCATCCTTGCTAAAAAGCCCCAGGCTCATCTGCCCTAAAATATCCTCCGTAGGGATCATCCAGCGGACGTATGGGGAAAGCGGCCTTGATTGGCCAGACGGCGGGGATTCTGCGAGTTGTCCATGGCTAGGTGCGGAATTACGAATTAGCCCCTCTACCTCTTCGTGAAACAGAACTCGGAAGCAGCTTTTGTCATCCATCTCAAAGCCCGAGGGTAGATCACCCGCCCCCACAAAGAACTGAATCAAGCCTTGCTTGGGCAACACGTTTTCTAAGTCATACGCGGACACGTCAGCAAAGTTGAACTGACCGAGAAATCGCATGGGGCCATCCTGATTTTCCGGCCATTCCTGGCCCGGCGGCAGATCAGGGCAGCCCCCGAGAAAAGTGGTGCCACAGGTAGGTTCGTCGGACGGCACAGAGGCTTTACCTTGAAAACCAATTCCGGGCGTAAGATGCTGTATGAAGTTCTCTAATACCCTGGGGCTAGCCTTTACCCTCTCTGCGAGCATTACACGCTGAAAAAAACTGTGGCGCTCTGCGAACGCCACAGTTTTCTTAAATCTCTGTATCTGAGTGCGATAGTGTTCTGGAAGACGAAGAACCAAATTCTGTGCGGTGTCTTTGGTGATTTGCTTCGTGTACCACTCTGGCTTCGGTTGTTGTTGCATCTCGGCAGACGCCCAAGCCAGATACAACGGCTTCACGATGGTTCGCAGTAATGGCCGTTTCACAGAGCAGTCCCCCTTCAAATTGGATCAGTTATCAAACTGCGCATCGAACACGATGTCGCTGCTGGGGAAGTCGACGCTGCGGACGAACTCGGCGGCTTCGGTGGCGCCGTACTCGCGGTCCATCCGGCCGTCTTCCCACTCGACCGACAGGGGGCCTCGGTAGCCGATGTCGTTGAGGGCGACGATGATTTCTTCGAAGTCGATGTCGCCGTGGCCGAGGCTGCGGAAGTCCCAGAACCGGCGGGGGTCGGTGAAGGTGGTGTGGCCGCCGAACACGCCGACGGTGCCGTCGCCGTGGCCCCACCACGCGTCCTTCATGTGTACGTGGTAGATGCGGTCGGCGAACTTGCGGATGAAGCCGACGTAGTCGACGCCCTGGTAGCCCAGGTGCGACGGGTCGTAGTTGAAGCCGAAACGCTTGTGGCCCTTGACCGCGTCGATGGCGCGGGCGGCACTGGCGGTGTCGAAGGCGATCTCGGTGGGGTGGACTTCGAGGGCGAAGTTGATGTCCTGCTTCTCAAACTCGTTGAGGATCGGGGTGAACCGCTTGGCGAAGTCCTTGAAGCCCTTCTCCCAGAACGCCTGGTCGGTGGGCGGGAAGGCGTAGATGGCGTGCCAGATGGACGAGCCGGTGAAGCCGTTGACCACACCGGGGAAGTCGTCGCCTGCAGCGCCCTTCTTCTTGCCGCGGCCGGGCTTGTTGTTGAGGAAGCGCCGGCAGGCCTTGGCGGCCAGCTTCATGTTCGCTGCGGCACGCTTGCGGACGCCTTCGGGTTCTCCGTCGCCCCAGACGTCTTCGGGGAGGATGGATTTGTGACGTTCATCGATCAGGTCGCACACGGCTTGGCCGACCAGGTGCATCGAGATGGAGTAGCTCGTCAGGCCGTAGGCCTCGAGCACTTCCCAGCGCTGCTTGCAGTACTTGTCGCTCTTGGCGGCCTGGACGACGTCGAAGTGGTCGCCCCAGCAGGCGAGCTCCAGCCCGTCGTAGCCGAACTCGGACGCTTTGGCACAGATGGTTTCAAACGGCAGGTCGGCCCACTGGCCGGTAAACAACGTGACGGGACGGGGCATGGAAAACCTCCGGTTTTCAGTGATGAGTGACGAGTGAACAGTGATGAGTTTCAGGACAGTGACGACATGAGTCCGCCGATGACGCGAGAGACTTCCATCGCTTGATGCTTGAATCGGGCGAACTCATCCCGATCAACATATCCGGCGTCGAGGGCGATGTACAACTGGGCCCGGACCTCGGCACACGAGGCCTTGGCGATCCCCAGAAACTGTTTGAATTCGGCCCGGCTCCGTCGATCAAAACCCTCGGCGATATTTGACATCACCGAGATCGCAGCTCGCCGAATCTGATCCCGCAGGGCGAAGTCTCGAGCAAATTCTCCCTGGCGCGTGATCGCATAAACCGCCCGATTCAACTCCCTGGCCTTCTGCCAAGCCACCAAATCCTCGAACTCCTCAGCCAGCGCCATCTAACACCTCCCGGAAGGATTCCAAACTCATCACTGCTCACTCGTCACTCATCACTCGCCGCCGGCGCTTCTTCCACAGGCCCCGAAGCCAACGCAATCATCCGCCGTCGCAGTTCCGCCGTGATCTCCTCTGGCAAGGCGGCGCGATCCGGCGTAAACGGTGGGCCAAAAGCAATCCGGCGGCGGCCGGGCGTGAGGAAGTGGCGGGCCATGCTCTTGCTGACCTCGGTGCCCTCGATCCAGACCGGGACGATCTGGGCTTTGCTCAGCCGGGCGGTCACGGCGACGCCGTCTTCAAACGGCTTGAGGATCCGGTCGTCGTACTGCAAGTTGCCCTCGGGGAAGATGCCCAGGCAGTCGCCGGCTTTGAGATGCTTGACGATCTGGCGGACTTGCTTGGAGGCGTTGACGCGTTCGCCGGACTCGTCGTGGTCGATGAAGATCGGGTCGATGATCTTCCAGAAAAACTCGACAGCTTTGAAACGGTAAGACGTGAGCATCAGCCAGCGGATCTGCCGGGGGCAGGCGGCTTGCATGAGGAAGGGGTCGAGCGCGGTGGTGTGGTTGGCCGCGAGGATGACCGGGCCGGACTCGGGGATGTGGTGTCGGCCGTCCCATTCGAGGCGGTGCCACACCAGGCAGAAGAACCGCACGAGGTGGCGGAAGAAGTTGCCGCCCGCTGCGGGCATCGGGCCGTGGGTCAGGTAGTAGAGGGCGTAGCCAAGGCCCGCGACGATGAGCAGTGGGCCCAGGCCATACAGCACATAGATAATCTTGGTGTCGGCGTCCTCCAGTTGCCAGATCATGCCGTAGATGATCACGCTGACGACGGTCGTGACCATCGCGGCTAAGCCCATC
The DNA here is from genome assembly GCF_014207595.1 of Algisphaera agarilytica. Lineage (NCBI taxonomy): Bacteria > Pseudomonadati > Planctomycetota > Phycisphaerae > Phycisphaerales > Phycisphaeraceae > Algisphaera > Algisphaera agarilytica. The sequence goes on from NZ_JACHGY010000001.1 coordinate 4,074,467, forward strand.
ACCGAGCCACGCACCGAGTTGGGGGCGATGCTCTGCAGCAATGAAATCACGCTCACGATGGCGACATTGCCCGCGACGCCGACAAAGAACGCGCCCACGTAAGTCACCGCTTTCAGCGGGATCACGCTGACCAGCAGCACATTCAAGCCCGCGATCGCCAGAGCGACGCCCATGACCAACGGGGCCTGTTGCCGGGTGCGGATCAGGCCGATGACCACGGCCCCCGCCAGCATGCCGAAGCCCAGTGCCGCGCTGACCTGCGTGAACTCTTTCATGAGCGCATCGCCGGTCAGGCTGTAATGAATCTTGCAGAGCCCGATGACGCCGCTGTACATGGTTGCGGCGGCACCCCAGACCATCACATCGATCACAATCAACCAGATCACCTTGCGGTGGCAGGCGACGTATTTCATCGCGTCGATCAGCGATACCGCCGTGCGTGAGTTGTCGTTTCCTTCGTCGCTGTCGAGTAGCCGCGTCGACTTGGGTCGCATGAAAGCAAAAAACGAGCCGGAGATGAGATAGAACAGCGCGCCGACCAGCAGCCCGGTCTCGACCGACGAAGCTTCATCGGGGGAGATGATCCGCCCCCCAACCACCATGCCGATCATCGAGAACACCACATTGATCACCAAGACGACCGCGTTGGCGGGCTGCATCTGCTGGCGTTCGACGAGTTGGGGCACGATGGCGTTGCGGGTCGGGTTGAAGATCGAGGCAAAGATGCCGATCGCGAACAGCATCGCGTAGACCTGCCACTCGCGGTCGGGATCAACCTGGCTGGCCCCCCCAATGAGAAAAACACCGAGCAGCAGCAACAGGCCGCGGGCTTCGTCGCAAGCCATCAACAGCCACTTGCGTGGTAAACGATCCGCCACCCAGCCGCCGAGCACGCTGAAGAACAGGTACGGCATGAAGAAGAAGAATTGCGTACCCGCCTGCGTGCTGGTCGAGTCGCCTTCTGCCGCGAGGCCTCCCAGCAGGGCGAGTGCCGCGAGCATGATCATGCGGTCGCCGAAGCCGCTGGCGGCTGTGCTGGTCCACATCAGGGTGAAGCTGAAGTTCCGCCACAGCGGCGTGGGCGGCGCGTGATGTCCGGGGGCGGAGGTGGTTGTGGAAACGGTCTCGGACATCGCCAAAGGATACCAGTGTGGGCCGGGGGGAGCGGCGATCTGCGATCGCCGGCTAAACAACTGAATGATTCACACCCGGCTGGTGGCGACTACGGGCAGGTCCAGGGGCGAGGTCTCGCCGCGCTCGAGCAGTTCGTGGGCGTAACCCGCGATCATCGCGGCGTTGTCGACGCAGTAGCCCAGTTCGGGGAGGTGGATCGACAGGCCGTGGTTCTTGGCCATAGTTTGGACACGCTCACGCAGAGCAGAGTTGGCGCTGACCCCCCCGCCGAGGACGAGCGACTGGGGACGTACACCTTCAGCGGCGAGCTGCTTGATGGCGCGTTTGATCTTTCGCTCGACCGCGGTGACCGCGGCGTGTTGGAACGCGGCGGCGAGGTCGGCCTTGCGCTGCGGCGAGAGGTCCGAAGCATCACGTTCAAACGTCGCGTCCTTGCCCCGCCCAACAGGCAAGCCGCGCACGGCGTAGAGCAGCGCGGTTTTTAATCCCGAGAACGAGAAGTCGAGGCTGCCGGGTTTGAGCATCGAGATGGGGAGTTCGGGGACATCCTCGGCGTTGCGGTCGCCTTGCTGGGAGAGCTTGTCCATGGCCGGGCCGCCGGGGTAGCCCGCGTTGAGGATGACGCCGGCCTTGTCGTAGGCCTCGCCGATGGCGTCGTCGATGGTGCGGCCCAGGACGGTGATGTCGGCGGCCGAGTCCATGCGGTAGAGGCTGGTGTGGCCGCCGGAGACGACCAGGCCCAGGGCGGGGAAAACAATTTCGGATTTCGGATTTCGGATTTCGGATGTGGAGGGATCCGGGGCTTTGTCGCTTTGCTCCGCAGCCCTCGGCTTGGTAGGGGTGAGGGTGGCGGCGTGGAGGTGGGCGCGGACGTGGTCGATGCCGATGAGGGGTTTGTCGAGGGACCAGGCGAGGGCTTTGGCGGCGGCGACGCCCACGATGAGCGAGCCGACGAGGCCCGGGCGGTTGCCCACGGCGATGGCGTCGAGGTCGGCGAGCGTGATACCCGCGTCGTCGATCGCTTGCTGCACCACGGGCATCAGGCGTTCGAGGTGGGCACGGCTGGCGATCTCGGGGACAACGCCGGCGTAACGCACGTGCAGGTCGTGCTGCGTCGCTACGACATTGGACAGCACCTCGCGGCCGTCTCGGACCACGGCGGCGGCGGTTTCGTCACAGCTGGTTTCGAGGCCGAGGATCAGCGTCACGGGGCTAGCGCGGGCTCGGGTTCTTCGGCGGATTCCACGGCTTCTTCGATCACGGCGTCGGCGGCGGTCTCTTCGGCCTCGGCTTCGGCTTCAGCATCGACCGATTCGTCTTCGATCGGCTGGCCATCATCGAGCTTGGCGAGCTTCTCGTTCACTTCGGCCAGCGTTTCTTCGAGCAGTTCACGCTGCTTGGTGAGCTGTTCGCGTTCAGCCAGGCGGACGAGTTCATCGGCGTTGGATTTGCCGACGACGGGCCATTCACCAGAGTCGAGCTTGCCCAGGATCGCCGTGAGCGCCGCGGCGAGTTGCGGGTCTTTGAGCGTTTCGTTGATCCACTCGGGCGTCACGGTTTCACTGTGCTCCTGACCGTTGTTGGCGTTGATGATGTCTTGAGCCTGGCGGGCTTCGAGGCGTTCGCGGCGCTGGTCGGGCGTCATGGGCACGTAAGCGTTTTCGCTGGGGTCCACGCCCCACGCTTCGTCCTCGGCCTTGTTGCGGCGGTGGATGTTGCGGCCCGAGGGCAGGTAGTAGTAGGCGTTGGTGATCTTCAGCGCGCCGGCGTTGTTGCCCAGCAGACGCTTGACCTGCTGCACGCTGCCCTTGCCGAAGGTGCGTTCACCCACGAACAGGGCGCGGCCGTTGTCCGCCAACGCACCGGCAACGATTTCCGAGGCCGAGGCGCTGAAGGAGTTGGCCAGCACCACAACGGGGATCTCCGGCAGGAGCGTGTCGGAGGTGGACTTGTACACCTGCTCGGGCACCTTGCGGCCGCGGACCGAAACGATGGTCTGTCCTTCTTCGAGGAACATGTCGCTGATGTCGACCGCGGCGTTGAGCAGCCCGCCGGGGTTGTAGCGCATGTCGATGACCAGGGCGCGGATGCCCTGGCCCTTAAGCTCTTGCAGCGCTTCGAGCACCTCGGGCGTGGTGCGTTCGCTGAACTGGGTGAGCCGGATGAAGCCGACTTTGTTTTCGGGGTCGAGGAAGTAGTTGTAGCTGTGGTCGGCGTTGCGCTTGAAGCCGCGGACGGTCTGGACCTCGATCTTGGCGCGGGTGATGGTGATGTCGACTTCTTCGCCCGAGGCGTGGCGGACGGTGATGGAGACGTCGGTGCCGGCCGGACCCTTGAGCTTGCTGATCGCTTCGTTGATGGGCATGTTGAGGGTGTCTTCGCCCTCGATGGCCATCACGGTATCGCCGGCCATGACGCCGGACTTCCACGCCGGGGAGTCTTCGAGCGGGGTGACGATGTGCAACCGGTTGTTCTCGATGGTGACCTCGGCCCCGATGCCGGTGAACTCGGCGCGGACGCTTTCGTTGAAGGCTTCGAATTCTTCTTGGGGGAAGTACTGGGTGTAGGGGTCGTCGAGCGACTCGATCATGCCGTCGATCGCGCCTTCGATGAGCTCTTGCTGGTCGGGCTCGTCGACGTATTCGTTGGCGAGTTCGTATCGCAGGTCGACCAGGAGGTCGATGTGTTCCAGCGTCGAGGTGCTTCGGGCCCAGGCCCCGCGGTAGGTTACGAAAAACGCCAGGAGCACAGCCATAGCCGATGCCAGCGCGAGGTTGCCGATCAGACGATTATTCATAGCGGCATTCTAGCCGAGGACCGCCCAGACGTCCGTGGCGGGGCCGCGGTGGGCTGGGGTATGCACCTGATTCGGGGGTTGGCATCGGTGCGGGTTCAGGTTAAACTAACAGCTATCGCCTTACACCAGCCTGTTCGTGCTTAACTTAGCCGTTTCCACGGCTGATGGAATCATTGTTTTGCCCAAGATCGGCCTTCTTTCGGATTCACATGGCCGTGCCGCAACCACCCGCCGTGGGGTTGACGTGCTGCTTAAGCAGGGTGCGGAAGTCTTGATCCACCTCGGGGATGTCGGCACCGTCGAGGTGATCGATGCGCTGTGCGTGGAAAAACCCAACAGCGAGGACCAGATCGAATCCCATTTGGTGTTCGGCAACACCGACTGGGACATCGACTCGTTGGCGGAATACGCCGACGACCTGGATGTCGCGGTGGACCACCCCGTGGGTCGGCTCCAATTGGGCGACGGCAAAGACCTTGTCTTCTGCCACGGGCACGAATCCAAGCCGATGCAGCAGGCGCTGGCCGACGGGGCAAAATACCTCTGTCACGGCCACACCCACGCCCAGGCAGACGACCGGCAAGGCTCAACCCGGGTGATCAACCCGGGGGCGTTGTTCCGGGCGTCGGTCTACAGCGTCGCGGTGCTGGACACGGCAACCGATCAACTGGTGTTCTTTGAGGTCGAAGCGGTTTAGGACAAGCCCGTACGCCTTTGGGAACAACGTCTTACGTTAAAATGAGGCGTCTCCCGGCAGGCCCGTGGCTGGATGGGATCATTGTCGTTAAGATAGGAAATTAGGAGCAAAGCAGCGGCTCGTGGCGGCGGGTTGCTGGGGATTCTGGAATCAATGGCCGATCAGTTCAGACAATCCGATGTGGGTCAATCCTTCGACTACAGCACGCTGAACGTGCGTACCTTCGTGGCGGATGATCAGTCTGAAGTCCTGCGGCTGTACAACGATGGGCTGTTGGCGGGCCAGATCGCACCGAACGACACCGGAGCGGACCTAGATCACGTGGCCGAGGCCTACTTCGACGAGCCCCGGCACCACTTCTGGGTGGCCCAGGTCGCCGAGCAGATCGTCGGCATGATCGGGGTGGGCTCGGATGAAGAGCACACCGCCGAGGTCCGACGTCTCCGCGTGGACCCCGCCCACCAGGACGGGCCCGTCGCCGAGCAGCTCCTCGAGTCGGCGTTAAACCACTGCAAAAACAACGGCTACCTGAAAATCCGCCTCGACACCCGCTACGAAAAGACCGCGGCGCTCGGGCATTTCGACCGGATCGGATTCCAGCACACCCGCACCCGCACCGCCCCGGGCAAGGAAGTCCTGGAGTTCTACCTCGACCTCTACCGCCAGCACGAAGATCAGCCGGACGGCACCCCCACTTCCTGATCGGTATTGGGCTGAATGCTGCTCTTGCGCGACGTTGCTCAGCGTAGCTCAACCCATCCTCAAAATCTTGCCCCTGAACGCCGTTAACTACTGAACTCACACGGCTTTTGGGACGTATCAAACCGATCGACGCGGGCCGTACTCGCCTTGATTCTCTGCCACCTACCCGCGTATCCTTTACGGCCCCGATCCTTTTTTCGATCCCAACCTTGCCGCCCCTTCGGGTCACCACGAGCAGGACTTTCGTACATGACCGCCCTCCCGCACGATCACACCCACGACCACGCCCATCCCGCCCCAGCTGCTCCCAGTTCGCCCGACACCGGCGACCGCAAGGTCGACCTGAAGATCATCGCGGTGTTGTTCGGCTGCACCGTGCTGATCACCGCCGTTGTCGCCCGATTCCTGTTCGACACGCCCGACTACTCCAACCTGCTCGCGATGGCCGCCGCCATCCTGCTGGGCTGGCCCATTGTTTACGGCGCCGCCAAGTCGCTCATCACCGGCAGGTGCTCCCACGATCACGGCGAGGCCTGCGACCACGATCATGATCACGTTCGCTCCGACAGCCACATGGAAGAGCTCGTTGCCCTGGCGATCATCGCCAGCTTCGCTTCGGGTGAATACCTCGAGTGCGCCGCGGTCGCCTTCTTCATGCTGATCGCGTCGCTGATCGAGCACCGCACCGCGGTGGGCGCGCTCAAGTCGATCGAGTCGCTCATCCGCATCACCCCGACCCGGGCCGTGAAGCTTGCCGATGACGGCAGCGAATCCGAAGTCCACGCCGCGACCCTCGTGCCCGGCGACAAAGTCGTCGTCCTCCCCGGCGACAACATCCCCGGCGACGGCCAAATCAAAGAAGGCGTCTCCACCGTCGACGAAGCCAACATCACCGGTGAATCGCTCCCCGTCGAAAAGTCGCCCGGCGACGAAGTCTTCGGCGGCACCATCAACGAGACCGGCCGGATGGTCATCGAGATCACCCGGGCCGGCGAAGACTCGACCCTCGGCAAAGTGCAGGGCCTCATCCTCCAGGCCGCTCAAACCCGCCCCGCCGCGGTGCGTGAACTCTCGAAGTACGCCGCGTTCTACACGCCCGTCGTCGTCATGCTCGCCGGCATCATCTACTTCTTCTCCAAAGACCTATCGAACAGCATCAGCCTGCTGCTGATCGCCTGCCCCTGTGCCATCATCCTCGCGGCACCCACCGCCGTGGTCGCGGCGCTCTCGTCCGCGGCCCGTTTGGGGGTGTACGTGAAGTCGGTGGCCGAGCTCGAAGTCGTCCGCCGCGTGACCGCCTTCGTCTTCGACAAGACCGGCACGATCACCACCGGCCAGCTCGCCGTCACACGTATGAAACCCATTGACGGCATGGAGGCCGCCGACCTGCTGCGTTACGCCGTCAGCGTCGAAGAAAACTCTCGCCACCCCGTCGCCCGGGCGGTGGTCGCGATCGCCAGTAAGGCCAAGATTCAGGCCGGCAACACCGACAACGTCGAAGAAGTCGCGGGCCGCGGCATGAAAGCCACCGTCGATGGCAGGGCCGTGATGGTCGGCCGTCAAACCTGGCTGCAGGAACAAGGCGTCGATCTTTCCGCCGCCGACATCAGCGAAGGCGAAGGCCTGTCGCTGCTGTTTGTCGCGGTCGACAACCAATACGCCGGCTGGCTGGGCATGGCCGACCAACCCCGTGAGCAGGCCGCCGCCGCCATCGCCGAACTCGGCGAACTGGGCGTGAAGCGCCGCGTCATGATCACCGGCGACCGCCAATCCCCCGCCGCCCGCGTCGCCGCCGCGGTAGGCATCACCGACTACTCCGCCGAGGCCCTGCCCGGCGACAAGCTCACCCTCGTCGAAGACCTCAAGAAGGCTGGCCACACCGTCGCGGTACTCGGCGACGGCGTGAACGACGGCCCCGCGCTCGCCGCCGGCCACGTCTCCATCGCCATGGGCGCCGCCGGCTCGGACGTCGCGGTCAACTCCGCCCGCATCGCATTGATGAACAACAACCTCGACCGCTTGCCCTTCCTGGTCATGCTGTCGCGCCGCACCGTGGCCATCATCCGTCAGAACCTGATCGCCACGATGATCTACATCCTGTTCATGCTCGCCCTGCTCGCCGCCGGCGTCCTCACGCCCATGTGGGCCGCGATCGGCCACGGCATCAGCTCGATCCTAATCATCTTCAACTCCGCCCGCCTCGTCCGCGTCGGCGAAGACCTCGAGCACCACGACGATGTCGTCGCCAAGACCGAGACCGCCCGCCCCGTGCAGACCACCCGCGTGGAACCGGCCCCGCCGGTCGCTACTGCTTAAGCGTCGTCATTGGTTCTCGAACCTGCCGCTCCGCGCGAGCATCAACTACCACCCGATCACGTACTTGCTGCGCTTCCCCAGCGCCTGCTTGACCGCGATCGAAACGACCAGGCTCAGCCCGAAGACAATCACCGCCTTGATCGGGAAGATCAGCCCGCCCGGCACCATCGGCTCCAGGTAGTCGGTCGTGTCGAAGTAGTGCAACCCAAACAACACCCAGGGGTGGATAAAGAACAACGCGAAGCTGCACGACGCGATGAACTTAAGCCAGCGCAGCTCCAGGTGATCGATCTTCGAGAGCAGCGACAACGCAAAGAAGATCAGCGCGATCTTTTGCAGCAGCATCAGGTCGATGCCGTTGTAGGCGAGCATGCTCTTCTTCTCGTAGTTGCCCTGCTGGCCCACAAAAAACGCCTGTGCCGCGGCGATCCCCAACACGATCAGCCCCAGCAGCACCGTCCGGTTGCGGATCACCTCCAGCACCTTCGTCTGGTGCTGCGACACCACGATCCCCAGCATGTAAAACGGCACGAAGTACACCACCGAGTGGATCGGGCTGATCTGCGCGAGCGGCCGATGCACCCACATCGAAACCCCCATCCACGCCAGCAGGATCCCGCCCTGCCACGCCGCGGGCAGCTTGATGTAGCGGATGAACATCGGCGACATCAGGAACACGATCGTGATGAACGGGATGTACCAATACGCGGTCAGGATCCGCCCCGTCCACACATACTGAATCAACAGCTTGACGTTATGAACCAGGTCGCCCGACTGTCTTTCGAGGTAGCGGTGCGACTCGTCCAACGCGACGACGATCACCAGAAACCCCAGCACCGACAGGATCAGGTACGGCAGAAACACCGCCTTGGCCTTCTTGGTCAGGAACTTGCGGTAGTGGTACCGCGGGTAGAACACGTGGTGGAAGAAGAACCCGGAGATGAACACGAACATCGCCGTGCCGCCCGTGATGAGGTTGCCCAGCGTCAGCTCGTAGGGCGTGTCCTGCTGCCACGGCCAGTAGCTGTGCCCCACAACAATCACGATGATCGCAAACGCCCGGAAGTAATCGAAGTAGTTCAGGCGGACCCGCGTGGGTTTGGGTTGCACGGGTTCGCCGGCACCGGTTTGCTCGGGGGCGGCAGATTCTTTCTCAGGCGAATCGGACGCGGCGGGTGGAGTGAGGCTCTCTTGCACGGCCGGTAGCGTAACGGCGATGCCGCTCGGCTGTCTACCGCCGGCATCGCCGCTTCCCGAAGCGTGAGAAACGTTGCACGCAAAGAACGCAAGCCCCGCAAAAAAATCGAGCATCCGCGCAAGACCGCAGGCTTCCCGGCGTATCCCTGGCAACCCCAAGGAGAACCCCCATGCTCACCCGTTTACTGGCCGTCCCCGCCCTTGCCGCCGCTTCCCTGTTCGCTCTGCCCACGGCCGACGCGGCGCCCCTCAACATCCCCGGCTGCGTCGCGGCGCTCCCCGGCACAACCGTCGCCGCCGAGCCGCAACTCGCCGGCACCGTGATCCACGACGAGATCCGGGCCCTGAACTTCGTCGGCGACCCGATGGACCCCACCACCGGCTACGCCACCAGCCTCCAGATCCGCGTCGTCCGCTCCTCCCTCGATAACACGCTGGACTTCTACTACCGCTTCCTCAACAACGACGAGTTCACTTTCCCACTCGGCTCGGTCGATGCCTTCGGCTTCCAGGGCTACGACGCCAACGTCAACTACCGGACCGACGGGCTCGGCGACACCGCCCCGACCACGGCCCTCCGCTCGGTGGGCGATGGCGACGGCATCCGCTTCGCGTTCTCCGCGGGCACGATTGTTCCCCCCGACCTGCCCGGAGCCAACAACAGCACGCGCTTCATGTTCATCGATACCCAGGCCACAGAGTTCGACATGAACGGCCACATCAACGTCCACGCCGGCCTCGCCAACTTCGACCCGGCCCTGGCCACGCTGATGAACACCCCGCGGCCGATCCCCGAGCCCGCCTCGCTGGCGATCCTCACGATCGGCGGCGCCCTCATCGGACAACGCCGCCACCGCCGTCTCGACTAGTCCAAACGAACCCGCCTATCTTCGACGGCACAAGGCCCCGCTTACCCGCCCGAACCGGCGGTAAGCGGGGTCACCACATAGCTGCGGATCGCGATCGGCCCGTGGTCGCCCTGGATCGCGATGGGGCCCGTGGCTTCTTCGCCCCGCAGCGGCGCGGCCCGCGTCGGACCGGTCACTTCGACATCGGTCTGCACGAGTTGGCCGTTGACGTGCACGGTTTTGAAGCGGGCGTTCTGCGTCTTCTTGCCCTCGGCATCAAAACGCGGGGCGTGGAACACGATGTCCATCGTCTGCCATTCGCCGGGCGCTTTCGCGGCGTTGACCTTCGGCGCGACACCTTCGTAACCCTGCGGCAGGCCTTTGGCCTCCGCGTCTTCCTTGCTGCGCCACCGCTGGTAGACGCCGCCCAGGTCGGAGTGCTTCACCTCCGGCTTGCCGTAGCTGTCGAGGATCTGGATCTCGTAACGCCCCATGACGTAGACCCCCGCATTGGAGCCCTTGGGCACCATGAACTCGAGCTGGATCGACACGTCCTGGAACTCCGCCTCGGTGAAGAGGTAGGCCGCGCGGTTCTTCTCGGCGCCGTTGAACAGTATCGAACCGCCCTGCTCGACCGCCTCCGCCACGAACCGGCTTTCCCCTGCCACGGCCTCGACCGAGTCGGCGACCATCCACCCCTTGGCGGGCCGGAACGAGCCGAGGATGTCGTCGTGGATCAGTTCGGTCTTGCCGGACTGCGAGGTCGGGGTGTATTTCAGGATACGCCCGAACTTGCTGTACTCGGTCATCAGGATGTTGCCGTCGGCGTCAAACGCGATGCCGTGCGGCGACGTGACGATGCCTTCCCGCCACTGCTCGGGCGGGGTGCGGTTGCCGTTGTACTTGTCGTCGTTGGTGCCCATCGTGGTGTCGATGTTGCCGTCCTTGTCGAGCACGCTGATCCGGCCGTGGATCTCGGCGATGGCGACATACGGCCCGTGGAACGCCGCGGCCGAGGGGCGACGCAGGTCGGTGGCGAAGTCGCCCAGAAACTCGCCGTCCAGCGACAGGTGCACCAGCCGCAGGTTCGCCCGGTCGCACCCGAGGATGCGCGGCTCGTCGTAGCGCGGGTCGATATGGATCTTGTGCAGGTTCTTGAAGTTGTACGGCTCGGCCCGGCCCACCCAAGTCTCGCGGTAGCTGCCATCCGCGTCGTAGAGGTGGATGTTGTCCGTGGCGTAGCCGTCAACCACGTAGATGGTCCCGTCCGGCGAAACCGCGCACGACGTGAACCGCGGGTTGATCTCGTCGCTGTCCTTCTTCTTCCAGAAATACTTCTCGGGGATCGCGGTCACCGGCGTGGCGAAGACGACCGTGCCGTCGAGCTTCATCTTGGTGAGCGTTCCCGACCACAGGCCGACGCCGTAGAGGAACTCGCCGTCGTCTTCCTGTTGGATCACGAAGCCGTGGAAGTCTTTCGGTGCGCCCGGCACGTTACGCAGATACTTGCCCTCGGCCGAGTACACCTGCAGGCCCGGCTGCTCACCGCCCATGACCGAGACGTAGATCTCGCCGTTGGACGCAACCGCGATCTCGCCGTGCCCGTCGCCGACGGTGCCCCACTCTGCGGGGACTTCGGGGAAACCGGGCTGATGCTCAAACTCGTGAGCGACAACCGAAGCGGAGACAGACATCGCAGCCAGGAACACAAAAAAAGATCGGATAGTCATGGGTAAGGATTCGCGAAGGGGGAAGCAGGTTGTGGGCGATTAAACATTTGACAATATCGCTCGAAGGAGCGTGCCGTATTCTACCTTCACTTCGCCCAAAGTCCGAATCAACATTTGGCAGCGCAGAGCGCGGCATGCTCACCCATGACTAAATCAACCAAAAGCGGGGCTCAGCGTTCCGCGACGAGGAGGTGGGCCTTCGCTTCGCCAAGGTCCATCCCGTTGAACAGCAGCAGGCGGTCGAACTGCAGGCCCTGCGAACGGCCCGCGATCTCGACCGAGTAGATCCCCGGCTTGGGGAACTCGACCGTCAGCCAGGCGTGCTTGTGCTTCACTTCCACGGTACCGTTGGTGCCGAACGTGCCTTTGCTCCGGCCGACGAACTTGTTGAAGCCGGTGATCTCACCGTGGCCGATCTGCGTGGCGTCGGGGAAGTTGATCCAGACGTCGTTGGCGTGGTCGCCCGCCACGCCGTCGGGCTGACGCATCGACCATTTAATCGTGTACCGACCGGGCTCTTTGATCTTGATCTTGCCCTTGAGGCGGTGGCCGGTCACCTTCTGGTAGCTGTTGTTGGCGGTGTAGGTCACGTAGAAACCGCCCGACGCGAGCTTGTCCTTCTTGATCTCCCAGCCCGAGCCGATGTCCATGCGCTCGGCCTCGACGACGATCAGGTTCCCGGTCATCTCGCCGACGACGAGGTCTTCCAGCGGGCCCATGCTCTCACCCATCAGGTTGCGGAGCTTGTTCGGGCTACCGTTTTCGTCGTTCAGCAGCAGGAAGTAGACCATGCCCGCGTCCGACACGTCGGCCTTGTTGTAGGTGTGGGCCTGGATCCGGGTATAGAGCCAGCGGAAATCCGGGTCCGGGCTCTCGCGGAGAAAGCCAAACACGTGGAAAGCCTTGCCCGCGTGCCAGAGCACCTGCGGCTTCTCGGAGGCGTTTTGGTCTTTGATCTTGATGTAACCCATACCGTCGTTTTCGAAGAACGGCTTGAAGTCGTCGATCGTGCGGTGGTTGTCCTGGATCAGCTGCGTCTCGTTGTAGATCGAGTGCGAAATGATCGAGGTGTACTGACGTTTCGAAGGCTCGGCCGCCGCGACCGCGCGGTAGATCGATTCCACTGGCCCCGCCGCGATGATGAACAGGTGGCTGTCCTCGCTCGACGCGTTGATCGCTGCGGTGAGGTTGGCGATGCCCTCGTCGAGCTGCTTGGTCAGGTCGAAGAACACCTCGGGGTTGAAGCCCCATTTGTCGATCGCGGGTATGACGCTGGGGGTCATGCGGTCCTTGTCTTCGGGCACCGGGCCGACGTCGAGCCAGTTGTTGAAGTCGAAGTGCACGAGCTGGTCCTGCACGCCCTGCTTGGCCATGATCGCCAAGGCCACTGCCGACGCCCCGATGTCGTCGGGGTCCGCGACGGTGTGTTTGTTGTTGGTCCGCGCCGATTCGCCGTTGCCATCCATCGACACCGCGATCCGGTCGTTGGGCCGCCAGGGCGATTCGACCGCCAGCGAAGCAGGGACACAAACCGCCACCGAAAGGATCGACAGCGCCACCGTACGAAAAACACATGCACTCATTGGAAGAGGTCCGGGAGGGAAACGGGGGAGGGGAACAAAGGGGAGAAATCAGAGGAGGCTGAAATATATCAGCAGGCGGAGTACGGGGCAATGAAAAAATTGGAACAGTTCAAATCACGTCACACGCGAAGTGCGAAAACACCGCTGCCGCCCTTAAGGCTCGCACAACGGTGTTGATACAAGTGCGGCACGCAAAACAAATTGCCAGCGACGAGTACGCCGCTGGCAATTCAGTGTGAAGGCTGTTGAGAAAATGCTGGGCTTCAGGAAAGCTTAGTGGCCGGTGTGGACGTTCCAGGCATTGATCACCATCGCGGCGTCCGCATCGGCGACCCCGGCACCGTCCACAGCAAACAGATTGTCCTGCGCGGTCACCGCATTGTTGCCGTACTTGGTTTGCTCGACAAACTCGGAGGTTGCAAATTCGACGGAGTTGTCGTTGCGAGAAATGCCTCCACGCCAATCACCTGAGTTCTGCTCGGTCCAAACAGAGCTAATCGTGGCATCCAATCCACCCGTATTTTTATCCGAGATAATTGCGGCTGCCGTATTGAGTGTTTCTTTCCACTCAACCGCACGTTCCCGGTCAGGAACAACCATCCCTGGGGTTGGTCCGGGCGGGCCGCTATGTAATTGGATCATGGCATAAGAGAAATTGAAATTCGTAATTTCGGGTACCGCAACAGAAATGTCCGCAGGTTCAACACTCTCGTCGGCAGGGCTATTGCAATATTCAGGAGGAAAGAAGTCGCCGTTTACCATCAATGCCACGCTGAGGTTGGGCAGTGTGGGTGTGCCGCCAAACTGGGTACCAGAGATAGGTGCCAGACCTGGGTGGAAAGTCCCATCAGGATCGATCCCGGGGAAGAATCCGTCTTTGCCGCCTGTCTTGTTGGATTGAGCGAACGTAACCATCCCTTGATGGATGCCGCGGATCTGGGTGTTGCTGGCCATTTGGCGAGCGGTGCGGCGGGCGGCGCCGAGGGCGGGGAGCAGGATGCCGATCAGCAGCGCGATGATCGAGATCACCACGAGGAGTTCGATAAGGGTAAAGCCGTGACGCTTGGGCATGGAACAGACTCCAGATGAGAGTAAGAAAAGGAGGATGGAATCGGAGACGGTTGAACCCCGGAGATGGAACTGATCGTTCTCATTGTAAGCCAGAAAATCCTCATAAAAAGAAGATTTGGTACATTTTTCCAATTTTGTTTCAGAGTGTTCCAATTGGAAATCCGGGCTCCCAATTCAGCTCCACCCGATTGAGCGGTGTTCCAATAATGGCCTCCGTTCAACGCTCTCGCGGCCCAAATTGTCAAAGAGCGAACGCTCGGCATCGAACACCTGGCATGTATCGGCCCACACCCAATGTTCCAAAGTAAATGCCGTCGTCCTCGACCCGCGTGCTGGGGGTGGCCGCGCGATTACGCCACGGTCCATCGTGTCTGTTGCCGGCAAGGTGGCTCACCGACGAACGCCGAAACCCCCACGCTTGAAAACGCGAGCCCGGCCTTCCCCACGCATCTCACAGAACGGTCCTTGCCTGCAACCGTCCCGCCGCCGCGGGGTGCCGAAAAAACTTTCCTCCACCAGGGGGCGGCGTGTCACGAACGTGCGCACGCCTGCGCCACCCACACACACAAACCACTCCGTAAACACGCGATAAAGCGTGAAAAAAAATTTCTAAACCCACTCCATGAGCCCGCTCTGTTGTGCGCACGCGCGCGACGCATCGACGGCAAGATGAAACTTGCAGAACTTCTACCTCTCCATGCAATGACTCCTCGGCTAAGCCGTTCGACCAAAGTTCCCGGGATCCCTCAGCCTCTCCATCTCCCCGCCTAGGGGAATGCCCCGCCTCGATCCCCTCCGACTCACCCTCCCCGCCCATCAGCTTCCCCCCACACTCCGCGAGAATCTCGATGCCCAAACGCGTGCCGCTCACCGTTACCGCTGCCTTCCAGCTTGTCACAGCCTTTGCCCTCGCCTTCGCCAGCCTCACGGTGAACACCGCCCGCGCCCAATCGGTTCAGCCCAACATCATCTTCATCATGGCGGACGACATGGGCTGGGCTGACCTGAGCACCGGCTTGACCAACTACGGCGACCCCAGCGACTTCTACGAAACGCCCGCCCTCGAAACGCTCGCAACCCAAGGCATGGCCTTCACCAACGCCTACGCCACGCCGACCTGCGCCGCCACGCGTGCCGCGATCCTCAGCGGGGCCTACGCGACGCGCTCCACCAACAACGTCTACCAAGTCGGCTCGCTCAACCCCGCGAGCCAAACCAACTCAATGCTGGTCGGCCCGTCCCAGGGCACCAACGGGTCCAACGACAAACTGTCCACCGCCACCATCACCCACGCCGAAACCCTGCAAGCGGCGGGATACACCACCGCCACCGTGGGCAAGTTCCACGTCGCGCCCAACGCCAACCAAATCATTTCCGATCACGGCTTCGACGAAAACTTCGGCGGACAACAGGCCGGGGCACCGGGCAGCTACCACGCCAACAACGGCGTCTTCGGACCGGCCATCCACTCCAGCCTCGACCCGTTCGCCAGCAACTACACGCAGGACTACGTCGACAACAACATCAAACCCTACGCCAACGGCACCGACGTCGCGGCCATCGACGCTCTGGTGGGCACCGCCAAGCACGTGACCGACGCCTCCACCGACGCAGCGATCGACTTCATGACCCGCAACGCCGACGATCCGTTCTATCTGCAGTACAGCGCCTTCGCCGTGCACACCCCGATCGATACCGCACAGGCCAGAGCCGACCTGCTGGACAAGTACAACAACCTGTCGCCAGGCACGGAAGACTCCAACGCGTCCTACGGCGCACTGGTTGAAGGACTCGATCAAGGCGTCGCCCGGCTCATCGATCACCTGCAAACCACCGCCGACCCGCGCAACCCCGGCCAAACCCTCGACCAAAACACCCTGGTCATCTTCTACTCCGACAACGGTGGGCTTGAGCCGCAAACCAACCTCAGCGTGTTGAGCGGCCAGAAGGGTGAACTCGATGAGGGCGGCATCCGCGTGCCCATGATCGCCTGGAGCGGCAACAGCGATCTGGTGGATGGCGGAACCGTCAGCGATGCCGTGGTGATGCCCACCGACTTCTACACCACCTTCGCCAGCCTCGGCAGCGCGACCCTGCCGACGTCCCAAGCCTTCGACGGCGAAGACCTCTCGGGTGTGTTTGCCGATAGCAGTGTCACCCCCGACCGTGACAACGTGTACTGGCACATGCCCGGCTACTCCCAGTCCGGCCGACAACGCCCGCAGAGCGTCACCCGCTCGGGCGATTGGAAGCTGCTCTACAACTACGAAGACCAGTCCTACGAGCTCTACAACCTGGCCACCGACCTCGGCGAGACGAACAACCTCGCCGAGGACGAAGCGTTCGCCCATATCCTCGCCGATCTGGGAGGCGACCTGCTGCAGTGGCTCGACGACACTGACGCCCCGCTCGCCACCCTGCGTAGCGGCCTGCTTGAGATCATGATCGACGGCCAGGCCTACGCCAACGGAGTTATCACCGAGTACGACCAAGAGATCGTCACCATCGCCGCAGGCGAAGAGGTGCCCTTCGTGCTGAATACCAACGTGATCCCCGAACCCGCCAGCGCGGCATGCCTAAGCCTGTTGGCGGGCCTGGGGCTGTCGCGTCCGACACGTCGCCGCACGTCGGACCACTAATCGCAGCGCGAAACTTGATCGATCCAGACACAATTCATGGATCGCCTGACGGTATATTGGGTGGATCACCGCGTCTCGCTTCGTGTGTCCTGCCCCCTACCCGAGATCAATGAATGAGTGTTCGCCGCTGGCTTGCTGTGCTGGGTTGTGTGTTGATGGCTGCAGCGGCGAGCGGGGAGAACGCCCAGCGTCCCAATATCGTGCTGATCATGGCGGACGACCTCGGCTACGGGGACACGGGGTTTAACGGCAACACGCTGATCCAGACCCCACACCTCGATGCGTTGGCCGCGGAAGGGGTGACACTCACGCATTTCTATTCGGGCAACTCGGTCTGCTCCCCGACGCGGGCAACGGCGTTGACCGGGCGGCATCACGACCGCATGGGTATCTGGAACGCCAACGTCGGGCACCTGCCCAAACAAGAAGTCACGCTGGCGCAGATACTCAAAGCCAAAGGGTATGCAACGGGACACTTCGGGAAGTGGCATCTGGGGACACTCAGCCGAACAATGTCGTCGAAGGGCGAACGCCGGAAACCCGCCTTGAACTACGCCCCGCCGTGGGAGCGGGATTACGACGCGTCGTTTGTCACCGAATCGGCGGTCCAGCTCTGGGACCCGGGGCTGGGCAAGCGATCGACCAATAACCCGTTTTTCGAGAACGGCGTGGCGCTGGACGGCGACGACCCGAGCCTGCGCGGCGGGGCGTCGCGGGTGGTGGTGGATCGTATGGTGCCGTTTGTGGAGACGAGCGTAGAAGCGGACACGCCGTTCTTCGCGGTGTGCTGGTTCCATGCGCCGCATACCGATGTGATCGCCGGGCCCGAGTATCTGGCGATGTATCCCCGGCACGGCGAGGCGGCACACTACTACGGCTGCGTCACCGAGATGGACGACCAGGTGGGCAGAATCGTGAAGCTGCTCAAAGACCGTGGCGTGTTCGACAGCACGCTTATCTTTTTCTGCTCGGACAACGGACCGGAGGGCAAGCAACCCGGCGGCCGCAACATGGGCGAGACCGCGGGCTACCGTGGCCGCAAGCGTGCGTTGTACGACGGCGGGGTGCGTGTGCCGGCGTTCGCGGTGTGGCCGGGCATGATAGAGTCGGGCACCAAGAGCGACGCGGTGCTTAGCACGCTGGACTACTTCCCCACGGTGCAGAACATCGTTGGCTACACGATGTCCGACGACCGCCCCCTCGACGGCGAAGACGTGCTGGACATCCTCACCGGAGACCGCGACCAACGGACAACGCCTCTTGTGTTTCGTTACCGCGGGAAGTTCTCCTCTTGGATCGACGGCCCGTACAAACTCGTGATGCCGGCGGGCGAGCTGTACGACATGGAGAACGATCCGTTCGAGACGACCGACGTCTCGGCCGAGATGCCCAAGAAGACCGAGGCGATGACCCAGGCCTTGGCGGAACGTTTCGAGAGCATCCGCGCGAGTCACGCGGGGGCCGACTACGGAGACGCGGGATTCGAGCCCGTGGACCCGTGGCGCCCGTTGCAGCTGCAACCGAAGGAGTCGCCGTGACGAAGCAGTTGGTTTTGCTACTCGTGATGCTGTTTACTTCGGCTGCTGCCCGAGCAGATCGACCCAATATTCTGTTCATCTTCGCCGACGACATGGCGTGGGACGCGATGAGCTGCATGGGCTCGGAAGCGCAGACGCCGCACCTCGATGCGCTGGCCCAACGCGGCGTGCTATTTGCCAACAGCTACAACATGGGCGGCTGGGGCGGAGCGATCTGCGTGGCGAGCCGGTCGATGCTCAACACCGGGCAGCGTCTTTGGCAGGTTCAGCCTCACGCCAGCGCGATGCAGAAGTACAAGCGAAACGGCGAGACCGGGCCGTTGCCGGTGGACGCGGGCACATCGTGGAGCCAGTGGCTCGGCGAAGCGGGGTACCACACTTACTTCACCGGCAAGTGGCACGTCCACCTCTACGATGCCGAGCAGGTCTTCCGGGAAACCGGCACCGTCCGCCCCGGCATGCCCAACCAGACCGACGCGGGTTACAACCGGCCGCAGGGGCCCGACGATCAGAACTGGCTGCCGTGGGACCCGCAGCACGAAGGCTTCTGGAAAGGCGGCAAGCACTGGAGCGAGATCACCGCCGACGAGGCGGTGGATTACCTCAAGCATTCGGCCCAGCGCGACGAGCCGTTCTTCGCCTACGTCGCGTTCAACGCCCCGCACGACCCGCGGCAGGCGCCCAAAGCCTACGTCGACCATTACCCGCCCGAACGCGTCACCGTGCCCGAGAGTTTTCAGCCGCTGTACCCGTATGCCGAGGCGATCGGCTTACCCCAATGGCAGCGTGACGAGAAGCTGGCGCCGTATCCGCGCACGCCCTATGCCGTGCAGGTCAACCGCGCGGAATACTTCGCGATCATCTCTCACATGGACACACAGATCGGGAGGATTCTCGATGAGCTCGAAGCCACCGGCCAAGACGAGGACACGCTGGTCATCTTCTCGGCCGACCACGGCCTGTCGGTCGGGCACCACGGCCTGATCGGCAAGCAGAACATGTACGAGCACAGCCTCAAAGCACCGCTCATTATTGCTGGGCCGGATTTGCCCGTGGGTGTGCGTCGATCCGAGCGTGTGTACATCCAGGACATCGTGCCGACGACGCTGGATTTCGCGGGCGTCGAGGTACCCAAACAAGTCGCGTTCCGTAGCCTGACCCCCCTGCTGCGCAACGCGCCCTACGAGGAATACGACACGATCTATGGGGCGTATCGCAACCTGCAGCGTGCGGTGATCCACGAGGATTGGAAGCTGATCTACTACCCCGCGGTGCCGAAGTATCGGCTGTTCGATCTCGCCCAAGACCCACAAGAGATGAACGACCTGGCGGACGATCCGCGGTTTGCCGAGAAGCTCAGCGCCATGAAATTGCTTCTGACCCAAGAGTTCGAAACCCAGGGCGACCGCGCGATGTTAAGTAAGCCGCTGAAGTAACCCTTCCCCCTTTGCCGAAAGCGACACGACCCCGAATGATGCGCCACGCTCTGCATGCACTCCTGGCTTTGCTCTTTGCTGTTCCACTTTCAGCGGGGAACCTCGATCCCGCTCGGCCGAACGTGATCGTGATCTACTACGACGACATGGGCTGGGGCGATATGGGGGCGAACGTGGCGAGCGAGTTCGCCGTGCCCGAAGGATCGAAGTATCTGGAGGCGGGCGCGAAGTCGTTGACGCCGTACCTCGACGCGTTGGCGGCGCAGGGGATGCGATTCACCAACGGGCACTCGGCCGACGGGGTGTGCACGCCGTCGCGGTACGCGTTGATGACCGGGCGTTACTGCTGGCGGACATGGCTCAAACGCGGTGTGACCGGGGGGTACAGCCCGTCGTTGATGCAACCGGACGAATTCACCGTCGGGAAGATGTTCCAGAAGCAGGGCTACCGCACCGCGATGGTCGGCAAGTGGCACATCGGCATGGAGTTTCAGGACCGCGAGGGCAACGCGGTGAAGATCCCGAAATACAGCGCCGAAGTGCTGGCCAAGGACCAGATCGATTTTTCTCGGCCGGTGCTGGACACGCCGATGCACACCTCGGGCTTCGACTACTTCTTCGGGACGTCCGCGTCACTGGACATGCCGCCCTACGCCTGGCTCGAGACTCGCGGCGATGACGTGCATCTGCTCGTTGACGGTGCGCTGGTGATCGAGGGCGAGGTCGATTTCACCCAAGGCCGAGTCGCGATGAACGCAGACCTGGATGAACGCAAGGGGCTGCGCGAAGAGATCCAGGCGTTTGCGCGGGACGGCGTGATCGATCCGACCTTTGTGTTTGCGGACTACCTGCAGATTCAGGCGGCGAAGGTGGCCGAGGTGATCGCCGAGCGTGAAGCCGACGGCCAGCCGTTTTTCATCTACGTGCCGATGCCCGCGCCGCACACGCCCCACACCGTGCAGCCCGAGTTCGTCGGCAGCGCTGGCTGGACCTACGGCGACTACGTCGTGCAGACCGACTACTACACGGGAAAGATTATCGAGGCGTTGGGCGATCCCGCGGACCCGAAGCGTTTGGCGGCGAACACGGTGGTGTTCGTGACCAGCGACAACGGGCCGGAGAACATCGCGTATCACTCGAGCCTGGAAAACAACCACGACGCAAACGGCCCGTACGCCGGCCGGAAGCGCGACAGCTACGAGGG
This sequence comes from Algisphaera agarilytica, assembly GCF_014207595.1. Lineage (NCBI taxonomy): Bacteria > Pseudomonadati > Planctomycetota > Phycisphaerae > Phycisphaerales > Phycisphaeraceae > Algisphaera > Algisphaera agarilytica. The sequence continues at coordinate 4,095,359 of NZ_JACHGY010000001.1, forward strand.
CGGGACGCGGGTGCCGTTCGTGGTGCGCTGGCCGGGCGTGGCAGAGCCGGGGAGCGTGACGGACCACCTGTGCTGGCAGGGCGACATCATCCCGACGCTGGCGGAACACCTCGGCGTGGAGCTTGGGGAGCGTGAGGCGCCGGACGCCGAGAGCTTTCTGCCGGTGCTGCGGGGCCAAGCGATGCCCGAAGGACGACGCCAGGCGATCATCCAGCACTCCTCCCGCGGGCAGTTCGCCATCGTCGAGCACACCGGCCGATGGAAGCTCATCGATGGCACGGGCGGCGGGGGCAACAAGACCACCGGCGACGCCGACAACCAGGAAACGCTCGTGGCCGGAACCCTGCGTGGCGAGCCGAAACAGCTCTTTGACCTCAAGGCCGACCCCGGTGAGCGGGAGAATTTACTCAAAAATCCGTCGCCGAGCGTCCAAAAAACTGCAAAAGATTTATATAATCTTCTCAACCAGATCCGTGGCGACGCGGAATGGGGCACCGACGGCAGCAGTTGGCCGGACCGGTGAGGCACCGCTCGGGTGCCGACGTGTGACCCACGGTTTCTGTCCTGTCCGCATCCCAGAGGATCCCATGCCGATACGCTCCCGCCTGCTTGCCTGTCTGTGCGTTCTGTTGTTTTCGCTTAGCGCGGTCGCCGAGGATCGGCCCAACTTCATCGTCATCATGGCCGATGACCTGGGCTACAACGACGTCGGCTTCAACGGCTCGGAGGAAATCTTTACGCCCCGCCTCGACGAGCTCGCGGCCAACGGCGTGATCTTCAACAACGGCTACGTCACCCACGCCTACTGCGGCCCCTCCCGCGCGGGCCTGATCACCGGGCGTTACCAGGCCCGCTTCGGGGTCGAAGTCAACTTTACCAGCTCGCCTTTCGACATCCACCAGGGCCTGCCGCTCGAACAGAAAACCTTCGGCAACCGCATGCAGGCCGCGGGCTACCGCACCGGCATCATCGGCAAGTGGCACCTCGGCGCGTCCTACCCCTTCCACCCCAACAACCGCGGCTTCGACTACTTCTACGGCTTCCTCTCCGGCGGACACGACTACTTCCCCGACACCGTCACCTACATCCACCCGCTCATCCAGGAATCCGGCAAGAACGCGGGCAAGCCGCACTACAGCGCCAACGAAACCACCTACTGGCCGCTGATGCGCAACGAGAACGCGGCGGAGTTCGATGAATACCTCACCACCGCGCTCAGCCGCGACGCCGCTAAGTTTGTCAAAGAGAGCGACAAGCCCTTCTGCCTCTACCTTGCCTACAACGCCCCACACGGCCCGCTGCAGGCACCCAAAGAACTCATCGAAAAATACAACCACATCGAAGGCAAGAAACGCCGGGTCTACGCCGCGATGATCGACTCCATGGATTCTGGCATCGGCATGGTCGTCGATGCGCTCAAGGAATCAGGCAAGTACGAAAACACGCTGATCTTCTTCCTCTCGGACAACGGCGGCGTGCAGCCCAAGCCCGGCTACGAGGGCGAAGACTACGCAGACAACTCGCCCTACCGCGGCGGCAAGGGCAGCATGGTCGAGGGCGGCACCAACGTCCCCTTCATCGCCCACTGGCCCAAGGGCATCCCCGCGGGCACGGTCTACGACTACCCCGTCTCGGCGCTGGACATCACCGGCACCTTCGTGGCGCTGGGCGACGGCGACACCTCCGGCCCGCCGATCGAGGGCAAGAACTTGATCCCCTACATCACCGGCGAAAACACCGAGCCACCCCACGAAGCGATCTTCTTGCGCATGGTCGACGGCGTGAACTGGATGATCCGTACCCCCGAGGCCAAGCTGCTGCTCGAGCGCCCCTTCCAGGCGAAGGACGAAGGCAAGCCCGAACTGTACGACATGGTCAACGACCCCTACGAGACCAACAACATCATCGACGAGCAGCCCGAGCTGCGGGCCGAGCTAGCGAAACTATGGAATGATTGGAACAAAGACAACGTCGGCAACCGCTTCCTGCAAGCAGGAAACTACCAGAAAACCCGCCTGAAGTTCTACGAAGACCTCCAGAAAGAACAAGACGCCAAGGCCGCGAAGTACAAGCCCATCGTCGTCGAGTAATCAATTTTCATCCGCTATAAACAACACCGCCCCGGCTCTCCGCCGAGGCGGCTTTTCTTTGAAAGGTCTCGATGATGAATCGTCTGCACTGGTTGGCGTCATGCCTGCTTCTCTTTGCGTTAACCGCATCGGCCAGCGCCGATGACGCCCGTCCGAACCTGCTCGTAATCATGGCCGACGACCTGGGTTACGGCGACCTCGGCTTCACCGGAGCGCCCGACATCGAGACCCCGCGTCTCGACGCCCTGGCCGCCAACGGCGTCGAGTTCACCAACGGCTACGTCACCCACCCGTATTGCGGCCCATCGCGCTGCGGCTTCATCACCGGTCGCTACCAGGCCCGCTTCGGAGTGGATGTGAACTTCCCCAACTCGCCGTTCGACCGCCACATCGGCCTGCCCACCACCGAGACCACCTTCGCCACCCGCCTGCAGAAGGCCGGCTACCGCACCGGGCTCATCGGTAAGTGGCACCTCGGCACCGCCGCCCACTTCCACCCCAACCGCCGCGGATTCGACTACTTCTACGGCTTCCTCCACGGCGGCCACGACTACTTCCCCAAAGACGTCACCGAGGTCTACGAACTGCTCAAGAAAGACGGCACGACCAACCACCTGGCGGGCAACGACTACAAGAAAGCCATCCACCGCAACGACCAGGTCGCAACGTTCGACGAGTACCTCACCACCGCGCTCAGCCGCGACGCGGCGACCTTCGTGAAGGACAGCGACAAGCCGTTCTGCCTCTTCCTGTCCTACAACGCGCCGCACAGCCCACTGCAAGCACCCAAAGAGCTGATCGAGAAGTACAGCCACATCGAGCACCCCAAACGCCGGGTCTACGCCGCGATGATCGACTCGATGGATTCGGGCATCGGCATGGTGGTGGATGCCCTCGAAGAAGCGGGCAAGCTCGACAACACCTTGATCTTCTTCCTGTCGGACAACGGCGGCGTCACCCCGATGTTCCCCTGGTCGCCCAACGCCGACTGGCCGCGAAACGATCCGTACCGCGGCGGCAAGGTCGCGCTGCTCGAGGGCGGCATCCACGTGCCCTTCATCGCCCACTGGCCCAAAGGCCTACCGGCGGGCGTGACCTACGACCAGCCGGTGATCTCGCTCGACATCGCCGCGACGTTCGTCGCGCTCGGCGAGGGCGACACGCCCGGCAAGCCGATGGACGGGGTCAACCTGCTGCCCTTCGTCACCGGCCAAGCCGACGGCGTCCCGCACGAGGCCTTGTTCTGGCGCAAGTACAACGGCCAGCAATGGGCGATCCGCACGCCCACCGCGAAGTACCTCATGCCCACCCTCGGCCCGCGTCCCGAACTGTATTTGCTCGACAGCGACCCCTACGAAACCACCGATGTCCGCGACAACGAGCCCGAACTGCGGGCCAAGCTCTCGGAGATGTGGAATGCATGGAACGCCGAGAACCAGGCCGCCGTGTACCCCGAGGCCCACGAGTACCAGAAGATCCGGATGCAGATGTTTGAAGACCTCAACCAACGCCTCCGCGAAGAGGCGGAAGCGAAGCACCCCAAGGTGATCGACTAGCGCTCTTGATGTTTAGCGGGTGGCACGAAGTGCCCCGCGTCGATTCATCGTGACATTAGTGTCAACACGGTCGGTTATAAAACGCGGGACGCTGCGCGTCTCCCGCTAAACGCATGAGTCGATTTACAGCTCACGCACCCAGATGTTGCGGTAGCGTACGACTTGGCCGTGGTTCTGCAGGAAGAACGGGCGTTTGGCTTCATGGGGCTCGTAGGGGTGGGCTTTCTTGTGGCGGGTCGGGCCGAGGATTTCGGTGTGGTTCTGGACCAGGACGCCGTTGTGGAAGACCGTGACGTAGGCCGGGCTGACGAGCTTGTCGTCTTCAAAGACCGGGGCCTTGAAGATGATGTCGTAGGTCTGCCACTCGCCGGGCTTCTTAGCGGCGTTGACCAGCGCGGGCGTCTGGCCGTAGACCGCGGCGACCATGCCGTCGGCGTAGGAATCGTTTTCCCAGGCGTCCATGATCTGCACTTCGTACTTGCCCATGAGAAACACGCCGCTGTTGCCGCGCTGCTGCGCGTGGCCCTTGATCTCTTCGGGTGCGGCCCATTCGAGGTGCAGCTGCATGTCGCCGAACTTCCGACGCGTACTCATGCCGTGGGTCTTGGGGACGATTTCCATGTAGCCGTCCTGGATCTTCCACTGCACGTCGTTCTCGGCGTTGGCCCACCACTCGTCGGTGTTCGTGCCGTCGAAAAGCACAATCGCGTCGGAGGGCGGCTCCGCATTCGTGGCCCCGGGGGTGATCACCGGGGGCAGCGGGCGCTCGCGGTCGTGGACATGCCACCCGCTGGGCAACAGCGGCAGGGGCTCCTCAGCGACCTCGCCCGCACCCGCCGCCAACAGCCCGATCACCAAACACACGCTGAATTTCTTCATGGGTTGAACCTCGCTAAAGACACCAACAAAACAAACCTCTCCCGCCGCGTGGCGGAGCTCCAACATTCCCATGATAGAAAGTCGCCCGTCCCAGAGAAACAAGCAAAACGCAACCCCGGCAACCGCGATCGGCGGCCGCACGTGCGAAGCGTAATCAGTGCATCACATCAGCCCGAGCTTCAGACCAGGTTGAGCTCGGTCTTGCGGCCCGCCAGCGCCAGGTTTTCGTTCAACATGTTCTCATCCGCCATGTCGGAGATCACCGCGGAGAGGTTCGGGTTCTGCAACGCGGCGAGGTACGCTTTCTGGGCGATGCTCAGGTCTTCATCGGGGACCATCGCGTTGAGCTTGGCGATCCGCCACTCCAGGGCGTCGACGATCACCGGCCGGGCGACCTTCATCGCCACCACACCCATGCCCGCCTCCGCGGCCTGCTCGATGACCGGGTCCAACGCCAAGTGGTTCACGATGTTGTAGCCGATCATCGCGACGTCGTAGACGCCCGTGCCGACCGCGGCGGTGAGGTTGGCCCCGGCGTCGTTGTGCGCCGAGAACGCCAGCGACCGGGCTTTGCCCGATTTCTTGAGCTCGGCCATGCCTTCGAGCAGCGCCTCGTCGTCAAACGCCTCCGGCGACTCGACGCTGTGCGGGCAGAACAACACGTCGTAGTGATCGACCGTGGTTCGCTTCATGCTGGCTTCAAGGATCTCGTACATCTTGTCCTTGAACTGCTTCTTGCTGCCCGCGTTGTAGCCGAGCTGCTTCATCGCGTTCACACGATACGTGCCGTCGAACGGGCCTTCCTGCCCTTTGAAATAGTTGACGTGGTACCCGGGCCGGGTGTTGCCGCTCTCTTCGAGGAGGCGAGCCGCCAATTCGTCGATCTCGGTCTGCTTGCCATCGGCAAGCGTTTTGTATTTCTCGGTGTACATCCGGCGGACGTAGCCGTTGTAGTGCGAGAGCTTGGTCGTCAGAAAAAAGCGGTCGCGCTGGATGCCACGCTTGAGCAACGCGCCGATCGCCTTCTCGCCATCGCCTCCCCCGTACGCGGTCGCCTGGTCGAGGTAATTCAGCCCGCGGTCGAGGGCCGCCTCGTACAGATCGATCGTGTTCGGCTTCATCAGGTAGCCGCCGTAGACCACCTCCGACACCATAAACCCCGTCCGCCCCAACATGCGATAGGTCATATCGGGGTTCCGGTTACGCCACTCGGGCTCAGCGGCCGGAGCCGCCGGAGCTTTGACCTGCTCTTCATTCGCCGGGGATGTCTTGGTCGTGTCGGCGTGTGCCGCGGCCGTGGGCAAACCCAGCGCGGCCCCCACCGCCGTCGTGCTCTTGAGGAAGTTGCGGCGTGTGGTCCGTGTGGAAGTGGCGTCGGGGTTGGGCATGGCAGAATTACATCTAGGAGAAATAGAAGACGTCGCTTCGTCTGAAGATCAACCAGCGAAGCTTCAAGCAGACACGTCAAATCATATCAGCATCTCGAAGCGAAAAGCGGCCAGCCATTTTCGAAACACCGCCCCTTCCGGCGCATCGCTTCTACCGAACCAGACTTCCAACGGAGTCCCCCGGATCGGATAGCCATTGCATCGTTTACGCCGTGTTGTCTTCGAAGATGCGTAGGTTGGTGAACGTCACGTTCGCCGAGCTGTCACCGTCGTCGTCCGCAGCCAGCACCAGGTGCGTCACCGCGCCCGTGAAGTAGTCGCCCACGCGGATCTGGTAGCTGCCCGAGCCGTTACGCTGCGATTGGTTCGCCGACGA